>VBLD01000134.1:1512-15884 GCA_005879205.1 Deltaproteobacteria bacterium
GCTGCGGAGGGACGCCTCAGGTCCGAGGCGCGCGTGAGGCGAGGACCGGGATCCGGGGCGGCACCCCTTCCCGCCACCCCGAAAACGTCCCCGGACTCGCGCGTTTGACACCGCGCGACTCGCTCTCATAGTCTAGATAAATGAACGAGGCGCCGCAGGGCGGGAGGGTCCGGGATGCCGGCCGGCCCACCCTGGGCGACTGGGCCAAGGAGGTCGCCGGACGTGCGCTCGACCGGGCGGCCCGCCAGCCGGCGTGGGGGCGCCGAGGGAACCGCGAGAAGGAGCTGTTCGCGCTGCGCGCGCAGCACGTGCGGACGCTGTTCCGGGTGCTCGAGGCGGTCGCCGGCGCGGTCAACATGGAGGCCCGCTCCACCCTGATTGCGGTCGATAAGACGTTCAACCCGAAGAACCTGGGCGGCATCGAGGTCCCCGATGGCGCCCGTTTCGTCCTCAAGTTCCTCGAGCGCCGGCTCGAGGTCGTGGTGAGTCCGCTGGTCAACATCGGCGGGCGTCCCGCCCCGGTCGGCGCCCTCGCGACCGCGTCCGTGATCCAGTACGACCCCGCCGACCCGGCCGGCGCGGACTGGTTCGACGTCACCCTGCGCGAGGATGGCAGCTGGGTCCGCAAGATGCCCGACGGGGAGGGCGCGCCGCCCCCGTTCGGCGAGAAGGAAGCTCGCCGCCTCCTCGAGTGGCTCGTCGGCTAGGCGGTAATCAGCCTCCAACCGCCCGCTGGCTCGTCGGCTAGGGGATCAGCCTCCAGCCGCCCGCCGGGCCCGCAGCGACGCGACGTAGAAGGCGTTCGCGATCTCCAGGTCGTAGGCGCCCCAGCTCCCCTTGACCTCGACGGGAACGGACGCGACGTGGCGGATCGCGTCGCCGAGCGCGGTGGCAGCGTGCTCGGCGGCCGCCTCGTCCCGCGCGCCGGCGGCCGCTGCGGCCCACTGCCGTAGCGCGGCGAGCGTCGCGAGCGTGTAGTCGAGCAACGGCTCCTCGGCCGCCACCGACGCGGGCGCGCGGGCGGTGGCCGCGGCGTCGCGGAGCAGGCGTCGCACCTCGGGAGCCGCCGCCAGGGCGTCGTCGAGGGTGGCCCGCGTGGCATCGCGCGCCGGCGGCAGCTTCACGTCACCGTACGTCACCACGCGGGCCATGAGGGTCTCGAGCGCCGTCAGGTAGCGCGTCATCGGTCCGGCGGCGGCTCCGAAGCGACGGACGCAATGGGCCGTACGCGCGGCCGGCGCTTCGGCCGGCCGGAACGAGGCCCGGGCGAAGGCCTCGATGTTCGCACCGTGCGCCCACAGGCTGTAGCGGCCGAAGGTGAGACACGAGACGCCCCGCGCGCCGGCACGCCGGTAGTACTCGAGGTCCCGGCCGCAGACGTCCACCAGCGGCACGGCGCAGCCGCCGAAGAGGATCGCGTCGCCGTAGTACTCGAAGACGTGCACCCGCCCCGCGAAGCGCTCGAGGTGGTGCTCGAAGGCCTGGCGGTAGGGGCGGTTCGTCACGCAGGCGGGGTCATCGAGCGGGTGCGCGTAGCAGCGCTCGCGCGGTGCGAACTCGGCCGAGACGCCCGGTGCCGGGCGGACCGACTCGGGGGGTGGCAGCGTGTCGTGATAGGCGAGGTGGAAGAGCCGGACGTCGGGGGCCAGCGCGTCGGCCACCGCGTTGCAGACGAGCAGCGCCTGGTCGCTCGGCGCGAGCCGCGCGCAGCGTTCGCAGGTGCACCAGCCGCCCTCGAGGGCGTCGAGGCCCCAGAGGTGGACCTCGGCGGCGCCCGCGAAGGCCGCACGGGCCCGCTCCGACACGATGCCGAGCGCGGCACTCGAGGGACAGAGGTTCCCGAGGTCGCTCCGCTCTCCGCCCGAGGTCGAGGGAAAGTATTCGGGATGCGCGGCGAAGAGCGAGCGGGGCAACAGCTCGGTGAGCACGTGGCCGCCGAGCTCGAGCGCCAGCCCGCGACGCTCGAGCTCGGCCGCCAGCGGCGGCACGGTCCACTGCGTGTCGTTGGCGGCCCGGATGAAGAGGAAGCCGGTCGCGCCGCTCTTGGCCATCCAGTCGATGAATGCCACGTCGGACGGCAGGCGCTCGGCGAGCCGCGACGGCACGCCGTAGTGCCAGGTCCCGAGGTCCGACGCATAGGCCCGTCGCGCGAAGGCGGCCCGGCCCTCGAGCGCCGGAAGCGTCCGCGCGGGCTCGCGGGGCAGGCGCTCCCCGTCGGGGCCGTCGGGGGACCATTCGCAGCCTGCCGCCTCGAGGAGCGCATAGACAGCGGCGACCAGCGCGCGCGGCGTGGCCGCGGTGAGCGTCAGGCCGCCCGCGCGGGGAACGAGGGCGTATTCGGCGCCCGCCGGCGGGGCAGGGATCTCCGGCGGCGAATCCGCCTCCGGCGGCGCCAGATGGAGCCATGCCCCCGTCGCCCCGGCGACGGGGCGCTCGCCGGGCGCGTCGCCGAACAGCCGGGTGAGATAGGCGCGGAGCTCGGCGGCGGCGAACCGGACCGGCGCGCGGGCGGAATCCGGGCGATAGAGCGCGCCGGCGGCGAGGCGGGCGAGGTCCATCGCCGGCCCGGCATAGCAGCCTATCGCGGCTCGCGCGAGGCGTGCAGCGCGAACGACAGCAGCGTGTAGTAGATGGGGAAGGCGAGCGACGCGAGCACGACGGTCCGCAGCGGTGCGCCCGGACGCGCGAGCACGGCCAGCACCGAGGCGCCCCACACCAGCCCGAGTGCGATGGTCAGCGGCCGGAGCACGCGCGTGCGCGACGGGTAGACGTAGCGGATCGGCACGAACACCGCGATCGAGAACGCCACCACCACCGCGGCGTTCACCGCCGGCGGCCAGCCGAGGCCCCAGAGGTAGAACGCGACGATGTTCCAGTACGAGGGGAATCCGGTGAAGAAGTGGTCGGCGGTCTTGGCGTCGGCGCGTGAGAAGCCGATGGCGCTCGCCAGCACCGGGCAGCACGCCACCGCGACGGCGGCCCCCGCCGGCAGGAGGTCCAGGTGGAGAAGGAAGAGGGCCGGCACGATGACGTACGTGAAGTAGTCGACGATGTCGTCGAGCCGGGTGCCGTCCACGATGGGCAGGACGCGCTTCACCTCGACGGCGCGCGCCAGGGTGCCGTCGATCGAGTCGACGGCGACCGTGTACGCCATCCAGGCGAGCGCCGTGCGCGCGGCCCCGCGTTCCGCCGCGAGCACGGCAAGGACGCCGGCGGCGGCGCTGCTCGCGGTCAGCGCGTGGACCGCCCAGGCTGCGGCGCGACGGCGCGGCCCGGCGTCCGCGCTCACGCGTGGCTCTCGCCGCGCATCCCGCCCGCCATGGGCGGCCTTCTACTGCCGGGGCCGGAGCGCCGCAACGACCGACGCTTCCCGGGACGTGCTCAGCCCCGGCAGCGGATGCGGCGCCCGCGCTTCGTCTGCGTGCAGCTGAGCGACGAGGTGAAGGTGGTGGTACCGACCTCCAGGCTGGCGCTCATCACGGGGGCCCCTGCCATGGAGAGATGCGGATGCCGGACGACGACGCGGGCCTGATACGTCCCGCCACGCGCGCGGCGCAGCGTGATCGTCGCCTGGTCGCTGCGGTAGCGCAGCCGGCTCGGCAGCTGCCCGACGCCGAGCGCCCCGCCCATCGACGTGTCGATGACGACGCCGCCGGCGTTCACCAGGAGCGCGCGGGCGGCGGTCGTGGCCACCCCGTCCGGGAGCTCTATCGACCCCTGCCAGACGAGGCGGCTGTGCGCGCCGACCGTCGCCACCAGATGGCTCACGAGGACCGGGGCGCAGGTGGTTGCGCCGGCCGGGCCGGCCACCAGCGGGCACGAATCGCAGAGATCGCCCTGGCCGTCGCCGTCGGTGTCGATCTGCGTCGGATTGGCCATGCCAGGACAGTTGTCCTGGTCGTCGGCAACGCCGTCGCCGTCCTGATCGGGTATTCCGGGATCGCTCGTCGCGCTCGGGTACACGAAGCGCACGGCGGCCATGTCGTCGGCGTGGACCGAGGCGCCGCGGCCGTCGAAGTGGGCGCGGTAGTACATCGTCGCGTCCTTCAGGACCGGATCGGGCTCGTTGTCGTTCTCGGAGGAGTGGCCGAGGCCGATCGTGTGACCGATCTCGTGAGTGGTCACCTCGGCCAGGTTGGTCTGGTTCCAGAACGAGCAGGCGCCGAACCCGTTGTTGAAGGTCACGTTGCCCTCGGTGATCCGGTAGAAGGTCGTGCCGTTGACGACGTCGGTCTCCGACGTGGTGCAGAACCCGCCGAGCGCCAGCACGCCGGTGCACCCGATCGGGTCGGGGATCTCGTGGAAGGGGTCGTTGAAGACGAGCTGCGACACGCCGTCGCAGCGGAGCGGGGCCGGCGCGGCCGCGGTGCCGCGCTCGAGCCGGATGCCGGCGTCGCTGACGTTCGTCCAGGCGGCGAGCGCCCCGTCGACGGCCGCCATCGTGGTGTCGGCCCCGAGGGCGTTGTCGCCGGCCGGGTCCACCCGGTAGACGACCGCCTGGCCGCTGTCGGCCTCGAACCACCGTCCATGTGCTCCCTGCATCAGCGTGAAGGCTTCCACGGACTGGCGCTCGAGCCCGGGGTCGGTGGCTTCCGGCGGGACGGTCACGAGCGGCGCGGCGGAGCTGGCGTGCCCGTCGGCGAGGGCCCGGCCGATCGTCCTGAGCAGGCTCGAGAGCGGCACGCGCCGGCGCGCGCTGTGGACGCCGACCACGAGGCCGTCGAGCGTGCGCTCGGCGTGCGTCACGCCGGTGAAGGGGTTGGTGGAGAGATGGAACTGGCCCATGCCGAGCGCGGTGGTGCGCGCGGTGCCGTCGCGGTACGCGCTCAGGAAGAGCAGCTCGCGGTCGCCCACCGTGAAGCTCGGCGAGCCAGCCACCCAGAGCTGCCGGCCGCCGACGCTGCCGCCCGGCTGCTTCAGCACGACGAGATGGCCGAGGTGACCCTTGGCCTCCTGCTCCACCTCGACCGTGACGAGCGTGTTGATCGCGCCGTCCGGAGCCCCGACCGTCTCGATGTAGCGGACCGTGCCGACCACGATGGCGTCGGCCGCACGCGTGAGCGCACGGTCCGTCATGGCGACGAACGTCGTGGCGCGCGCCTCGGTCGCGATCGTCGCGAGCGCGGCAGCGATGGTGAGCATCTTGATGGTCCGCACGTCTTCTCCTGGGTGCCCCGCTCGGCGCGCGAGCGCTGTGCCGTTGTGCAACCGGGGTGCCAGGAGCCGGTGCCGTGCGAAGCGAAAGAAATCCGCGCCCTTGACCCTCCCGGGCAGAAGCGCGACGCGGGGCACGGCCGCTCCGCTGGATGACGACCGCCATTTCGGTGACGCTCGGGCGGCTACCCGACCAGCGGGACCGCGGCGGCCATCAGCGAGGCGACGCTCGGCGCCGTGGCGAAGACGTCGACGGCGGCGGCCACGCGCGCGACGGCTGCGGCCGGCAGGGCGCGCCTCGCGAGGGTCCGGAATTTCGCGTCGAGCTCGGCCGGCGCCGGGAAATTCTCGGGATCGCCCCGCGGGTGCGACACCGCCATCTCGTGCACGCGGCCGCCGCGCAGCGTGATGCGAACCCAGGACGGCCATTCGCGTGGGAAGGCGACGTCGAGCTGCCGGTCGCGCACGGCGCGCACGCGTGCCGCGAGCCCGATCACCGTCGGGTCCGCGATCCGGGCCGGCGCGAACTCCGCCGGTGAGGCCGAACCGCACGCGAGGGCCACGGCGATGCCGTAGGGAAGGCTGAACTGCGCATCGACCACCGAGCCCGGACGGAGCTTCGCGTCGAGCGGCTCGCACACGATGGCGAAGCCGGCAGCGAGCATGCCGACCTCGACGCGCTCGACGTCGGCGGGCTCGATGCGGTGCGCAGTACGGAGCGCGAGCGTGCCGTCGATGGGGCCTTGCATGTACCGGCAGCAGGCGTGCGGCTTGATGCTGGTCCGGAGCAGCTGGTAGTCGCTGCGGGCGCGGAGCGCGGCCGGGTCGGCGCCGTCCGAGTAGGCGCGCAGGAACCCGGAGCGGCCCTCGAGGATCGTGGTGGGCGCGCGGAAACCCGCCCGGGCGAGCGCCGCGGCATGCAGACCCGCGTGCGCCGACCAGCCCGGATGGAGCCGTTTGGTCCAGGCGCCGTTGGCGAGGAACTCCATGGAGCCTGCGGCCTGGCTGCCGGCGATGCCGAGCGCGGCGGCGAGGCGCCCTGCGTCGAGGTCGAAGACGAGGCCGGCGGCCGCCGCCGCGCCGAACGCGCCGCAGGTGCCGGTGGGATGGAAGCCGCGGCGGTAGTGCGCGGCCGGGTCGAGCGCCATCGCGAGTCGCGCCGCCACCTCGTAGCCCGCGACCGCGGCGTGGAGCACCCGACGGCCTCCGGCGCCCGCCAGCTCGGCCGCGGCGAGTGCCGCCGAGAAGATCGTCGCGCCCAGGTGGATCGAGCCGCCCTGGTGGGTGTCGTCCATCTCGAGCGCGTGTGCGGCGGCGCCGTTGGCGAGCGCCGCGTGCGGCGCGGAGAGTCGCTCGGTCGTGCCGAGCACGGTGGCGTCGCCGGCGGCACCGAGCGTGCCGAGGCCTCGCCGCAGCACGACGCTCGACTCCTCGACGGCGCCGCCGAGCGTGACGCCGAGGTAGTCACGCAGCAGGTCGCGCGCCCGCGCGAGGACGGCCGGGGGCAGCTCCGCCCGTCCGATCGCCGCCACCTCGTCCGCGAGCTGCTCGGCGAGCGGCGCGTCGCTCACCGGCGCCCCCGCGCCCCGATCGCGCGCGCCGCGAAGGCTTCGATCGCCGCGCGCGTCTCCGGCGCCCGCCACGCGGCCCAGACCGGGTCCTCGCCGCCGGCGCGAGCAGCCGCGATCCGCGCCAGGCTTTCGGCCCGCAGGGCTCGCTTGCTCGCGACGAAGGAGACGAGCGCGCTCGCCGCGAGCTCTCCGGCGAGCGCGAGCGCCCGGGGCAGGAGCTCGGCCGCGGGCACGACCTCGTCCACCAACCGACGCATGCGAGCGTCGCCGGGTGAATAGGTGCGGCCGTGAAAGAGCAGCTCGGCGAGGTACGGTCCGGCACACGAGAAGCGGACGACCTCCAGCGCCGACGTCGGAAACGGCACGCCGACCTGGATCTCGGTGAGCCCGATGCGGCTCTCGCCCTCGGCCGCGAGGCGGAAGTCCGCCGTCGCCGCGAGGACGGCGCCGCCGGCGATCGCGTGGCCGTTGACGGCCGCCACCATCGGCTTCTCGAGCGCGAACAGTCCGGTGAAGCCGTCGTCGAAGCGGGCCATGAACTCGCTCGCCTCGGTGCCGCGGTAGGTCAGGATCTCGAACAGGTCGAGTCCGGCGGAGAAGAAGCGGCCGCTGCCGGTGACGACCACGGCGCGGACGTCGGGGGCGGCGAGCGCCGGCAGGACGGTGCCGATCTCGGCGAAGAAATCGCGATTGAGCGCGTTGGCCGGCGGGCGATCGAGCGTGAGCACGGCGAGCGGGCCTTGCCGCTCGAGTCGGAGCATCGTCATGGAGGGGAGCTTACTCGATCGCGCCGGCCGACTGGAAGCTCACGTCTCGCGGGCGGCGGCGACGTGACGCTGCCAGGCGGCGAAGCGGGCATCACGCTCGTCGGGCGCGATCGCGGGCTCGAACAGTCGCTCGCGCCGCCAGGCATCCCGGACGTCGTCGATGGTTGCCCACACGCCGGTCGCGAGGCCGGCGAGATAGCCGGCGCCGAGCGCCGCCGCCTGCAGGACCGCCGGCCGCTCGACGGGCAAGCCGAGCGCGTCGGCCTGCATCTGGAGGAGAAGATCGTTGCGTGCGGCCCCCCCGTCGGCACGGAGCGCCGCGGGCGGCGGGAAGGGACAGTCGGCGCGGAGCGCGTCGTAGACTTCCCGGCAGCGCCACGCGATGCCGTGCAGCATGGCGCGCACGACGTGGGCGCGGGTGGTGGCGCGCGACAGGCCGCCGATCGCGGCGCGCGCCCCGGCCTCCATGTACGGCGTGCCGAGGCCCTGGAAGGCGGGGATCGCCCACGCGCCGCCCGTGTCGGGTACCGACGCCGCGAGCGTCGCACTGTCGGCCGGCGTGTCGATGACGCCGAGCCCGTCCCGCAGCCAGGTGATCGCCGCGCCCGCCGTGATCGCGGTGCCCTCGAGGCAGAAGGTGACCCGCCCGCCGCGCCGCCAGAGGACCAGGGGGTAGGTGCCCTGCATCGACCAGAGCGGCTCGGGGCCGGCGTTCAGATCCAGCATGGCGGAGGTTCCGTAGGTGATCTTCACCTCGCCGGGCTCGAGCCGGAGCTCGCCCATCATCGCCGCCTGCTGATCGCCGATGAGCGCGGCGATCGGTACGGCAGGGAGTCCGAGGCTCGGGTCGAGCGACCCGAGGATGCCCTCGGAATCGACGATCTCGGGCAGCGCCGTGTCCGGCACGCGGAGCGCGTCGAGGATGGCCGGGTTCCAGGCGCGGCCGAGCAGGTCGAAGAAGCCGCTGCACGACGCGTTGGACGCGTCGGTCGCGACGACGGCGCCGCCCGAGAGCCGCCATGCGAGCCAGGCGTCGAGCGTGCCGCAGCGGAGACGCCCGGCCCGGACCTCCTCGCGCCCCGGATCGACGCGGTCGAGGATCCACTCGACCTTGGTGGCGGCCGCGAGCGGACTGACGAAGACCCCCTCGGCGAGCAGGTCGGCGCACCGTCGGACGGTCCGGCCGTCCTGCCACGAGATGGCCGGGTGCACCGCCCGGCCCGACGCGGCCTCCCACACCACGGCGGTGCCCCGCTGCGTCGTGATCCGAGCACGTCCGCCGTGGCGCGGAAGAGCGTCTCGGTGTCGTGCTCGACGAGGCCCGGCGCCGGACAGCTCGGCAGCACCTCGCGGTACACCTCGGCGCGTGGCGTGCCCGAGCCGTCCAGCAGCAGGGCCCGCACGCCGGTCGTGCCCGCGTCGAGCGCCAGCACGAACGATTTCGCGGCCTCTTGACGCATCGCCCCGCCTTCTATTGCAATAGGGCGCCGCCGACAAAGGTCGCGGAGGAGGCCAGCAAGCCATGCTCGTCAAGATGCGGCCGGATGCGACCGAGGACGAGGTCGCGGCCGTCGAGAAGAAGCTCAACGGTCTCGGGTACAAGACCGGGAAGCTGGTCGGCACCGAGATCACCCTGATCGGTGTCTATGGCGACATCTCGCGGCTGCCGGTCGGCGAGATCGAGGAGCTCGCCGGCGTCGAGCAGCTCATCCCCATCTCCAAGGCGTACAAGCGGGTGGCGCAGAAGGGAGGGCCCGACAAACCCATCTACCAGACCGTCCCGATCGGGTCGTCGTGATCGCCGGCCCGTGCTCGGTCGAGAGCGAGACGCAGATCCTCGAGGCGGCCCGCCTGGTGAAGGAGGCGGGCGCGCAGTGCCTGCGCGGCGGGGTCGTCAAGTACCGATCGAGCCCCTACAGCGGGTGGGAGGGCCTCGGCTCGACGGACACCGAATCGCTCAAGCGGGGCCTCGCGCTCATCGTCAAGGCCGGCCGCGAGTTCGGCATGCCGACCGTGGTCGAGATCCTCGACCCCGGCGACGTGCCGGTCTACGAGGACGCGGGCGTCGACTGCATCCAGGTGGGCGAGCCGAACAGCAAGAACCAGGCGTTGCTGAACCGGCTGCGCACGACGACGCTGCCCGTCATCCACAAGCGGGGCAACTCGCTCGACACCGAGGCCTACCTGCTGTGGGTCGAGCGCATGATGACGGGCGGCAAGGAGAACGTGATCCTCTGCGAGCGCGGCATCGCGAGCGCGACCCGCTACACGCGCAACACGCTCGACGTCGGCTCGATCGCGGCCTTTCACTACCAGCTCTCGGGGCTGCCGGTGGCGGTCGACGCGTCGCACGGCACCGGCATCCGCGATCTGGTCCACCCTGCGACCCTGGCCGGGATCATGGCGGGCGCCTCGGTGGTGCTCGTCGAGGCGCATCCGAACCCGCTGATCGCGAAGTCCGACGGCTTCCAGGGACTCTTCCCCGAGCAGCTCCGGGCGCTCGTGCGCGCGGCGCGGGAGACTTGGGAGCTCCGCCGCCGGCTCGACCGCGAGTACCAGCCGTCGGCGGTTCTCGAGCGGGGCTACATGGCGCGGATGCAGGCGGATCGCGAGCGGCTGTTCAGATCGTAGGACCGCCGGAACGCCGATCGTTGCGCGCCACGTCGGCGCGCGCCATAAGCGTTCCGGGATGTGGTGGGACGCTGGCCGCAGGGTGCTCCTCGTTCTCGCCGCGATCGCGTCCGCCTGCGGGCACCGGGTCTCGGCGCATCACGCCGGCAACGTCTCGGCGGATCGCGCCGCGATCGTCACGACCCGTACCTGGCGACACGGGTTGAGCCCGCTCGTGCCCGCGCACGGCTGGGTCGTGGGCGTGGACGGGCACCCGTGTCGGGCCGACACCGTCGAGGTGCTGCCGGGGATGCACACCTTCATCATCCAGCGCGATCAGGAGCGCGGCGGGGGTCACGGCGCGCCCCCGGCCTGCGCGCTCACCATCAACGCGGCGCCCGGGCGCCGCTACCGCGTGCACTACGCCCTGGTGGCGGGCACGCCGCGCGCGACGATCGACGATGGCCGCGCGGGCGCGTCGCCCGTCGTCTGCACGGTGCTGCGGCCGGCCCCGGTGCTGGCGGGACCCGAGTTCAAGTGACAAGGCGGGGCGCGCCGGCTACGCGATCAGCGCGCCCGGGTTCATCACGCCGGCCGGGTCGAGCGCGCGCTTGAGCGCGAGCAGTACCGGATAGGCGCTGCCCAGCTCCTCCGCCACCCACGACGCACGCATCCGCCCGATTCCGTGATGGTGTGAGATCGTCCCGCCGTTGTCGAGGGTCGCGCGGAGCGTCCGCGACCACGACTCGAGGTAGAGGCGCTCGGCGTCGGCGAAGTTCGCGGGTTTGAGCACGAAGGTGAAGTAGATGTTCGCCCCCTGCGGATAGCTGTGCGAGCTGTGCCCGCTGGCGACGACCATCCCCTCGACGCCGCCGAGCGCGCCGATCACGGCGGTGTAGAGGGCGCCCAGACGATCCCAGGTGGCGGCGACCTCGATCGTGTCGGCGAGCATCTCGCGGTCGAGGAAGAAGTCCCAGGAGGGGACGACGTTGCGGTGCTCGAGCCAGTGCGCCACCGGCTCCGGCCCGACGGCGGTCCCCCCCGCGTCCGTCGCGGTCGCGGCGCAGGCAGCGAGCTCTGCGTCGACGAGTGTCGTCGGTCCCTCCGACACCACGAGCAGCAGGCAGGCATCCGCCGGCGCCCAGGCGGAGAAGTTCCGCGCCGCCTCGGGCGCGTCGTAGAGCCGGAGCACGGGCGGCCGCCACCCGACCCGCACGATGCGGCGCATCGCCTCGAGGCCGTCGTGGAAGGTCCGGAAGGCGAAGCTCGCCAGCTCGCGACGCGCGGGAAGCGGTTGCAGCCGCAGCGTCACCTCGGTGATCACGCCGAGCGTTCCCTCGCTGCCGAGGAAGATCTCCCGCACGTTCGGGCCGGCGGACGCCCGGGGCACGAGCGCCGTGCGCACCACCTCACCGCTCGGCAGGACCGCCTCGAGGCCGAGGCAGAGTTCCTCGATGTTGCCGTAGCGCGTGGAGAACTGGCCGGCGGCGCGCGTCGCCACCCAGCCCCCGACCGTCGAACGGTCGATGGACTGCGGATAGTGGCCGCTCGTGTAGCCGCGGGCCCGGACGGCGGCCTCGTAGGCGCCGCCCAGCATACCGGCCTGGACGCGCGAATAGAGCGCGGTGTCGTGCACCTCGAGGAGCGCGTCCATCGCCGAGAGGTCGATCACCAGCGCGCGGTCGGGCGGCGTGGCGCCGCCCACCACGCCCGAGCCGGCGCCGTACGGGACCACCGCCACGCCGAGGCGCTGCGCCGCGCGCACCGTCGCTGCCACCTCGGCCGTGCTCCGCGGGCGGACGACGCAGGCGGGTCCGCCCGCCAGGCGTCCCTGCCGGGCCCGGAGATGAGCGAGGATCCAGTAGTCCATGCGATGTGCGGCGAGCGTCGCCGCATCCTCGGCGACGCGGTCGGCCCCGAGCTCGCGGACGAGGGTCTGGCCGATCTCGGTCATGATCTTCCTCCCGTCTCCGCGAGCCGGAGGCTCGCCGCGAGGGCGCGATATCCGTCGACCTCCGCGGCCGTACGAGCGGGTGTCCAGCCGAGCCGCGATGCCGCCATGCTGGCCACTGCCTCGAGGCCGTCGAGGCCCTGATGGGGATCGAAGAGGAGCAGGCGGGTACGCCGCTCGAGCAGATCTTCGAGCGTGAGCGCCAGCTCCTCCTCCAGGTTGTGCACCACCTCGGCCCGCAGCACCGCGGGCAGGCCGGGGACCGGCTCGCCGTCGCGGCGCGCGACGATGGCCTGTGCCTCCGCCCCGTAGAGCCGCACCAGCCGCTCGGCGGCGCCGGGTGGCAGCGTGGGCAGCGCCCGTGCGACGTCCTCGGGGGATCGCTCGCCACCCGGAAGCGGCACGCTGTCCGTCCGGCACGGGGTCCGATGGTGGAGTCGCGCGCACACCAGGTCGACGACCCGCTCCGCCATCCGCCGGTACGTGGTCAGCTTGCCGCCCGCGATCGAGACGAGCCCGGAGGCCGCGTCGACCATGATCTCGTCCTTGCGCGAGATCTCCGACGGGCGCTTGCCTTCCTCGTGCAACAGCGGACGGAGGCCGGCCCACGTGCCGGTCACGTCGGCGGGGGCGAGTGGGCGGCCCGTGAAGCAGCGGTGCGCGGCGTCGAGCAGATACTCGGCGTCCTCCGCGCTGACCTCGGGATGATCGACGGGTGGCCCGTGATCGGTATCGGTCGTGCCGATGTACGTGGCATCGTCCCTCGGAACCGCGAACACCGAGCGGCGGTCGCGCGTCTGCATGACGACGGCGTGGCGAACCGGCAGCCGGTCGTGCGGAACGACCAGGTGAATTCCCTTGGTCAGATGCAGCCGGGTGCCGCCGTGCGCGCCCGCGAGCGCGCGCACCTCGTCCACCCATGGTCCCGCCGCATTCACCACCACGCGTGCCGACGCCCGGTACGTGCCGCCGCCGAGCGCGTCGTGCAGCCGGACGACCGTCTCGGTGGCGCCGGGCTCGAGCGCCGTCACCGCGACGTGATTGACGCACAGCGCGCCCGCCGCATGGGCACCCTTGACGGTGGCGAGGACGAGTCGCGCGTCGTCGGTCAGGTACTCGGTGAAGACGGCGGCGCCGAAGAGCTGCGACCCGTCGAGCGTCGGCTCGTGACGGAGTGCCTCGTCCCGGCTCCACATCGCGTGCCGCTCGTCGGCCGGGACGCTAGCGATCTTCTCGAAGGTCCAGAGCCCGACGGCGAGCTTCGCATGCATGGTGCGGCCGTAGGTGGGCATCACCATGCGTAGCGGCGCCGTGAGATGCGGAGCGAGCCGTCTCAGGACCTGACGCTCTGCTGCCGACTCGCGCACCAGGGCGACGTCGCCCTGCTCGAGGTAGCGGACGCCGCCGTGGATCAGCTTCGAGCTGCGGCTGCTCGTCCCGGCGGCAAAGTCGGTGCGCTCGACGAGCGCGACCGAGAGGCCACGCAGCGCCGCGTCGCGCGCGATCCCCGCGCCGGTGATGCCCCCGCCGATGACGAGCAGGTCGAGCCGCTCGACCGGCAGCCGCGCGAGCGTGGCCTCGCGCGTCTCGGGCGAGAGCGGCGGGGCCATCGGCCGCGCCCGATCAGCGTCCGGCGTGGAGCTCGGCCAGGGTGGCCTGCGCCTCGGCCACCTTGTCGGCGCGCCCCTGCTCGCGCGCGATCTGCAGCGCGCGGGTGGCGAAGGCGAATGCCTCGTCGCGATCGCCGCGTGACTCGCACGCCTTGGCGAGCATCAGCCGCGACTCGACTGCATACGGGTCCTTCTGCAGCACGCGCCGGAGCAGCGTCTCGCCCCGCTCCGCGTCGCCGCCGAGCAGCCGAGGCAGACGGATCAGCAGGATGCCCTTGGCCGCCTGGGCCTCGGTGTACTCCGGGTTCAGCTCGAGCGCACGGTCGATCTCGGCCGTCAGGCGCCGGAGCTGGAAGACCGAGGACAGCGTCTCGCCGTCGAGGCGCATGAGCTCGCCCATGTTGCAGAAGACCGCGAAGTGCGCCTCGGCCGACTGGCCGTCGAGCGCGACCGCGCGCTCGGCGAGCGCCTGTCCCTCCTGGAAGTGCGCCTGGCGCTCGTCGCGGACCGTCGACCGGCGTCCGGCCTCGCACTCGGCGAGACCACGCTTGGCGAGGTCGAGGACGGCCCCCTCGGCGGCGCGTGCCGCCCGCGACACGAGTCCGACAGACAGGGCCGCAGTGGCGACCGCGATGAGACGAGGGGCGAGCACGTGAAACCGACATCATGCCGGAGGGTCTCCGGACTGTCAATTCTCAATAGCCCAAGC
>VBLD01000458.1:0-1721 GCA_005879205.1 Deltaproteobacteria bacterium
TGGCGCAGCGCGATCTCGATGCACTCCTCGAGCGTCTTGCGCGCCTGAGCCAGGGCGACGGCGGGGACGGCCAGCAGGGCAATGACACAGAGCCCGCGCGCCAGCGCCAGGCGAGCACTCGCCACCGCGCGGGAGTCGCAGCGCCGGGAAGGTGACATTCAGTTGCCGACCATCAGTTGGGAAATGATGAGCAGGAGCCTGGGTGTCAAGGGGGAAAAACCCGTATGGCAAACGCGCTACGCCGCTCGCGAGGCGAAATGCCCCCGTGACACCGGACGTCCGATCGGGCATCCAAGGTCCATGCCCGACGTTGCAATCGAGGTGCGCCCGGCCTCCGAGGCGGAGGCCGAGGCGGTGACGGCGCTGCTCGTGGCGCAGCTCCGCGAGCACCGGGTACGCACGCCGGAAGCGAAGATCGCCAGCGCGGTCCGCGGGGTGCTCGGGCATCCCGGGCGCGGACGCATCCTCGTCGCGCTGGACCAGGGCAGGGCGGTCGGGGTCGCGGCGCTCTCCTTCGTGTGGCCCATCGAGCACGGCGACAGATCCGCCTGGCTGGAGGAGCTGTACGTCGAGCCAGGTGCCCGCGGGCGTGGCATCGGCACGCGGCTCCTGCGGGCGGCCCTCCGGGCTGCCGGCGACGCGGGCGCGGTGGCCGTCGACCTGGAGGTCGACGCCGACCACCAGCGCGTGGCCGGGCTCTACGTCCGCGAAGGGTTCCGGCCGCTGCCGCGCGCCCGCTGGGTGCGCGCGCTCGAGCCGACGGATCGGCGGCCGCCGCCGCAACCGGCGGAGATCACGGGCGGCTGCTTCTGCGGCGCGATCCGCTACCGGGTGAGCGCCCGAACGCGCGACGTCAGCCACTGCCACTGCACCATCTGCCGCCGCACGACGGGCGCGCCCTTCGTCACGTGGGCCACGTTTCCGGCCGCCGCGCTCGTCTTCACGGCCGGGACGCCGGCGGAGCTGCGCGCGACGCCGCGCGCGGTGCGCCAGCGGTGCGCCGCTTGCGGCACGGCGCTCACCTTCCGCGAGACGGCTCGGCCGCGCTCGGTCGACGTGACCGTCGGCAGCATGGACCGCCCGGACGCCGTTGTCCCCGCCGCGCACATCTGGACCTCGAGCCAGCTCGCCTGGCTCCACGTCGCCGACGACCTCCCGCGCCATGCGGGAGAGGACCCGGGCGAGCGCGACGTCGAGCCGTGAGACGGCGCGAGGCGAATCGCTGACGGATGCTCTTCGCCGGGGCGGAGGACCTCGTCGTGCTGTACGGGCCGCACGAGGCGGTCGACCGCGCGCTGGCGGTGCTCGAGCCGGCGGGGCCCGAGACTTCCTAGCTGCCGCGCTGCTTCGAGCGCGCGCGTGAAGCGGAAGGCGCGGTGCACGGCGTCCTGGTGGTAGGCGTAAAGCTCGCGCTGCGTGAGCACCTTGAGCGGCGCGAGTATGCCGTCGGTGGCTCTGTTGCGCCAGATCGGGCATGTCTGTTAGGCGAGACGCGAGTGGCGGTTGCGCGGGTCACCGAGATCAGGGCCTCGTCGCCGGAGGGCTTCCGGGAGGCGGTCGAGGAGGGCGTCGAACGCGCGGCGCGCACGCTCCGCAACATCACCGGCCTCGAGGTGGTCAAGAAGCGGGTGAAGGTCGAGCGCGGGCTGATCGTCGAGTACCGGGTCGACATGAAGGTCGTCTTCGTGCTCGACTGAGGAACGGTCGAGATGGCAGTCGCA
>VBLD01000458.1:1771-5664 GCA_005879205.1 Deltaproteobacteria bacterium
GACGCCGTCCGCAACGCCCTCGAGCGGGCCAACAAGACGCTGCGCGGCATCACCGGCATCGAGGTCCTCAAGGAGAACGCGGCGGTCGAGAACGGCAAGATCGCCGAGTACCGGGCGACCGTGCAGGTCACGTTCGTGATCGAAGGGACCTGAGCCGAGCATGGCCGCTTCCCAGGCTCCCGGCGACCGGCTGACCGCTCTCGACGCGGCGTTTCTCTACCTCGAGCGAACGGGCCAGCTGCTGCACGTCGCGGGCATCTACCCGGTGGAGGGCGCGCTCGACTTCCAGCGCCAGCTCTCCGACCTCGCCTCGCGGCTCCACCTGATCCCGCGCTACACGCATCGGGTGGTCGGGGTGCCGCTCGGCCTGGCGCATCCCACCTGGGAGCCCGATCCGCGCTTCGACATCCGCAACCACGTGATGCGACACGTGCTCCGTCCCCCCGGCGACGACGGGCAGCTCACCAAGCTGGTGAGCCGCCTCTTCGCCCAGCCGCTCGACCGCCGCCGCCCCCTCTGGGAGGTGCACCAGATCGACGGCTACCGCGGGGACCAGAGCGTGCTCTTCGCCAAGGTCCATCACTGCATGATCGACGGGGTGAGCGGCGTGCAGTTGCTCGGTGTCATGTTCGACCCGAGCCCGAATCCGGTGCCGCCACCGCCGCCGGAGAATGCCGCGGCGCCGCCGCCCTCGCTGCCGTCGCCGACGGCACAGCTCCTGCGGGCGGCGCGCGATGCCGTTCGCGGCAGCATCGAGGCGGCGCGTGCGATGCTCGCGCTCGCTCGCCAGCCCCGGCGGGTGCTCGCCGAGCTCGGCGCGGCGGCCGATGCGGCGCTCGAGCTCGGACGCGTCCTGCTCCACGCCCCGCCCCCGACGCCGTTCAACGGTCACGTCGGGACCTTGCGTCAGGTCTGCTCGACGACGTTCTCCCTGAACGAGGCGAAGGCCATCAAGAACCGCCTCGGCGGCACGGTGAACGACGTCGTGCTGACGACAATCAGCGCCGCGCTGCGCGCGTACCTCGAGGAGCACGAGTGGAACCCCGAGCGGACGGAGCTGCGGGCGATGTGTCCGGTCAACGTTCGCGCACCGCACGAGCACCTGAAGCTCGGCAACCGCGTGTCGATGATGGTCGCGCCGTTGCCGGTCGGCATTTTCGATCCACGCGAGCGCTACCGGCAGGTGCAGGCGGCGATGGCCCAGCTGAAGGCGAGCGGACAGTCGGCGCGCATGGCCCGCATGGTCGAGCTGGTCGACCTGCTGCCGCCCCCGCTCCAGATGGTCTTCAGCTGGGTGCAGATGGCCGCCGCCCCGATCAACACGATCTGCACGAACATCCCGGGACCCCCGGTGTCGCTCTACGTCCAGGGGAAGCGGCTCGAGAGCCTCGTCCCCCTGGTGCCGCTCGCTCAGGGTGTGGGTCTCGCCTTTGCCATCCTCAGCTATGCCGACAGCCTGACCATCGGGGTCACGGTCGACCCCGCGCTCGTCCCCGATTCCGAGCGCTTTCCGCACCTCCTCGACGCCGCCTTTGCGCAGCTCCGCGAGCTCGCCGGTGTGGAGCCGGCCCACGAGCGCCCCGAGCCCGTCCTGCCGGAGCGACAGCGGAGGCTCTCCCGTGCCCTGGTTGCCTGACCGATCGGCTTATAGTACCCGGTCAGCCATCGCCGCCTACGATATCGCGATCTTCGCCGCCCTCGGATGGGAGCGCCGGGCCGTCGCGGAGTCACTGTCCGACGTCATGCCCTCAGGACCCGGCCGCTGGGATGCACGGCTCGGGGACGGCCGCCGCTGCCTCCTCACCGAGACCGGCATGGGTGTCGGGCGGGCCGGCCGTGCCGCTGCCGCGGCACCGGTGGCGGGCTGCTTCATGACGGCGGGTTGCGCCGGCGGGCTCGTACCCTGGCTCCGCGCGGGCGACCTGGTCGCGGCCGACAGCGTGGTGCCCTTCGACGCCCCCGGCAGGCCGGGCGCTGCGCTCCCCGCCGCCGCCGACGGGTTGGCGGTCTGGGCCGCCGCGCGCGGCTTTCGACTCCAGATCGGTCCCCTCGCGGTGACCCAGGACATCTCCTGGGCGGCGCCGGCGAAGACCGCTGCCGCCGCCGTCGGCGCGCTCGCCGCGGACATGGAGAGCGCGGCGGTGGCCGCGGCGGCGCGGGCGCGGGGCATCCCGTTCGTCGGGCTCCGCGTCGTCCTCGACGAGTTCGACGACGACCTCGCCTTCATCATCGACTTCACGGATGCGGCCACCGGCGAGCCGCGGGTCGGCCGGGCGCTGGCGACGCTCGCGCCGCGGCCCTGGCTCTGGCGCCGCGTCATCCGGCTCGCGCGGCAGCGCCGGACGGCCGAGCGCCGGCTCGGAGCCTTCCTCGCCGCATTGCTGGGGCCCGAGCGGCCCGCGCTCGGCATCGAAGCGCGCGCCGCCGCGGCCCTGTCCTGAGGGATTCATGCGATTCCCGCTCCACGTCGCGACCGACATGATGAGGTGGCAGCTCCGGAACTGGTGGGCCGGCAACAAGCGCGTGCCGATCGTGCTCATGCTCGAGCCGCTGCACACCTGCAACCTCGCCTGCATCGGCTGCTCGCCGGAGCGCTACACCGGGGACCTGAAGGACCGGCTGCCGCTCGCGAAGTGCTTCGAGGCGATCGAGGAGTGCGGCGCCCCGATGGTCTCCGTCTGCGGGGGCGAGCCGACGATCTATCCGGAGATCGCCGAGCTGATCGAGGGCATCATCGAGCGGCGCAAGCACGCCATCATGTGCACCAACGGCATCCTCCTCGATCGCTTCTACCGCAAGGCGCGGCCCCACAAGCGTCTCACCGTCAACGTGCACGTCGACGGCATGCGACAGACGCACGACTTCGTGGTCGACCGCGAGGGCGTCTGGGACAAGGCCGTCGAGGGCATCAAGGAAGGCAAGCGCCTCGGCTACTACGTCTGCACGAACACCACGGTCTTCCGAGAGACCAGCGTCGACGAGATCGAGGAGATGGTCGCCTTCCTGAGCGCGCTCGACGTCGACGGCATCCTCCTCTCCCCCGGCTACCACTACGAGAAGCTCGCCGGGCAGGATCACTTCCTCTTCCGCGACGAAATCCACGAGAAGTTCAAGCACATCCTCGAGCTCTCGAGGCGGTACCCGAAGATCTCCTCGACGCCGCTGTTCCTCGAGTTCGCTGCCGGGCTCCGCGACTACCCCTGCACGCCGTGGGGCAACCCAACCTACACGCCGAAGGGCTGGAAGGGTCCCTGCTACCTGATCGAGGGGCAGTACTACGGCTCGTGGAAGGAGTTCTTCGGCGGCGTCGACTGGGACTACTGGGAGAGCCGGCAGGATCAGCGCTGCCACAACTGCAAGATGCACTCGGGGTTCGAGCCGTCGGTCGTGCGCAAGCTCGGCGAGAGCCCGCGCGACATCCTGACGATGGCGCGGTGGCAGCTGGCCGACGTGCGCAACGCCAGCTCCCGGCACGCGTAGGGCGTGAGTTAGTCTGCGGCGTCTCATGACGCCGGCACGACCGCGGCGGCTCGACTCGGGTTGCGGACGCGGCTAGGAAAGAACCAATGCGCGCGACGGCGCTCCGCACCTACCGCGATCTCCTTCACGCCGCGTGGGTGCGCGAGGTGCCGATCGGTCCCGTGGACGAGACGTTGGCGCGGGTCGGTCGCATCCTGCGGGAGGCCAAGATCGTCTTCGCCGTGGCGGGCGGCTTCGCGGTGATCGAGCACGGGTACGAGCGTTTCACGACGGATGTCGACCTCCTCGTCCACGCCGCGGACCTTTCGAGAGGCATCGCCGTGCTCCGCGCTGCCGGCTTCAACGGCGGCCGGACGCCGATCGGGGCGAAGATGCGAGATGCGCGGACAGGGGTTGATGTCGATCTCGTCGCG
>VBLD01000459.1 GCA_005879205.1 Deltaproteobacteria bacterium
ACTCCAGGTACGCATTGAAGCAAACAAGGTCGAGAAAGGGCAGCTGTAGATACTCGCTGGAGGGATAGTTCACGTAGGTGGCGAGCGCCGTGGCATCTTCGGCCTTTGCGGCCCGGTAGAGTCGCTCGATGAGGCCGACCATGCGTCGGCGGCCGTGCCAGCGCACGATCGGCGCCGGGATCTCGTTGCCGATCGCATAGCAGAGGACCGCGGGATGGCCCCGGCAGGCGCGCACCCCGGCACGCACGACCGCCTCCAGGTGATCCACGCCGTCCTTCTTGTCGGCAAGTAGGCCCACGTATCGTTCCACGGGCAGACCCACCATGACGCGGAGGCCATGCCTCCAGGCCGAATCCAGCAACCACGGCGGCGGCACCGTGTAGACGCGGACCGCATTCACCCCACAGGCCGCCATGCGAGCGAAGTCTCGCTCGACGATGTCTACGGCGGGATATTCGTCACCATCGTCGTTGGGACGGAACGTCCCATAGGTCACGCCGCGGACATACAGCTTGTCATCGCCGGCGAAGATGAACTTGCCCCGTGCGGACGGCGGAACTTCTACGTTGGCGAGTGCGAGGACCATGTTCGGGCCGACGGCGGCGACGCGTACCGAACACCCGGCGGTCAGCTATGCGTGCCCGTGATGCCGGACCCGGCGCACGCTGCCGGTAAAGCACATGATGAGAGGACAATGCCTTTCAGTCTGCGATATCGCAGCCTTTGCATGGCTTGATGCCTGGTAGTCTGAGATATCGCACCCGCCACGCGCAATACCTACTTGCCGGAGGAGAAAAGCTAGTAACCTGACGACAGGCATCCCGCTAGAGACCGAGCTCGCCCAGAGGGGCGCCGCCGTCTCGTCGAGCCCGGTTCCCCTTCACGACGCGATGCGATACCGCCCAGCGGCCCGACTTCATCGCGCCGCTGCGACGGCTCGCATAGCAAAGTAGTGAGATTAGGCGCAGAAGAGAGGGGAGGGCGCCGGCCGCGTTGGGCCCGAGGCTAGCTCCAGGCTAGCTCCCCCACACGCTGAGCACCGGCACACCAGCTCGCGCGAGGTCTGCGACGTTCCTGATGATCACCGTGGAGCCATGATGCAGCGCCGTCGCGGCGATGAGAGCATCGACCACGACGAGCATCCCTCTGCGCCGCTCGACGAGCGCCGTCATCCCAGACCGTAGCGACCGTCGCGTCGATCGGATCGGCTAATCCGCGCCGCGCCGTCCTCCGGCGTCGTCGCCGTCGTCCATGGGCTCGCCCCGTTTCCGGCTCCGTGGACGGCTCGGTCATCGTGGTCGCAGCGGCCGGCCCCGGCTCCTCGACGAGGTCCTTCGGCTGCTCGTCCAGGCGATCGCCTCGCTCGTCGCGCGCGGGACCTGACCGACGTCTCGCGTGGCATTAGGCGACCGGTGGCTGCGCCCGCCGTCCGTCGCCGATCCAGGAGCCCGACCCGACGCGAGTGCCGACTCGCGCCCGCCTTCGCGACGCCGCGCAGCATGTTTGATCTGCGCACGCAGGCGTTCGTCGTGCACCTCCCGCGAGGCGTAGAGGGGCTGGGTCCACGGCAGCGGCAGGAGGGAAGGACCTCTCGTGCGACGAGAGCTGTCATTGCACAGTCTATATAATGTGCGTCACTCTGGAGATTTAAGTGATTGACAAAGTTTCTCGCACGGAGGTAAGACCGCAAGCACGGGAAGGAGCCAGGGACTGTGAGATCCCAAAGACCGGTGCCGAACGGGGCAAGGCCGCAGCCGAGATGACGGAGGCGGCGTAGTCCTTGCTCGAAGTCGACATGTCGGG
>VBLD01000460.1 GCA_005879205.1 Deltaproteobacteria bacterium
CCTCTCTTCGGGGGGCAACCCTGGGTGGTGGCGGCTTTGAGCAACCTAGGCAATCGAGCCGGAACTGTCAAGCAGAACGGGGTGTTTTCGTCGCCGTCCCGGTGGCTTGGCGGAGGAGCGATATGAGCCCCATGAGGTCCGGCGGGAGGGGCGCGCGAACCGCAAGCGGCTTCCCCGAGGCCGGGTGCCGGCAGCGGATCTCCTCCGCATGGAGGGCCTGCCGCGGGAACTCACTCACCGCGCCGGCCAGGGCCGAGGGAGCCCGGCCGCGCCCTCGGGAACGGACGCCGTAGACGCGGTCGCCGACGATCGGGTGGCCGAGCGCGGCGAGGTGGACGCGGAGCTGGTGGGTGCGCCCCGTTTTCGGACGCAGGCGCAACAGGGTCGTCCCGGGCAACCGTTCGAGGATCTCGAACTGCGTGACCGCGGCCCGTGGCCGCCGGCTGCGCACACTCATCCGCTTGCGCTCGTGCGGATGGCGCCCGATCGGCCGGTCGATGGTCCCGCTCGTACACCAGGGCAAGGTAGCACTTCTCGACCGAGCGCTCGCGGAACTGCCGCGCGAGCCCCTCGAGTGCCGCCGGCGTACGCGCGACCAGCAGCACGCCCGAGGTGTCGCGATCGAGCCGATGCACGATGCCGGGACGCTCCGGCTCTCCCGCGGCGGGAAGCGTACCCAGGCGATACGCGAGCGCGTGGACGACGGTCCCGCGCCGGGCGCCCGGCGCGGGATGCACGACCATCCCCGCCGGCTTGTCGATCGCGAGCAGGTCTGCGTCCTCGTAGAGCACGACGAGCGGCAGCGGTTCTGGCTCGATGGCCGACGGCTCCGGCTCGCGGGCCGCGATCTCCACGCGCTCCCCCGGCCGCACGGCGTGAGAGGCCTTGCGCGCCACCCCGTCGACGCGCACGCAGCCGGCGTCGATCAGCTGCTTCGCCTGCGAGCGGGTGCCCACGCTCGGCGCTGCGGCCACCACCCGATCGAGCCGCTGCCCGGCGGCGTCGGGCGGCACCACGACGACGACTCGCGGCAACCCTTCACCGCCCGCCGGCGGCGAGCGTCGGCTCGGCGGCGAGCACACGGCGGGCCCGCACGACGTCGGCGGCGATGGCGGCCTTCAAGGCCTCGGGGCCCGCGAAGGCGCTCTCGCCCCGCAGCCGCTCGATGAACTCGACGACCAGCCACCGCCGGTAGAGATCACCCGCGAAGTCCAGGAAGTGCGCTTCGACCGTGCGCCGCGCGCCGCCGAAGGTCGGCCGGATCCCGATGTTGAGCACACCCGCCACCCGCCGGCCGTCGATCGCCGCCGAGACGGCATACACGCCGTCGGGCGGCAGGAGAACCCGCCGCCGTGGATGCAGGTTGGCGGTCGGGAAGCCGAGGGTGCGGCCCCGGCGCTCGCCCACGACGACGCGGCCGCGCCGCGAGTAGGGGCGGCCGATCAGGCGGCGCGCCTGGCGCATGTCGCCGGCCGCCACCACCTCGCGCAGCCGCGAGCTGCTCACCTGACTCCCGTCCACCTCGACCGGCCCGACGACGTCGACCCCGAACCCGAGCCGGGCGCCGAGAACCTCGAGCGTCTGCACGGAGCCGCCGCGGTTGCGCCCGAACCTCACGTTGTAGCCGACCACCACGTGCACCAGCTCGAGGTGACGCAGGAGGAATTCCTCGACGAACTGCTCGGGCGTGAGCGCGGCGAAGGTGCGCGTGAAGCGCTGGACGACGCACAGGTCGAGACCGAGCTCGCGCAGCATCGCCAGCCGGTCGTGCAGCGGCTGCAGGATGGGCGGGGCCCGGTCCGGCGCGAGCACGGCGATCGGATGCGGCTCGAACGTGAGCGCCACCGCGCGGGCTCCGCGCGCAGCCGCTTCTTCGACGGCGCGACGGAGGATCGCCTGGTGGCCGACGTGTACGCCGTCGAAGTTGCCGAGCGTCAGCACGACGCGCGGGATGGGCGGCGCCACACGCCGCAGATGGCGAAGAACGCGCATCGACGCCCGTTCTATACCGCCCGCGGCAACCCATTGAAAGTTGCGCGGCGCCGGGACGGACGTCGGCTAGGAGCGCGACCCAAGACTTCTTGGGTCGCGGACACAGACGCGAGCGTGTGGCGCTCACGTCACGCGCCACCGCCCTGCCGCGGCTGGCAAAGCCAGCGCGGCGGAACGGACACGCGCCGTTCAAAAGGCCTCGCGACTCTCATGTTGATCCGTTGGCAATTGGGCCTGTCGGCGGCGGCTGCGGAACCGGGCGTGTTCGTCTGCCGCGCTGGCTTTGCCAGCCGCGGCAGGACAGTCGGGCGTGATCCCGACGGAACACCCTCGCGTCCGGTTCGCGACCCAAGATGTCTTGGGTCGCGCTCCTAGTGCTCGAGCTCCATCAGCTTCTGACGCGCGCGCGCGGCCTCGTCGGAGCTCGGATAGTCACGGATCAGCTTGGAGAAGTTGATGCGTGCGTCGGGCGTGTCGCCCATCTCGAGGAAGAGGTTCCCCTGGGCCCAGAGGGCGGCAGCGGCCCTGTCGCCCTTCGGGTACTTCAGCGTGACGTCGTAGAACTTGGAGATCGCCTCGTTCTGCTTGCCGGTGGCCGCGTAGCAGCGCGCCGCCCAGTAGAGCGCGTTGTCGGCGAGGGGCGAGTCGCGGTGGTTGGTCGCGAAGCTATTGAGCTGCGGGATGGCGCGGGCGCAATCCTTGCGCGCGAGCCCGTCGAGCATGGTGAGGTAGTCGGCGCGCTCGGGGACGTTCACCGTGCCCGCAGCCGACTGCTCGCGCGCGATCTCGCGGCGCCACTCGTCGTCCTCGGCCGGAGCGGGCGCCGGCTTCGCCGCGGCGGCGGGCGGCGGGGTGGTGCTCGGGGGCGAGACAGGCTGCGCCTCGGGCGCCGTCGGCGGCGGTGCGCCGTGCTCGAGGGCCGCGAGGCGCTGCTCGATCGCGTTCAAACGTTCGTCGGCCGCCGCCCCGTGCTTGTGACCGCCGCCTTCCTCGACGTCGGCACGCAGCCGCTCGACCTCGCGCTGCAGCTGCTCGATCTGCCGCCCCTTCTCCTGGATGAGACCGCGCACCTGGCGTTCCTGCTGCACGAGGTCGGCATGCGTCGCGCAGCCGGCGAGCGCGGGCAGGAGGACGAGGCTCGCGCGGCGGAGGCGCGGCGTCACGGGCCGAGGACGACGGCGTGCACGCGGCGGTTGCGCGCCCAGCAGGTCTCGTTCTCGTCGTGGCAGAGGGGCAGCTCCTTGCCGTAGCTGATGGTGGAGATGCGGTCGGCGGCGATTCCCTGCGTCGCCAGGTAGTCCTTCACCGTCTTGGCGCGTTTGGCGCCGAGCGCGAGGTTGTACTCGATGGTGCCGCGGCTGTCGCAGTGACCCTCGAGCTCCACCTTGGCGCGGGGGTTCTGCCGCAGCCATTCCACGTTGCGACCGAGAATGTCGCGCCCTTCGTTGTCGAGGTCGTAGCGGTCGAATCCGAAGTGGACGTCCTTGAGGACGCCGTTCTCCTCCGGACCGAGGCCGCGCTTGGCGCGCTCGAGGCTCGAACCGCCGAGCCCTTCCTCACCGATCCCCCCGCCCGGCGCGCCGGCCGCGCCCTCACCGGGCCTCGGCCCCTTCTTCTTGCACGCGCCGCCGAGCGGAACGATCAGCAGAAGCGCCAGGGCC
>VBLD01000448.1 GCA_005879205.1 Deltaproteobacteria bacterium
CCTTGAGCGAGGAGACCCAGCACGACGACGGCAACGAGCCCGCGGCCCGAGGAGGCGCGACGCTGATTCATCGTGGATCGCAAGCGAGCAAATGTGCCCCGCCCGCGATGCGACTCTAACACGGTGTGCCGGAGGCCCCCAAGGTCCGGCGATGCCTTGGCCGATGACGCGACCGTGGCCGCGCTCCGCCAGGCATCGAGATCGTTGGCCGCTGGGAGCCCTGGCGGCCTGGGAGCCAGCGGGCGGGTCAGGCGGGTAGGTTGCGAGCTTAGTAGGGGTGCCTGGTGGTAGGAGACCGGCCAATGGAGCGGGGGCCCCGGGCCCAGATTTGGCGACCGCTGGTGGCGGGGGTGCCTGTCAGCTCGCCGTGCGGGCGTCGTGCTCGCGGAGGTAGGCGTCGAGGTCCACGGCCTTCTGCTTTCGCCGGAGGCCGAGCTTATCGAGCAACCGCGAGAGCGAATCGACGAGCTGTTGACGCTGCACGACGACGGGCAAGAGCTGGCGCTTCCTCGTCACGAGCGAGGGCTGCCGGGCGAGCCAGTCATCGAGACTCGACACGACCACCCATGACTGCGCTGCCAGCTCTAAGAGCGCCTCCTGAGCCCGGGAGAGCCCGCCCCCGAGATCACCCCGCACATCCTCCTTCCAGCGCCGCACACCGACGGCCACGGCGCTCCGCCCGTCCAGCCTTCGCGTCGTCAACGCGGTCAGCGCCTTCCGCATCGCCGTGAGCCAGTGCGTCGTCGGACGGCCTCGCCTCTTGGCTGGCGCCGTCGAGCGGCTCGTGGACGGCATGCCTTCACGGTAGGCGGAGACGCCCGAGACCGCCAGGCGACCGCGGGCTATCGCCGGCTCCTGATGGCGGGGGGAGCGGGATGGCGTCGAGTGGGGCGGCGACTTCGCCAGATTTTCACTGGCACTTCTCCTGGCACTTCGGTCGCCGAAATGGGCGGGAATCGACCGGAAAGGGCGGAATAGCCGAAACGCGGGAATGTAGGACTGGCGCGGGGTTGGGGCCGACAATGCTAGATACGCCAAGGGTTAGCGTCCGCCTTTCACGCCGGCAAACGTGGGTCCTCGTCGCCCGGCGCCGGCCGCAAGTCTACGGGCCGCACCCGGCGCATGTGAACGGCAGCGCCGTGAGCCCGAAGAACTTCCGCGCGATCGTGCAGAGGCGACGCTTGCGACAACCATGCGTGTCGAGGAGCCCGCGATCGCACTCCTCGTGCGGGTTCTGGTCGGAAAGCGCATAGAGAAAAAAGCCGATGCACCCGCGACGCTTGCGGCAACGCTTCATGATGGCCACGTCCCCCGCGCCGGGCCTGCCGGTTCGTGGTCCCGGGCAGTTGGAGACGCCGGTCCGCTGCGCACCGAATTCGGTGATGTAGAAGCCGGGACAGCGAGGGTTCGCGCGGCACCAGGCGTTCATCTCGTCGATCTTGGCGAGCGCCGCCGGGACGTCGGTCGTGTAGAGGTTGAACGAGAGCACGTCGACGGGTTGTGACCAGTCCATCCAGGCGTCCATGGCGGCGCCGCTCGGGTTCTCCAGCGTCGGCGCCACGACGAGCCCGGGCGCGATCCCGGCGCTCTTCACCGCGGTGGCCGCGCTCAATATCATCTCCCGGTATTGCTGCCGCGTGCCGGCCCAGGCGACGCATGCCTCGAGGTCGGGCTCGTTCCACAGCTCGAATGCGTAGGCGATCGTGCCGTATCGGCGTGCCACCGCGGCCACGAAATCGCGGAAGGCCGACTCCTTGCCGCGCCGTGGCGGCAGCGCGGAGCCGGGCGCGTCGATCGGGCAGCCGGCGGCCGGTCGGCCGCGCGCCCACGCCGGCGTGCCGACGATGGTGAGCAGTACCGCCAGCCGCTGGGGATCGCGTGCGGCCATGGTGACACGCTCGTCGGCGGAGTATCCACAGCCACAGGGCGTGCCGTCGCAGGGGATCCCCGGCCATGGATCGGAGGCGCCGTCGTGATCGGCATGGGTGACGTACTTGCACGTCCAGTCCGGCGCGCCCTCGACGGTCTCGATCTTGTCCCACCGGAGGAAGATCCGCAGCGCGTCGAAGCCGGCGCCGCGCACGTCGTCGAGGGCGACGTCGAGCGCGCGCGGCAGCCCGGTGATGCCGCCCGCAAAGCCGCCGGGTGGCATCGGGGCGGGCGGGCCCGCCGCGACGAGCAGTGGCCACAGGACGCCGAGGGCGCAGCCGCGGAGCCCCGAACGCCTCGCCGGCACCGACCTCAGATGCGCGCGCGGATGGCGATCCGCGTCACGTAGTCGTCGAAGCCGCGGCCGACGTCGGGCAGGCCGAGGCTGCCGATCACATCGACGTTCCGGAGCGGCGTGATGTAGCCGGTGAGCTCGATGGTGCCGTCGTTGGCGAGCGTTTGCGACGTCTCGTGCCCGCCGCCGGCGAACGCGACGCTGGCGATGCGGCTGTCGAGCGTGACCGCGAACAGCCGGTGCGGCTGGACGCCAACGCCGAGGTCGAACGCGAAGTGCGCCATCCCGTCGGCCGTCGTGGCGGCGAACAGGTTTTCGCCGGCGCGCAGCCAGAGCCAGTCGGTGAGCCGCCAGCGCGTGGGTGCGGCCAGATCGACCTCGGGCAGCACGCGCCCGCTGTTCGCGAAGGTCACGTAGCCGCCGCGCCCGAAGTTGAGGGTCCGTGACGAGTGGGCCACGAAGGGAACGGTCAGGGTCACGGCGGTGTCCAGCGTCTCCGTATCGAGGGCGAGCAGCGACAACCGGGCCGGGACGACGCGACGCCAGCTCGCCAGGCTCGGCCGGATGTCGAAACCGGGCACGCCCTGGAACCCGCGGTCGTCGCGCAGCGTGTGGTCGAGCGAGAAGGCAGTGCCTGCCTCGAGCTGGATGCGATCCGTCACCCCGACGCGGACCGCGAGGTCCGCGTCCCAGTCGTCGGTCCCGCCGACGCCGAGCACCGGCGTCACGAAGCGCAGCGAGGTGAATTGGGCGCCGACCTCGGCCTCGACC
>VBLD01000449.1 GCA_005879205.1 Deltaproteobacteria bacterium
ACTCGCTCGAGCTACCGCAGGAGCTCCACCTCGAGTTCCTCGTCCGTCACAACCAGGTGGTCCGCCCGATCCCGGGCGGGCTGAACCCCTACCACCTCGGGCTCCGCATGTGGGAGGACATCGAACGCCGTGGCGACCACCCCACCCCGGAGGAGCGCGAGGTGCTCCCGCCGGGCAAGACGGGCAACGCCCTCGTGTTCGAGACCCGTGAGGTCGACCGCGACGTCTCCTTCATCCGCCGCTGGCTCGACGACCGCATGATGCGCGAGCTCGACCTCTTCCGCTACGAGCCCAAGGGCGACGACCTCGTCATCACTGACGTGTCCGACGACGACGGCTGGCAGCAGGTGAAGGAGATCCTGCTGAAGAACGTCGGGATGGGCAGCATCCCCGTCCTCCGCATCGAGGACGCCGACTACAACCACAACCGCACGCTGTTCCTCGTCCATGCCCACGACGGGCGCGACCTCCAGCTCGAGTACGCCGAGAAGAGCCTCGGCTACCTCCACCGGCTCTGGGGTCGCGACGTCACCCTCGAGACCGTGGTGAACGGCAAGCGGACCTTTTTGACCTTCGGCGAGCGAGGCTTCTCGGCCAAAGCTGCTAAATGATCCCGGGGGCCCGTGCGGTGCTCGCGCCCTTCGGGCGCTGCGCTCCTCCGATGCCCCCGGACCCCCGTCGCTCGCCCGCGGCGAAGCCGCGGGCGGCTCCAACCGCCCCGCCCTTGGTGGGAGGGTGGTTGGGGGTGGTGCGGTAGTTGCCGCGCGTTATAATCGCCTCCCATGCCGATCTACGAATACCGCTGCGGCGATTGTGGGCGGAAGACTACGGTCCTGACGTTGCGGGCTAGCGAGAAGGTCGACGCCAAGTGCGAGCGGTGCGGGGGCGGGAAGCTCACGCGTTTGATGTCGCGCTTTGCGTTGTTGCGCTCCGAGGACGACCGGTTGGACGACCTTGCCGATCCCTCGTCGCTCGGGAACCTCGACGAGAACGACCCGAAGAGCATGGCCCGTTGGA
This sequence comes from Deltaproteobacteria bacterium, assembly GCA_005879205.1. Taxonomy (GTDB): domain Bacteria; phylum Desulfobacterota; class Binatia; order DP-6; family DP-6; genus DP-3. Next base: position 1,018 of record VBLD01000449.1, read on the forward strand.
TGCGCAAGATGGGCAAGGAGCTCGGCGAGGACGCGGGGGACGACTTCGACGAGATGGTCGACGAGATGGAGACCGGTGGCGGGGAGGACTCCGAGGACGGCGGCGACGGTGGGGCGGCGGGCGGTGAGGACGACCTCTAGTTGAGCGCCCGCACCAAAGCCCGACCCGCTCCGGCCGGCCCCTCGCGTCCCGACTGGACGGACGTGCTCGCAAGCATCGAGGATGGCGTCGTCGTGATCGACCCCGCGGGCGCGGTCGCCGATCTGAATCCCGCGGCCGAGCAGCTGGTCGGCGTCTCGGCGCCCCAGGTCGTCGGCAGACCGTTCGACGATCTCTTCGCGGGTGAACAGGTGCGGAGCGCGGAGCACTCCATTGGGCCGGCGAGCTCGTGCGCGACACGCTCGCCCAGGGCGTTGCGCGCCGGCGTGGTGAAGGACTCCTCCGCTCGCGCCGCGGAGAGGTCGAGGTGAGCGCGTCGTGCGCGCCGCTGCACGACGGCGACGGGACGGTTGCGGGGGCCGTCCTCGTGCTCCGCGACCTGACCCTGCAGCGCGCGCTCGAGGCCACCGGTCGCCGGGCCGAGCGACTCGCGGGGCTCGGTAGCGTCGCGCTCGGGCTCGCGCACGAGATCAAGAACCCGCTCGGCGGCATCAAGGGAGCGGCCCAGCTCTTGCGAGGCGCGATCGACGACCCCGAGCTCGTGCGCTGCACGGACATCATCATCCGCGAGGTCGAGCGCCTCGACGGCCTCGTCGAGCACCTTCGCGAGCTCACGGTGCCGCCGCGCCTGGAGCTCGAGCCGGTCAACATCCACCGGGTGTTGAACGACGTCCTCGCGCTCCAGCGGCAGGCGCCGGCGTGGGGAGAAACCACCTTGCGCGTCGAATTCGACCCGAGCCTGCCGGCCGTGAGCGGCGACCGCGCCCAGCTGACGCAGGTCTTCCTGAACCTCGTGAAGAACGCGCTCGAGGCGCTCGGGGGCCGCGGCGAGATCCGGGTCTCGACGCGCATCGAGACCCGCTACCACGTCCGTCGCGGCCGTGGCCGTGGCCAGTTCCTGCTGGTCGTCGTCGAGGACACGGGTCCCGGCGTTCCTCCCGACGACGTCGCCCAGCTCTTCTCGCCCTTCTTTTCGACGAAGGCCAGCGGCAGCGGGCTCGGGCTCGCGCTCTGCCATCGCATCGTCACCGAGCACGGGGGAACGATCGCCCACGAGCCGCGTCCGGGGGGTGAGCCTGCCGGTGAGTGAGGGAGATGTCGGCGACACCTCCCGATAAGACCGCCGTAGCGCACGGCACCATCCTCGTGGCGGACGACGAGGAGTCGATCCGCTGGGTGCTGGAGCGCGCCTGCGCAAAGGACGGCCATACGGTCCATGCGGTTGCCAGCGGCCGCGAGGCGCTTGCCGCGCTGCGCGAGCGCCCTTACGACGTGGCGCTCGTCGACATCAAGATGCCGGACGTCTCGGGCCTCGACGTGCTGACCCGCGCCCGCGAGGATCGTATCGACACGCTCTTCATCATCATGACGGCGCAGAACACGATGGCGAATGCCATCGAGGCGACCAAGCGCGGCGCCTACGACTACCTGACCAAGCCGTTCGACCTCGACCAGGTGGAGCTCCTGGTCGGCCGGGCGATGGAGCTCCGCCGCCTGACGCGCGACCTGGAGCGCCTCCGCGGCGAGCTCGAACAACGCAACGAGCTGGTCATCGGCCG
>VBLD01000450.1:0-303 GCA_005879205.1 Deltaproteobacteria bacterium
TCGGACAGGGGCACGTGACGCGCACGCTCCAGGCGGCCATTGCGGCGGGCCGCGTCGCCCATGCCTTTCTCTTCGCCGGACCGCGGGGGGTGGGAAAGACCACCACGGCGCGTCTGCTCGCGAAAGCGCTCAACTGCGAGCGCGGCGTCAGCCAGGAGCCGTGCAACGAGTGCACGAACTGCCGCGAGATCGGCGAGGGCCGCGCCTTCGACGTGCTCGAGATCGACGGCGCCTCGCACACCCAGGTCGACAAGATGCGGGACCTCATGGAGACGGTCGCGCACCAGCCGATCCGGAGCCGCT
>VBLD01000450.1:479-2569 GCA_005879205.1 Deltaproteobacteria bacterium
CTCGGAGAGCTGCTCGAACAGCTCAAGAAGATCGCCCGCGCCGAGGGCGTCGCCCTCTCCGACGAGGCGTTGGCGCTCGTGGCCCGCGAGGCAGAAGGCAGCTTGCGGGATGCGCAGTCCTTGCTCGATCAGGTGCTCGCGGCCGGCGGGATCTCGGTCGACGAAACGACGGTGCGGGAGATACTCGGCGCCGCCGACCGCCGCCTGATCATCGCGGTGGCGGACCACGTGCTCGGCAGCGATGCGACCGCCTGTGTGCGCGACCTCGCCTCCCTCCACGCCCACGGCTACGACGCGCAGCGCTTCTGCCGGGATCTCCTCGACCACTTCCGGAACCTCACCGTGCTCCGCGTGACCAGCGACCCCCAGCTGCTCGCCGACCTGCCCGAGGCCGAGGCAACGGCGCTCGCCGCCCAGGCCGAGCGTCGCTCGGCCGACGACCTGCAGCGCTTCTTCCGGCTGCTCCTCGAGACGGACGAGGTGCTCGCGGCGCCGGCCCGGACGGTCGATCCACAGCTGGTGCTCGAGATGGCGGTGCTCCGGCTCGCCACCCTGCCGCCGCTCCTGCCCGTCGACGAGATCCTGCGCCGGCTCGAGGCGCTCGGGGTCGGTAGCGCGGGCGACGAGGTGCCTGCAAGCTCGCGGCTGGCACCCGCTACCGCGAAGTCGTCGTCCGGCGAGCAGCTCTGGGAGCAGTTCCTGGCGCGCGTGCGCGACGACAAGGTCTCGCTCTACCTGGCGCTCGCCAGCGGCAAGCTCGTGAGCGCCGAGGAGACCTCGATCCGGATCGGGATCGAGAACGAGGCGATGCGTCGCGACATCGCCAGGCCCGAGACGCTCGCGCGCCTCGGTGCGATCGCCGCCGACGTCTGGGGGCGCGAGCTGTCCGTCGAGGTGGGGCCCGTGCCGGCCGAGCAGGCGGCGGACACGCCGCTCGGCCGGGCGCGACGGCGGACCGAGGCGACGCTCGCGGATCCGCTCGTGCAGGCGGCGGTCGACATCTTCGGCGGCGAGGTGCGCGGGGTGCGCGATCGCCGCGAGCGCTGAAAGGAGAGGCCCGTGAGCAAGGGAGGATTCGACCTGGGTGGGCTCTTCCGGCAGGCGCAGCAGCTTCAGGAGAAGCTGGCGACGGTGCAGCAGGAGATCGGCGCGCGCACGGTGGAGGCGAGCGCGGGGGGCGGGATGGTCACGGCGATCGTCAACGGCAAGCTCGAGCTGGTGCAGATCCGCATCGAGCCTTCGCTGCTCGAGTCGCCGGACGTCGAGATGCTGCAGGATCTGATCGTCGCGGCGGTCAACGAGGCCGTCCGTGCCGCACAGAAGCTGATGGCCGACGAGATGGGGAAGGTGGCCGGCGGACTCGGCCTCGGCATCAAGCTGCCCGGCATGCCCTAGGAGGCTGCCGGATGGCACAGACTCCGTCGATGACCCGGCTGATCGAGCAGCTCACCAAGCTGCCCGGGATCGGCGAGAAGACGGCCGCTCGGCTGGCGTTCCACGTGCTGCGCGCGGAGCGGCCGTACGCGCAGGCGCTGGCCGACGCGCTCCTCGCCGTCAAGGACGTGACGCGGCTCTGCTCGGTCTGCTTCGCCCTCACCGAGACCGACCCGTGCCCCATCTGCACGGATCCGCAGCGGAGCCCCGACCTGATCTGTGTGGTGGAGGAGCCGGCCGATCTCCTCGCGGTCGAGCGGGTCCACGAGTTCCGGGGTCGCTACCACGTGCTGCACGGCACCCTCGCGCCGCTCGACGGCATCGGGCCCGACGAGCTCAAGATCCAGCCGCTCCTCGCCCGTCTCGGCGGCGAGCCGGTGCGCGAGGTGATCCTCGCCACCAACCCGACGGCGGAAGGGGAGGCGACGGCCCTCTATCTGGCCAAGCTGCTGAAGCCGCTCGGCATCCGCGTAACGCGCATCGCCCACGGCATCCCGGTGGGCGGGGACCTCGAGTACGCCGACGTCATGACGGTCGGCCGCGCGCTCGAGGGCCGCCGAGAGATGTGAGGTTTGCGCGGGACGCGGACTTTCGTTATAGGTCCGCCGTTCCCCGGTAGCTCAGTTGGTAGAGCAATCGGCTGTGCTTCAGTGCAG
>VBLD01000097.1 GCA_005879205.1 Deltaproteobacteria bacterium
ATCGCCCGTCGCGAAAAAAGCCATTGACGGCGAGGGGCCCGATCGCCTAGGCGGAGGCACATGTACGACGGCCTGCTCGTCATCGACGCCGACGCCCACAAGATGGAGAACCCGGTGGTCTTCTTCGACTACCTGGACGCCGCGCACCGCGACCGGCTCGCGTCGCGCACCGACCGTTACGGCCAGCCGCGGCTCGTCGTCCACGACCGTGATCCCCGGACTGGCGCGGCGCTCGAGCGTGTGTTCCCGCAGCCCGACGGGCCCGGCAAGGGCGCGTTCGCCGCGATCCACCCGGAGACCGCCATCGGCGGCGTCTTCAACCGCATCCGACTCGAGCACATGGACCGCGAGGGCGTCGATGCGCAGGTGCTCTACGGTTCGATGACGCTGAGCTTCGAGTCGATCCTCGACCCCGAGCTGGCCGTCGCCTGCATGCGGGCCTACAACGACTACATCGCCGACGACTGCCGGCCCCATGCGGGACGGCTCTTCCCCGTCGGCTACCTGTCGCTCGCCGACGTCGGGGAGGCCGTCAAGGAGCTCCGCCGCTGCGTCCTCGAGCTCGGCATGATCGGCGTCCACGCGCCGCCGAGCGTGCCCGTGCCGCACCCGGCGGCGCCGGCCGCGTTCCCCATGATCCGGCTCCCGAAGCACCTGAGCCACCCGGACTTCCATCCCCTGCTCGCGGCGGCCGCCGAGCTGGACGTCGCGCTCGGGGTGCACGGCTCGCCCGGCGTCTACCTCCCCTCGGGAATCGGGGAACAGGTCGACACCTTCATCCTGTCGCACATCTTCGGCCACCGGAACCAGATGCAGATGGCGCTCTCGTCGTGCGTGTTCGACGGCGTCTTCGACCGCTTTCCGACGCTGCGGCTCGGCTTCCTCGAGGCGGGCTGCGGCTGGCTCCCCGATCTCGTGCACGCGTTCCACGAGCACTGGGAGAAGCGCATCCGGGACTTCGACCCCGGCACCCGCATCTCGTTCACGGAGTTCATGCGCGAGCTCGTGCGCGAGCGCCGGGGGGACGACGGCCGCCTCCATCTGCTCGCCAAGGCGCGCGGAGTCTACGACCTCCTCGTCCACGCCGAGCGCGAGCGGCCGGCGGACGGCCGCGACGCCTTCCTCTACGAGTACCGTGACCTCTCCCATGACCCGACCGAGTTCTTCGGTCGCGGGCAGATCTTCGCGAGCTTCGAGTCCGACGACCCCGCGCCGGCGTACCTGCGCGAGGCGCTCGGGCCGATCGGCGAGGACCTGGCCTGCTTCAGCGCCGACTACGGCCACTGGGACGGCGTCCTGACCAACTGCGTGCGAAACGTCGCGCGACAGCGCGCATACTCGCGCGAGCACCTCGCCAAGCTGCTGGCCGGGAACTGTCTCCGCTTCTACGGTCCGCGGCTCGAGGCAGCGGTCGAGCGCCCGGCGGCGTGATCGGCGCCACCGACCGGCCGGATCAGCCGGCCGGCGTCACCTGGTCGACGCGGAAGGTTCGCTCCGGTCCCTTCCCGAACCAGGAGGCGATCCACGCTGCCCAGTACTTTCCCGCGATGAGCTCGTGTACGTGCGCGTCGAGCGCCGGGTCCGTGATCGTGCTGAGACGCCCGCGGACACGCAGCGCGCCCAGGTCGAGCTCCACGTCCGGGTTCTTCTGCGCGTTGCGCACCCAGTCACGGCGCGGGTTCAGCGTCCCGAGGTAGAGGACCGTGTCCTCGACGACGAACCAGATGATCCGGCTGTGCGGCTTGCCCGTCCGGCGCCCGCGGGTCGTGATCCGGCAGGTGCTCCGGTCGCTGACCGCCGCCAGTCGCTCGGAGAGGGAATCCGGCACGGGCCGTGCTCAACCACGGGGGCGGGCGCGGGTCAAGAACCGATGACGGACGGCCCGACTGCCATTGACCGCGACGGCCCCGCCGCACTACCGTCGCGCGCATGGCGCGTCCGACCAATTCCATGATCGCCCTCCAGCGCGTCGCGACCGTGGCGGGCTGACCGCGGCTCGCCACCCGATGTCCGGAGCGTCGAAACGCTCCACGCGCTGGACGATCGTCGGGCTGGTCTTCGTCGCGTCGGCGCTCGCTCTCGGCCTGCTCTACGCGCGCCTGCCGGTGCTGCCCGACGGCGATTCGTACTACCACCTGGCGGTGGCGCGCGCCTACGCGGAGCGGGGTCTCTTCCGTCGCCTCGAGTGGGCCCGCCTGAGCATCATGCACGACGGGTTCGGCGACAAGGAGCTCCTGTTCCACGTGCTCCTGATTCCGTTCGTCGTCCTCTTCGACCCGAGCACCGGCGGGGTCGTCGCGCTCGCGCTCCTCGGCGCGCTGGTCGCGGCCGTGCTCGCGCACGGCGCGCTCGACGTGATCGGTGGCTGGGCCATCGCCGTCCCGCTGCTCGTCTTCGGCGCCTCGGCCGACTTCATGCTGCGGATGATCCGGCTCCGGCCGGAGATCCTCTCGCTCCTGCTCATCCTGGTCGCCATCCCGCTCGCGAGCCGGCGGCGGACCGTGTGGCTCGGCATCGTCGCCGGCGTGTACACGCTCAGCTACACCGCCTGTCAGGCGTTTCTCGGGCTGTGCGCGCTGTTCTTCCTCTACGACGTCTGGGTCGAGGGGCGCGCGCACTGGCGCATGATCGTCCACCCGGCGGTGGGCGTCGCGCTCGGCCTGCTCGTCCACCCGCATTTCCCGGACAACGTGCGCGTTTGGGTGGTGCAGAACCTGAGCTTCTACCTGGGGAACGAGACCGTCCCGAGCCTCGAGAACGCGTCGCGGACCACGCGCGACACGCTCCTCCTGAACCTCGGCTGGTGGGCCGGGCTCCTCGTCCTGTGGAGAAGCCGCGTGCCGGTCGCGCCGCCGAGCGAGGATCGGCGGCTGCGCGACTTCACCCTCGTCGCGACGGTGGTCTTCGGCCTGCTCTACGCGCTCGTCTATCGCTTCGTCACCTACGCCGTCCCGCTCGCCACGCTCGCGGTCCTGCGCGTGATGCAGGCGGCGGGCGAGGCACCGGGCCGCTCCACGCGGCTGCCGTGGCGCGGACGACTGCCGTTCGCGCCGGTCTTCGGCCTCTGCCTGCTCTCCGCGATCCCGCTCTCGCTCTACGGGCTCGGCCGGATGCAGGCGGTGCTCAGGAACTGGCGCCCGGACGCGCGGGCCGACTGGGAGGCCTTTGCGCGGGCGCTGCCCGAAGGCGCCCGGGTCGCCGCGCCGTGGGCCGCCACCGAGGCGTTCGTCCTCTGGGCGCCGCACGCCGAGTATCTCGCCGTCCTCGACCCCATCTTCATCGCGGCGAAGGATCCGGCAACCTATCGCCTCTACACCGACCTGTTCGAAGGGCGCGTGGCCGACGTCCCGCTCGTCGCCGCCACCCGCTTCGACAGCGACTACTACGCCGACGACGGGCAGTACCCGTTCGCGCGGGCGCGGCTGGTCGCGGACCCGCGCGCGACGCCCCTGCACGACGGGATCACGTACCTCTATCGTTTCCTCGAGGGGCGCAACGAGGACTTCCTGCTCGACTGGAAGATCCTGCCGGACGGCGCGCCGCTGCCGCCGCCGCTCGAGCTCGTCGACGATCCGCAGGTCGCGGCCTACCCCCGCCTTACCGGGCGGGAGCGCGCGCTCGAAGGCTACGTCGACGGCCGGCGCCTCGGCGACGTCGCGGGCTGCGCGGTGTTCGCCCGCATCGAGGATCTGGACGCTCCCGCCACCTTCACGCTCGAGGTCTCCCCCTACGGCACCGCCCAGGTCTTCGTCGACGACCGGCTCGCCGCCGCGATCCTCTCGCCGCGAGCGGCCGTGCTCGGGCGCGGCGTGATCGTGCCGATCGCGTTCGACGGCGGCCGCCACCGGCTGACCATCCAGACCTGCCCGGTCGAGGGTCAGCTCGGGTTCTACGCCCTGGTCCGCAGCGGGGCGCGTCCGACCACGAACGGCGGCTGACCGCTGCTCAGCACACGGCGAGGGTGGCGGCGGGCTCCTCGAGCTGGTCGACGACCGGTCCGGCCGCGAGCCACGCGGTGGCGGCGCGCCGCCCGGCGGCCTCCATTGCCTCGAGCACGTGGCGCTCGAAGTAGAGGTATGAGCCGGCGTTGAAGCAGCCGTTGCGCGCCGGCCGCACCGCCTCGTAGAGCATGACGTCGCGGTAGGGCGCGCGCTCCAGGCGCGCGAGCCGATTGCGCGTCAGCAGGAGCTTGCGGTCGATGTTGTAGGCGTTCTCGAGAAAGCTGTCGACCGTGCGCTCGACCGCCCGGCCGAGGTGGGGAAACGGCCTCGGCTCCAGGTCGGGCGGCTCGGTGACGAGCACGGTCACGATCTCGTCGGCGCCGAGCGCGACGACGGGCGCGAGCGGGGTGTTGACCAGCAGGCCGCCGTCCCAGAGCAGATGCGGTCCGATCTTCACCGGCGGGAAGAGGAGAGGGATGCTCGCGCTCGCCAGCACCATGTCCACGGTGATGGCGTCGACGATCAGGTAGTCCGGCGAGCGGGTGAAGGGCGTTCCCGCCGTCACGTAACGGACGACGCGGCCGGTGTGCGCGTCGACCGTGTTGATGGCGAGCCGGATGTCGCGGCTCGGTATCTTCTCGCCGCCGAACTCGGCGCACAGCCGGGCGCGCAGCGGCGCCGTGTCGGCCAGGAACGGCTCGCGGACGCCCTCGAGGAGCCGGCTGACCAGCTCCCAGCGGTCGGTCAGGAGATACTCGACCCAGAGTGCGAGGAGCCCCCCGGGGCGCGGCGGAAAGTGGTTGCGCGCGCGCCAGAGGAACGTGCGCAGCGCGCGCGGCGTGCTCACCCAGCGCACGGCCTCCTCGAGCGTCAGCCGGGCGAGCCGGCGCGCGACGTCGCGGAAGAAGAGGTCGCTGGCCGCTACCGGCGGGTCGTCGGCGATTCCCCGCCAGAACTGCATCATCTCCCCCGGCGTCTTGCCGGCCGCGATCAGCGCCGCGTTGATCGCCCCCGCCGACGTCCCCGACAGGACGGTCGGCCCGGCCGCGAACCGCGGGTCATCGAGCAGCCGCTCGTAGACACCCACGTGGAACGCGCCGCGGGCGCCGCCGCCCGACAGGACCAGGCCGAGCGTCCGCCGCCTCGTATTCCATCCACCCATCCTCACCCCCACGGCCACCCCCACGGCTGCAGTCCGGTTGCTTAATAGAGAATTCGCCCGAAAGCGCAAGGGTTATCGCGGGCGGGCCGCCGGCTCAGGCGGCGCACACGAAGTCGCGCGTCTCCTGGAAGCCCATCCCCCCCAGCCACTCGCGGATCTCGCGACGCGGCTTCTCGCCGGCAACCGACGCGACGATGCGCCGCGCGGGGAGCCTCCGGAGCGCGTCGGGCGGGACGACCGGCGCACCGTGGATCATCTGCCCGATCCGTCCGGGGTGCACTTCGACGATGTGGGACGGGCGCTTGCCGTGCGCCAGGAGCGCGCGACGGAGCGCCCGGCCGGTGGCGCCGTAACCCCAGAGGACGTAGGCATCCCGGCCGGCCAGGAAGTGCGTGGCGAGGAACGCCGCCTTGCAGGCCGCGAAGCGGTCGAGGCCGTAGCGGTCGGCCGTGCGGGTGAGGCGCGCGGGACGGTCGCGCCAGGCGAGGAGGCGGCGCGGCACCACGCCGACCTCGTGCCCGGCGGCGAGCAGGCGGAGCACCAGGTCGTAGTCCTCGGGCCAGCCGCGGTCGCGGTAGCCGAGGGCCGCCAGGATCTCGCGGCGGATCACGAGGGTCGGATGGGCGACGGGGCACTCGACGAACGCCTCCGCGCGCACGCGTGACGGCGAGTCGATGCGGTTGAGCCATCGCTCGTACACCCGCCATCCGTCGCGCAGCGTGCGGCGCGGGAAGAGGCGGACGTGAGAGCCGACGGCGGCGAGATCCGCGCCCTCATCGAGGGCCGCGAGCTGCTCGCGCAGCCGGGCGCGGTGCATGAGGTCGTCGGCGTCCATCCGTGCGACCAGCGGCGCGCGACAGTGATCGAGCCCGACGTTCAGCGCCTCGACGAGCCCTCGGTGGGGGGTGGTGACGACCCGGAAGCGGGCATCCCGCTCCGCGAAGGAACGGGCCCGGCCGAGCGTCCCGTCCGACGAGCCGTCCTCGACGACGATGCACTCCCAGCGGGCTTCGCGCTGGCGCTGGATGCTCCGCAGGCACGCGTCGATGGTCGCCTCGGCGTCGAAGGCCGGCAGGAGGATCGAGACGAGCGGCATGCCCAGGCCGCGCATGGACAGGTCCATCCGACTACCCGCGGATGCCCTGCAGCTCTTCCTTGTAGCCGCGCTCGAGCAGCTGCCGTACCGACTCGAGGAGCGGTCGCCCGCGGTGCAGGACGTGGTACACCTGCTCGGTGATCGGCATGTCGACGCCGAGCTTCTGCGCGAGACCGAAGCCTGCGGCGGCGGTCGAGAAGCCTTCGGCCACCGAGCGCTGCTGCGCGAGGTAGGCGGCCGGGTCGACGCCCTCGGCCACCCGCAGGCCGAGCGTGCGGTTGCGCGAGAGGTCGCCCGTGCAGGTGAGGACCAGGTCGCCGACGCCGGCGAGCCCGAGGAAGGTGAGCGGCTCGGCGCCGAGCGCCACCCCGAGCCGGGTCATCTCGGCGAGCCCGCGCGTGATGAGCGCGGCGCGGGCGTTCATGCCGAAGCGCAGGCCGTCGCAGGCACCGGTCGCGACCGCCATCACGTTCTTGATCGCGCCGCCCACCTGAAGTCGCACGGGATCGTCGCTCGTGTAGGTGCGCAGCGTGGCGGAGTGGACCAGGTCCTGTACCTTGCGGGCAGCGGTCATCCCCTTGGAGGCCACCACGACGTCGGTCGGGAGGCCCGCAGCCACCTCGCGCGCGAACGTCGGCCCGGAGAGGAAGGCGAGTCGCTCGGCGTCGAGGCCCGGCATCGTCTCCTCGAGCACCATCGACATGAGCTTGAGCGTCCGCTCCTCGATGCCCTTGGTGGCCACCACGACGACGGCGTTACGCGGCACGCCGGGAGCCGCCAGGGCGGACACGCCGCGCAGGTGGCTCGACGGAGGAACGAAGATCACCACCTCTGCGCCCGCCACCACCTGCCGGGCGTCCGTCGCGGCGCGGATGGTCTCCGGCAGCGAGACGCCCGCGAGATAGACCGAGTTCGCGTGCCGGGTGGTGATCTCCTCGGCCACCTCGGGCTCGTAGGCCCACATCGTCACCGCGTGCTCGAGCCGTGCCAGGTGGCAGGCGAGGGCGGTGCCCCACGCTCCAGCGCCGACGACTGCGAATCGTGCCATGGGTGCACGATACAGCGCGTGCGCCCTCCACGGAAAGTCGGCGGATCAGAAGAACACGGTGACGCCCCAGGGGGTTGCCGGGCGTGAAATGGATGTCCGGTGCGGGGTCGACGGGATGATCGGACTGCGAAGGGGATCGACCTGCTGGACGCGTGCGACCGCCGGCGGGGCGCCGGGCTGGAACGGGCACCGCGTGTGGGCGTGCCAGCCCTCTGCCGCGTATTCGGGCCCACAAGGGCGGTGCGATTTCTCGAAACCCGTTTTTGTCGGGATTCTAACCCGTTCGAGGGAGCAACGCGCGTTGCGGGCACGTTTTGGGCTGTGTAGCGTTTAACGGAAGATCCGGGAGCCGCGGGCCGCTGCGGCGAGGCGTGTCGCCTGTCGGCGATCGCAAACCTCGCCCCGCGCGACTCTCTCTGCTCGCGAGTCCGCGGGCTCGGATCGAGCCATCCCGAAAGGAGGATGCGATGACCAAGGAGCGCAGCATGATACAGGTACGGCCTGCGGCGTTGCTGCTGATGGTGGCGGCGCTTGCGCTCGCGGGCTGCACCGCACTCACCCGGGACGTTCTGGTCAAGGAATCGGGCCAGCCGGCGTCTTCCGTGGCGAGCCACTGCTCGGGCAGTGAATGGATGGACAACTCGATGATCGCCGTGGTGCCTATTCCGATCGTGGCCTTCGCCTCGCCCACGCAGGAGCTCAACGACATCACGACGGACGACGTGTTGAAACGCTGCGGGCCTCCCGAGCGCCTTGCGAACCGCCACGTCGAGGTCAATCGGGGGCTGTGCGTCCCGTTGACCTTGACCCGTCTCATCACGCTGGGCGTCTGGCACTGGTGCCCCGCCGACGTCTCGTATGACGCCGACGTGACGGCTCCCGCACCGGCGGTCGCGAGCACGGCGCCCGCCATCCAGAACCAGATCCAGAACCAGGCCCAACCGGAACCGTCGTATGGCGGAGTCGCCCGAGCCCGCTGACGGCGTTTAACTCGCCGGAAGGGCCGCTTTTCCGCGGCCCTTCCGGCGGCAACACGGTAGCCCGTCGGGAAAAAAACGGGATCAGTCCTCTTCGCTCAGCTCCTCCGTTGACCCGCGCGCGTCGCCATGCGAACGCGGGCCATGACCAGATCGACCATCCTGTTCGCCTGCTTTCTCCTCATCCTCGCCTCCGGGAGTATCGCGGCCCGGCGGCCGCGCGTCTTCAAGGTCTGCAATCGGACCACCGTGCCGTGTGGACGCGGAGGCCGCGTCCGGTCTATCG
>VBLD01000455.1:0-5508 GCA_005879205.1 Deltaproteobacteria bacterium
GCATCGGACAGAGGACGCTCACGCCGATGCCCTGGGGACGGAGCTCCCGGTGGAGCGCCTCGGTGAGCCCGACCACGGCGAACTTGGACGCGCAGTAGACGCCGAGCCATTGCATTCCCACGAGCCCCGCCATCGAGGCCGTGTTGACCACGTGCCCGCCCGCCCCCTGCGCGATCAGGCGCGGCACGAAGACCTCGAGGCCGTGCACGACGCCCCAGAAGTTGACGCGCATCGTGTACTCCCAGTCGGCGTGCGTCGCCGTGGCGAGCTGCCCGAAGGTGCCGACCCCGGCGTTGTTGCAGACGAGGTGGACCCCGCCGAAGCGCCGCTCCGCGGCCTCGGCCAGGGCGCGGACGCTCGCGAGATCGGTGACGTCGGTGGGGACCGCGAGGACGTCGGCGCCGGATCGGACGAGCTGCTCGGCGACGCGCGCCAGCGCCGCCTCGTCGAGGTCGCCGAGGACGATCCGCGCTCCCCGCGCCGCGAATGCGTCGGCCAGCGCGGCGCCGATGCCGCCGCCGCCGCCCGTGATCACCGCGACGCGGTCGCGGAACTCGTCCATGGGGACCCTCCTCAGTCGCTCGTGTGCGAGATCGCCTTCAGCGTGAACTCGTCGGGGTTGAAGCGCTGCTCGATGAACTGGTCCTGGGGGCGGCCACCGATGGCAGCGCGGTTGGTCTTGTCGTTCACGCCGACCACCAGGCTCGGCAGCACTCCCGAGAAGCTCCGGTCGGCCGTCGCGGCGAAGGTGTAGCCGCACATCGCGTTGTAGAAGTACTCGCCGCCACGGTTGCTCACCAGCTTCCAGTAGATGCGGTACATCTCCTGGTCGAAATACATCACGACCTTGCCGAAGTTGTAGTAGGGGTCGGTCGAGCTGCCCTCGACGATCCAGGCCGGGCGGGGCACGAAGACCAGGTTCTCGGTGATCAGCCAGGGCGCGCCCTTGTGGCCCTTACCGGCCTCGAAGTTGGCGCGCAGCGGCGGAGTGTCGATCAGCCAGCGGGTCGGCGAGACGGCGCGCTGCTCGAGGGCGTAGGGCTGGCCGACCACCGGGGCCAGCGTGCGCCCCTCGCCGACGAGCTTCCACTTGTAGGTCTCGACCTTGCCGGCGAAGCAGTTGATGTCGTCGGCGAAGATGTCCATGCCCGCGACGGGCTCGGAGCGGGTCGCGGCGCTGATGTGGCGGGCGCGCCGGGTCTGCGGGACGTAGGCCCACATGTCGTCCTTGGCTTCCCAGTCGAGGTGCCGGACGGTGAGGGTGGAGACGCCCTCGACGTCGACCGGCTCGAGCGCCACCGACGTGGCCTTGGCGACCAGATGCTCCGGGTTCGGGATCGGGCCGCCATGGCGGCCGACGTAGCTCGTTGCCTGGATCTTCGTGCGGATCGTGCGGTAGGGGCCGTCCTTGTCGAGCCCCGTCAGGTAGAAGCTCGCGCCGGTCCCGCCCGCCATCAGGCTCGCGGCGGTGAAGTTCCAGGCGATCTTGCAGCCTGCCTCGGGGTCCTTCGGGTCGATCTTCGGGAAGGGGTAGCCGAAGTAGAAGTCGGGTACCTTGCCGGTCGCCTTGTCGCGCAGCCCGCAGGTGGCGGGATCGAGGTCGTACTTGCCGTCGTTGGCCGCCGCCGCGTCCCAGAAGGGCCGGCTGTAGTTGTCGTGGAAGCGGCCGGCGTCGGCCGGCACCACGCGGAACCAGTACTCGCCCGCCTTTACGCGCCGCAGCACGGGCTCCGGGAGGAGATCCTTGCCCCGCTCCCAGCTACCCGCGTCGAGCGTCCAGGGCTGCTCGATCTTGGGCGCCTCGGCCCCCCACGCGGTCGCGAGGCATGACAGGAGCGCGAACGCCACCCTCCAGCTCACGGCCCCACACCTTCGCATAATGGGGGACGTGTACGGGAGCGGCGGAGACGAAGCAAACCCGGGAGGCGAAGAAAAGACGAAGGCAGGCGCGCTTTTTCCCGTTTTTCTCGTTGACCGGGGTCCCTGAACCACGCTAACGGGACGCCAGAAACGCCGGCCGGACGACCCGGCGGAGAAGGAGAGTCCGGTGAACAGGAGACTCGCCCTACTGTGGTCGCGCTCGGCGGCGGGGCCGCGCAAGCGCAGACCGGTCCAAGCTGTGCCGCGGCAAAGAAGAAGCTTGCGGGCAAGAAGGACCAGAAGCTGCTGACCTGCGACGCCACGGCCGTCGCGAAGGGCGCATCGCCCGACGCCGACTGCAAGCAGAAGGCGCGCGACGGTTTCAGCGCCGGGTGGGACAAGGTGGAGGCGAAGGGTGGCTGCTTCACGACGAACGACAAGAGCACCACCGAGGCCAAGGTGGATGCCCACGTCACGGACCTCGAGTCCACCTTGCACGTGACGGGCAGCACCCCGAGCAAGTGCTCGTCGAAGAAGTTCAAGGGCGCGGGAAAGAAGGGGCTCTGTCTGCTCCTCTGTCATGGCAAGGCGCAGAAGAAGGGCCTGCCGCTGAGCGATCCCACGATCACCGCGTGCATGCAGAAGTGCCGCGACAAGTTCTCGGCTGCCTTCTCCAAGGCCGAGGAAGCGGGCGACTGCCGAACCACCGGCGACGCCACCACCGTCGAGACGAAGATCGACGTCTTCACGACCAGCGTCGCGTCCATGCTGCCGACCGGCGTCGTGACCACGACCACCACCACGACACCGAGTATTTCCCGCACGCGCTGCTGTCAGGCCGTCGGCGCGTGCTTCGACGCCTCCGAGCCCGACGCCACGGTCAAGTGTCCGCTGCTGCACGGCACGCTCGCCGCTGCCGGCCGGGTCTGTAACGGGCAGACGGGGACCTGCGGCACCCAGAAGGTGGTCGGCGCCAACTGTTGCCAGTGCCCCGCGAACCCCGCGCAGTTCCCGCACCCGCAGTACTGCTTCGACACCAACATCAGCTCGTGCGGGTCGGTCTGCACGAAGACGGTGGGGGCGGCGTGCGGGCCGAATTCCGAGACGTGCGGCGGTCCGTGAGCCGCCCGCCGGGACGCGTGCCGACCGGAGTCGCTCGCTGAGGCGGTGGCTCGCAGCGGTCGGCACGACCGCCGTGCTGCTCGCGACCGCGGCGCCGGCCAGGAAAGCGTCCGTATCCTGCGCCGGCGGCCGCTTCGTCATCGACGGCCGGCGACTCGTCCCGGGGTCTGGCGACGGGTCGGACGTCGTCACGATCGAGCCCGGATCGCAGGTGTCGATCATGAGCGGCTGCCCGCGCGTGGCCGCCGTCCTCAAGCCGACGCCGGCGGGCATGCGCGTGCACGCGGTCTGGCCCGCGTCGGTGTGCCCGGGCTTGAAGGGGCGGGCGCAGCTGAAAGCGCGCATCTTGCCCGGCTGCCGGCTCCTCTCGGGTTCGCTCATCGCCAGAAAGTTCAAAAAGGTCTTCAACGACGCTCCGCTCTCAACCGGATGCGGCGACGGGATCGCCGACGCCGGCCTCGGCGAGGAATGCGACGGAACGGGCTGTGGCGCTGGACAGCACTGCACGGAGCGCTGCGTCTGTGCGGGCGATACGACGACGATGCCCGGCATCGGTACGGGCCCGACGACCACGCTCCCGGCGGTGTCCACACGGTGCTGCCAGGCGGT
Source organism: Deltaproteobacteria bacterium (assembly GCA_005879205.1). GTDB lineage: Bacteria > Desulfobacterota > Binatia > DP-6 > DP-6 > DP-3. Next base: position 3,592 of record VBLD01000455.1, read on the forward strand.
CGGTGCCTGCTTCGACGCGGACGCCGCCGACGCGCAGGCCACGTGTGCCGCCCTGCCGGCTGCGAGTCATGCGACTCTCGCCCCGGCCGGCGAGATCTGCGACGGGGTCGCCGGAACGTGCGGCGCCATGAAGAAGGTGGGTCGCTATTGCTGCCAGTGTCCGGTGAACGGCGCCCACGGGTTTCCGCACCCGCAGTACTGCTTCGACACCAACATCACGTCGTGCGGGCCCGGTCTGTGTCAGCAGAACCCCGGGGCGTGTGGCCCGAGCTCGCAGACGTGCGGCGGACCATGAGCGCGGCACCCGGTCGGCGTCCCATCGTCCCGTTCCTGCGCTTACCGCCCGACGGCGAGCCCTACCTGGCCGGGCAGCGCTGCACCGCCTGCCGCGCGGTCTTCCTCGGCCGCCGGCTCGCCTGCGGCCGGTGCACGGCGCGAGGACCCTTCGAGGAGATCCGGCTGTCGCGCAGCGGGACGCTCTGGGTGTACTCGATCGTCCATCAATCCTCTCCCGGTGTCCCGGTGCCCTACGTGGCCGCGATCGTCGACCTGCCGGAGGGGCTGTCCGTCCGCTGCAACCTGATCGACGTCGCACGCCGGTGGAGATGACGACCGCCGTCAGCCAGCAGGACCGCGACGGGAACGACGTGGTGGCGTTCTACTTCCGGCCCGTGCGCGGGGAGGTGCGCGATGCGTGACGTCTACGTCGCCGGCGTCGGCATGATCAGGTTCGGACGTTACAAGGAGCGGGACGTGCCCGACCTGGGCGGCGAGGCCGTGATGCTCGCCCTCGACGACGCAGGGCTCGCGATCCGCGACGTCGAGCTGCTGGCCGCCGGCTCGCTCTTGCAGGCCAACGCGATGGTGGGCCAGCGCATCCTGCAGCAGGTCGGCCAGACGGGCATTCCCGTGGTCAACGTCGCCAACGCGTGCGCCACCGGATCGACCGCGTTTCGCGAGGCGTGGCTCGCCGTCGCCTCCGGAGAGCACGAGGCGGCCGTCGCCGTCGGCGTAGAGCAGATGGGGAAGATGGGACTGCTCGGCGGCGGGGACGGCTCGGGGGTGCGCACCGAGGGCGTGCTCCGCAGCGGCCTCATGCCGGCCGTGTTCGGCCAGGCCGGGATGGAGCACATGCGGCGCCACGGGACGCCCCAGGTGCAGTTCGCCAAGGTGGCCGTGAAGAACCACCGGCACTCCACGCGCAACCCGCTCTCGCAGTACCAGGTGGAGGTCAGCCTCGACGAGGTGCTGAACGCGCGCCTGGTCGCCTACCCGAACACGCTCTACATGTGCTGCCCCACCGGCGACGGCGCGGCCGCCGCGGTCGTCGTCTCGGCCGAGAAGGCGCGCCAGCTCGGGGCGCGGGTCCGGGTGCTCGCCTCCGTGCTCACCTCGGACCCCTGGAGCGAGCGCGACCTGACGCTGCCCGACGTCAACACGCTCACCCGGACGGCCGCCTCCCGGGCCTACGAGCGCGCCGGGGTCGGCCCCGAAGACCTCGACCTCGTCGAGCTACACGACTGCTTCGCGACGGCCGAGGTGCTGCACTACGAGAACCTCCGCCTGTGTGCCGAGGGCGAGGCCGGTCGCCTGATCGACGACGACGAGACCGCCCACGGCGGCCGCATCCCCGTCAACGTCTCGGGCGGTCTGCTCTCGAAGGGTCATCCGCTCGGCGCGACCGGCGTCGCCAACATCTTCGAGATCGTCCAGCACCTGCGCGGCCGGGCCGGCGCCCGGCAGGTCGAGGATGCCCGCGTCGGCCTCGCGCACGTCATCGGCCTCGGGTCGGCGTGCACCGTGAACATCCTCGGGGTGTAGGCGCGCGGCGGCGGGGGGATGCCCCCGCGCCTCCCGGTCCTCGGTCCACGCGCACCTCGTAATTTGCAACGTCCCCCCGAAGCTGCGCGCGTGCGC
>VBLD01000455.1:5553-6875 GCA_005879205.1 Deltaproteobacteria bacterium
CCGGGGACGAGGAGTTGTCGGTCGCGAGGCGCCGCGCGCGCGCGAGCCGGGACGGGGTGCCGCTGCGCCGACCCCGCAGGTCCCGCGCACGCGCGCAGCTTCGGGGGGACGTTGCAAATTACGAGGTGCGCGTGGACCGAGGACCGGGAGGCGCAGGGGCACCCCGTCCCGGCCGCCCCGCACCGGTGGAAGCCCGACGCCGGCGACTACCGCAGGCGCAGGACGTGGCGGCGCGGGTCGACCGCGTAGGTGAAGTGGTCGAGGAAGCTGAGGCCGATCACGCCGTCGAGGGGAGCCGGCACGGCGGGGTGAACCACGGCCATGACGTCGCGCGCGCGGTTGCCGCCGACGTCGACCGTGCGAAGCCGGACGACGGGCGCCGTGACGATGCCGTTCGCCGTTTGCAGCTGTACCTGACCGTCCGAGGCGAGGCCGAGCCGGCGGGCCAGCGTCGGGGCGAGCACGCAGAGGCTTGCGCCCGTGTCGAGGAGAAAGAGACCGCTCACGTTGCCGTCGAGCGTGGCGCGGACGCGCCAGGTGGCTCCGTCGCCGTCGAGAGGGACTTCGGTCTGGGCTCCCGCGGCCCACTCGGCCCGGGCGGGCTCGGCGACGAGCGCGCTTGCGATGCCGAGCAGGACGAGGAGACGGATCACCGGCTCGCGGTCGACGCCGTGCCGCCCTGCCGCTCCTCCAGGCACAGGCGCACCTTGTTGACCAGGTCGAGACCGCTGAAGGGCTTGGTGATGTAGTGGTTGGCGCCGAGCGAGATGCCCTTCTCGATGTCGGCCGGGGTGGACTTGGCGGTGAGGAAGATCACGGGCAGCGTCCTGGTCGCCGGGTTGGCGCGTATGTGCCGCAGGACCTCGTAGCCGTCGACGTCCGGCATCATGATGTCGCAGATGACCGCGTCGAGCGGTTCCTGCGCGAGGACGGCGAGCGCCTCGCGGCCGCCCGGGCACTTGATCGGATGCATGCCCTCGATGCGCAGCCGCGTCTCGACCAGCTCCGCGATCAGCGGGTGGTCCTCGACGATCAGAATCCGCGGCTTGTTCTCCGACTCCATGGAATCTCCTCCCCTCTCCTCTCCTCGGCTCTACGTGTGGTCGAACAGCAGCTCGTCGGGCTTCACGCCCGCCGCCACCAGTCGCTCGAAATAGCGGCTGCGGAAGCCCGTCGTCCGGAAGTGCCCCCGCACGGCTCCGCGGTTGTCGAGGCCCGTCTGGGCGAACTCGAAGATGTCCTGCATCTGGATGGCCTCGCCCTCCATCCCGACCATCTCGGTGATCTTGAGGACCTTGCGCGTGCCGTCGGACAGGCGTGTG
>VBLD01000098.1:0-9489 GCA_005879205.1 Deltaproteobacteria bacterium
GACGCCGGCCGAGCGGGGCGCGGCTCGTGCTCGACGCCGCCCTCCGTCGCGTCGCCCAGCCGCAGACCGCGCTCCGTGCCGCCCTCGACGCCGTGCGCACGCCGCGGGCGGCGCTGCACACGGTGACGGAAGCCGCGGGAGGTCTCGCGGAGCTCTTCGGACCCGCCTTCAACCCGGTGTCCGCGACGCCGCTCAACGTCGAGATCGGACCGCACCGCCGCTTCGACTGGACGGAGATGCGCGTCGCCGACCTGAAGGCCGTGAAGAACATCCTCGGCGGAACGCTCAACGACGTCGTGCTCGCGACGGTGAGCGGCGCGCTCCGCCGCTTCTTCCGGCAGCGCACCGTCGACCCGGAGGGGCTCAAGATCCGCGCCATGGTGCCCGTCAGCGTGCGCACCCGGGACGAGCGGGGAACACTCGGCAACCGCGTGACGCAGATCAACGCGCCGATTCCTGTCCACCTGGCGGATGCCGCCGCCCGGCTCGACGCCGTGCGCGTGACGCTCGCCGGCCTCAAGGAGTCGCGGCAGGCGCTCGGCGGCGAGGTGCTCACCGCCATCAGCGAGTGGACCGTCCCGAACCTGCTCGTCCAGGCGGTACGCCTGGCGGCCCGCGTCCGGCCGTACAACCTCGTGGTGACGAACGTCCCCGGCCCGCAGATCCCCCTCTACCTCGCGGGCGCGCTCATGCGGACCGCGTACCCGGTGGTCCCGCTCTTCGAGGGCTTCGCGCTGGTGGTCGGGCTCTTCAGCTACAACGGCGGACTCTACTGGGGCATCAACGGCGACTGGGAGCAGCTTCCCGACCTGCACGACTTCGTCCTCGCTCTCGACGAGTCGTTCGCGGAGCTCCGGCGCGCGGCGGGCACGGCGCCGGCGCACGACGCGAGGCCGGAGACCCGCGAGCGCGCCTAGCGCGAGCCATGGGGAATCGTGATCCTCGTGCTGGATCGCATGCTGCCCGGGCCGACGTCGCGGGCCGCGCTCGCCCTCCAGCACGCCGTCGGCGGGCTCCGCGTCCGGTCGGTCGCGATCCCCGGCTTCACGATCGCCTACCTCGACGGTGGCAGCGGGGAGCCGCTCGTGCTCGTGCACGGCATCGGGGCGGACAAGGACAACTTCGCGCCGATCGTGCCGTGGTTGCGCGGGGTCGGCCGCGTGATCGCCCTCGATCTTCCCGGCTTCGGGGAGAGCAGCAAGCCGATGGACGGCGACTACTCGATCGACGCGCAGGCCGGACGGCTCGGCCAGTTCCTCGACGCACTCGCGCTTCCCCGCGTGCATCTCGCCGGCAGCTCCATGGGCGGCGCGATCGTCCTCACCTTCGCGCGGCTCCATCCGGCGCGCGTCGAGAGCCTCTGGCTCCTCGCCCCCGCCGGCATTGGAAACGCGGCAGAGTCGGAGATGCTCCGCCGCCATCGCGAGCACGGCGAGTATCCGCTCTTTGCGGCGACCCCGGACGAGTACGCGGGGGTGATGCAAATCTGCTTCACGAGAACCCCGTTCGTCCCGTACTGCGTGCGGCACGAGCTCGCGATCGCGGCGATACGCAACTATCCGCTCCATACGCGCATCTTCCGCGAGCTCGTCGCGCAGCCGTTCACGCTCGAGCAAGCCGTGGCCGGCCTGCCGACGCCCGCGCTCATCGTCTGGGGCGACCAGGACCGAGTCCTCGACGTCTCCGGCGCCGAGGTCCTGCATCGCGCGCTGCCCGATTCGCGCCTGGTGACGATGCCGGGCGTGGGGCACCTCCCCATGCTCGAAGCGCCGCGCCGGACCGCGGCGGACTACCGGGCGTTCCGCGCGTCCTTGCGGAGGATCGCTGCGCCGCAGGCGGCGGCCGGCGCGAGCGGCGTCAGCGCCCGACGCGCCGGCGGCACCGCCACCTAGCTGGTTAGCAACCTACCAGATGCAGCGGACGCCGTACGCGCCGAACACGGCCTCGTTGGTGACCAGCGGCAGGTTCTCGGCCTGCGCCTGCGCGATCAGCATACGATCGAATGGATCACGGTGCGGCCCAGCCAGACTCCCGGCATGCTGGCCGTGCGCGACGGTGATGTCCAGGCTGTCGAAGCCTTGCGCGGTCAGGATGGCCGGTAGATCGGCGGCGACGTCGAGTGCAGCCGGGAGCCGCCCGAGACGGGCCTTTGTCGCGATCTCCCACGCGCTCGCAGCACTCACGAGCACGGTGTTGCGCTCATTGCCGATCACAGCACGCGCGCGACGCGACAGCCGCCGGTCCCCATCGAGCCACCAGAGCAGGGCATGCGTGTCGAGGAGCGCGCGCACGCCGCTCAGCGCTCCCACGCGGCCAGTTCTCGCGGGGGAAGCGGCTTGAAGAAGGCCCTGTCGACCCGGGCGCGACCGCGCATGGCGCCAAAGACACGCCCGCGCGGTGGCGGCGACACCGCCACGAGCCGTGCGACCGGGACCTTGCCGCGTGCGATGACCACCTCCTCGCCGGCCCGTGCTCGCTCGATCAGGCGGGAGAGGTGTGTTTTGGCGGCATGGATCGTCACGGGCTTCACGAATGGTATGACTAACACGGCTTAGCTAAGACGGCAATGCGGGTCTGATCGCCAGCCTACCCAACGGGGGCAAATCGTGGGGACTCGACCGGATCCTCTTCCGAATCGACGGCTCGATCGCAGGAATCGTCGGCATCCTGGACGGGCAGCGCGATGTCGAGGAGGTCCTGGCCTCGCGTGGCGTCCGCGGATGAGACGCTGAGGTGCGCGTCCGGGCCGATCGGCTGGCCGCGGCCATCCTGGCCAAGCGGTCATCGGCCGCGGTCAGGTTGTCGAGCCGCCTCGTGGGCCGCGCCGAGTCCGGACGGAGCGAACGGACCCGGCGCGGCCGCTAGCGGCCCGAAGGGGCTAGCGGCCGGCGACGACCGGGACGACCGCGGCGAGCGGCACGAAGCCGTCCCCGGGAATCGCCCGCTGGTCGACAAGCTGGTCGCGGAGCCGCCGGGCTCCTTCCTGCGCCTGGTACGCGACAGCATCCACGAGCCAGGCCGGCCAGCGCGGGTCGCCGGTGTTCACCTCGATCATGGTGGACACCGAAACCTCGTTGGCGTCCGGGTCTCCCGTTGAGAGCAGGAGCTGGATCACCATGCGCTGGACCCCTTCTGCACGAGCGGAACGTCGAGCAAGGACGGTGCCACCTCGCGCGTCCCGGTTCCTCGTAGATGGCGCGGCGCGGCGACGTTGCACCCGTGAGCGGCTCCGCTTGAGTCGTGCGGGTATGCCGGATATTGGCCTCGCCTTCGTCGTCGGGGCTGCTAAGATGCCGCCGGCTGTGGGGACGGGAGGAGGACGATGGGGCACGCTGCAAGCCTTCCACTCGAGACGGATCTCAGGACCGCGGCAGAGGAGCGGTACCTCAGCTACGCGCTGAGCGTCATCACCTCGCGCGCGCTCCCCGACGTGCGCGACGGTCTCAAGCCCGTCCAGCGCCGCATCCTTTACGCCATGCATCAGAACCTCCGCCTGACGGCGGGGGCCCGCCCGCGGAAGTCGGCGGCGGTGGTCGGGGAGGTGCTCGGCAAGTACCACCCCCACGGCGACCAGGCGGCCTACGAGGCCATGGTGCGCATGGCGCAGCCCTTCGCGCTCCGCTATCCGCTCGTCCACGGCGAGGGGAACTTCGGGTCGCTCGACGGCGACAGCGCGGCCGCCATGCGCTACACCGAGGCCCGGGTCACCGCGCTGGCCGAGGAGATGCTCGCCGACCTCGGCGCCGAGACCGTTCCCTTCCGGGCCAACTACGACTCGACGCTCGACGAGCCGATCGTGCTGCCGAGCGCCATCCCGCAGCTCCTGATGAACGGCTCGACGGGGATCGCGGTCGGCATGGCCACCAACATCCCGCCCCACAACCTGCGCGAGATCGTGGCGGCGCTCGTCGGCATGATCGACGAGCCCGAGCTCGGGGTGAAGGGCCTCCTGAAGCACGTGAAGGGCCCCGACTTCCCGACCGGCGGCGAGATGCTGAACAGCAAGCGGGAGCTGCGCGAGGTCTACGAGACGGGGCAGGGAGCGATCCGCCTGCGCGGCGAGTACACCGAGGAGCGGCTGCCGCGCGGCAAGCGCCAGATCGTGGTCACGTCGCTGCCCTACACGGTCAACAAGGCGGAGCTGGTCGAGCAGATCGCCCAGGAGATCCTGTCGCGCCGGCTGCCGCAGGCCATCGACGTGCGCGACGAGTCGACCGCGGACGTGCGGGTCGTCCTCGAGCTCAAGAGCGACGCCAGCGCCGATGCGGTGATGGCGTACCTCTACAAGCACACCGCGCTGCAGACCAACTTCAACGTGAACCTGACCTGTCTCCTCCCCACCGACAACCCCGCCGTCGGCCAGCCGGCGCGCGTGACGCTCGCCGACCTCTGCCGGCACTTCCTCGACTTCCGGATGATCGTGGTCACGCGCCGGCTCGAGCACGAGCGGCGTCAGCTCGAGGCGCGCCTCCACATCCTCGAGGCCCTGGCGCGCATCTACGACGACCTCGACCGCGCCATCCGCATCATCCGCAAGGCCGAGTCGCGCGCCGACGCGGCCACGAAGCTGATGGACGCCTTCCGCCTCGATCAGGTGCAGGCCGACGCCATCCTCGAGATCCGGCTCTATCAGCTGGCGCGCCTCGAGATCGAGAAGATCCGCGCCGAGCGCGCCGAGAGGCGCAAGCGTCTCAAGGAGATCGAGGCTCTCCTCGCCAAGCCGCGCGAGCGCTGGAAGCTCGTCCGCACCGAGCTCGTGGCGATCGGCGAGAAGTACGGCGACGCGCGGCGCACGAAGATCGGCGGCGGCGAGGAGCTCGCCTACGACCCCGAGGCCTACATCGTGCACGAGGAGGCCACCGTGCTCCTCTCGCGCGACGGGTGGCTGAAGCGCGTGCGCGAGGTGAAGGACCCCGCCGCGACGCGGCTCCGCGAGGGCGACGCCGTCGCGGCCATGCTGCCCGGCACGACGCGCGATCGCCTCGTCCTCTATTCGACCAGGGGCACGGTGTATGTGCTGCGCGTGGCCGACGTGCCGGCCACCACGGGCTACGGCGAGCCGGTGCAGTCGCTCCTCAAGTTCGGCGACGGCGAGCGGGTGGCAGCGGCGCGGCTGTTGCGGGCGGCCGAGGGCGAAGGGCAGGGGGCGCTCCCCGGTCTCGAGGCGAAGGCCGTGCTGGTCGCGACGGCCCGCGGCTACGGCTTCCGGACCGAGCCCGACCTCTCGGAGACGACGCGTGCCGGCCGGCGGCTGGCGCGGGTGGGAGAGGGCGACGAGGTGGTGAGCGTCGAGCCGGTGCTCGGCAAGGCGGTGGTGGTGGCGACGGCGCGGGGCAACATGGTGCGCTTCGGCCTCGACGAGGTGGCGGAGCTCTCGGGCCCGGGCCGCGGCGTGATCCTCACGCGGCCGGGGAAGGACGGCGAGGACCGGGTGGTCGGCGCGCTCGCGCTGCCGCCCGACGCCGAGTTCGTCGCGGTCACACCCGAGGGCGGCGAGCGCCGGCTCGACGTGCGTGATGTCCCGGCCGGCAAGCGCGGAGGCAAGGGCCAGAAGGTCGTCAAGCGCGGCGGGGTCGCGGCGGTGAGGGCGAGCTGATGGCGACGAGCTACACGGCGAAGGACATCCTGGTGCTCGAGGGCCTCGAGCCCGTGCGCCGGCGTCCCGGCATGTACATCGGGGGCGTCGACGCGACGGGGCTCCATCACCTCCTCTGGGAGATCGTCGACAACTCGGTCGACGAGGCGATGAACGGGCACGCCGACCGGATCACGGTCGTGCTCCACAAGGACGGCGCGTCGGCCACCGTGACCGACAACGGGCGCGGCATCCCCGTCGACCGGCACGCGCAGTACAAGAAGCCCGCGCTCGAGCTGATCCTCACGACGCTCCACGCAGGCGGGAAGTTCGAGGCGAAGAACTACTACCACTCGGGCGGGCTGCACGGCGTGGGCGCGTCGGTGGTGACGGCGCTCGCCGAGAAGCTCACGGCGCGCGTCAAGCGCGACGGCTTCGAATGGGAGCAGAGCTTCTCGCGCGGCAAGGCGACCGGCCCGCTCAAGAAGGTCGGTGCGGCGCGCGGCAGCGGCACGTCGATCTCCTTCCGGCCCGATCCCAAGATCTTCCCCGACGTCCGCTTCGACGCGAAGGTCGTCGCCGAGCGCCTCGAGGCCAAGGCCTACCTGCACGGTGGCCTCACCATCGTCTTCCGCGACGAGGCGGCCGACGCCGAGGCGGTCTATCATTACGACGACGGCCTGAAGGCGTTCCTCGCCAGGATCGTCGGCGACGGCGCGCTCGGGGGCGAGCTGTTCACGTTCGCCAAGGAGCAGGACGGGCTGCACCTCGAGTGCGCGCTCGCCTGGACCGAGGAGACGACGGAGCGGGTCCAGTCCTACGTCAACAGCATCCCGACCACCGCCGGCGGCGCGCACGAGAACGGCCTCAAGAGCGGGATCGTGAAGGCGGTGCGCAACTACGCGACCGTCCACAACCTCGTGCCGCGTGGTGTCGCGCTGACCGCCGACGACGTGCGCGAGGGTCTGGTGGTGCTGCTCGCGATCAAGATCCCGCAGCCGCAGTTCCAGGGGCAGACGAAGGAGCGTCTGAACAACGCCGAGGTGACGCCGGTCATCGACGCGATCGTGCGGAGCGCGCTCGAGAACGCGCTCAACGCCAACCGCACGGCGGGCGACGCGATGGCCGCGCGGGTAGTGCTGGCGTCGCGGGCGCGGAGCGCGTCCCGCGCTGCGGCCCAACAGGTGCAGCGCAAGGGGGCCGTCTCCCACCGGCTGAACCTCCCCGGCAAGCTCGCCGACTGCAGCTCCACCGACCCGAGCGAGTGCGAGCTCTTCATCGTCGAGGGCGACTCCGCCGGCGGCTCTGCCAAGCAGGGCCGGGACCGGTCCTTCCAGGCGATCCTCCCGTTGCGCGGCAAGGTGCTGAACACCGAGCAGGCCTCGACCGCAAAGGTGCTCATCAACAAGGAGCTCTCGGACCTGGTCTCCGCCCTCGGCTGCGGCACCGGCAAGAGCTTCGACCCGGGCAAGCTCCGCTACCACAAGGTCTGCCTGCTGACGGACGCCGACTCCGACGGCAACCACATCTGCACGCTGCTCCTCACCTTCTTCTATCGCCACCTCCCGGAGCTGATCCGCCAGGGCTACGTCTACATCGCGCAGCCGCCGCTCTACCGGGTCGACATCGGCAAGGAGGTCCACTGGTTGCGCGACGACGCCGAGAAGGACCGGCTGCTGTCGCGGCTGAACGGCAAGCGCGATCGCGTGCAGGTGACCCGCTTCAAGGGGCTCGGCGAGATGAACCCCGGGACGCTCAAGGAGACGACCCTCGACCCGGCGCGGCGCGCGCTCCTGCGCGTGGCGATCGCCGACGAGGCGGGCACGGATCAGGCGATCCAGACGCTCATGGGCCGCGACGTGGCGCCGCGCTTCGCGTTCATCATGGAGCGTGCGGCGAAGGTGGAAGAGGTCGACATCTGAGGAGGACATCGATGGCGCTCGCTCGTGCTCTCCTGCTCGCTCTGCTGGCATCCTGCCTGAGCTCCTGCATCCTGACCAAGTTCGCGACGACGCCGATGCGCCTCGGCGGCGCGGCGCTGGTCCTGGGCGGCGCCGTGGTGAGCCTGGCGCCGGCGGTCGGCAATCCGGCCAATGCGGCCCTCCTGAAGGCCGACTCGGCCATCAACACCACCGCCGACGAGATCGACGAGGCGCCTCTCTGAGCAGCCGGGGGGTGAGCGTCCCTCAGGCGTGCGGTATCACGTAGAGCGCGACTAAGGCGAAGTGCGTCACCGCCGCGGCGACGACGAAGGCGTGAAACACCTCGTGGTAGCCGAAGACTGCGGGAACCGGGTCGGGACGGCGGAGTGCGTACACCGCCGCGCCCGCCGAGTAGAGGAGCCCGCCGAGCCCGAGCAGCGCCACGGCACCCCAGCCGACGTGCGCGACGAGCTCCGGGGCCGCCAGCACGCCGGTCCAGCCGACGGCGACGTAGAGGAGCGCGCTCAGCCACTTCGGCGCGTCGAGCCAGAGAGCGTGGAGCGCGATGCCGACGAACGCGCCGCACCACGTGACCGTCAGGAGCAGCCGGGCGCGGCCGCCTGAAAGGACGAGCAGGCCGATCGGCGTGAAGGTGCCCGCGATCAGCACGCTGATCATCGCGTGATCGAGCCGCCCCATCCAGCGCCGCGTCGAAGCCGACCAGGTCACGCGATGAAAAAGCGCGCTCACGCCGAAGAGCGACACCAGGCTCCCGCCGTACACCATCGCGGCGACGACCGCGCGCCGGCTCGGGGCGGCGAGGACGAGACCCGCGGCGGCGACCAGGAAACCGAAGAAGGCGTACTGGTGCAGCACGCCGCGGAGCCGCGGCTTCACGCGTCGCGTGGCGTGACCCTCGCTCACGGGACGAGAGGGTTACCGGCGCCGCTCGCCAAAAGCAAACCGCGACGCGTCGACTCGCTGTTTCCCGCCGATCTGCTGTTTCGGGCTGTGTTCGTCCCTTCCGGGGGCACGACATCTTGCTTAATGTCGGCGGTAGGTGGTCGTCGTGCGGCGGACGATGTCGGCCACAACGACAACTCGTCGGTCAAAGTCGAGCTCGAAGATGATCCGCCAGTCGCCGACGCGGCGGCGAGCGGTGTTCGGAAGGCCGTGAAGGCGGACGGTGTTACCGCCGAGGGGATCGACGGCCAGACGGTCGAGCTCGGCGAGGAGTCGGTCGCGCTCGTGCCGGGGTGCGCGCCGGATGCTTTTCTGGGCGCTTGAGGAGATCGAGACGGTCCAGCTCGGCATGGAGTTGGTCGAGGGTTACGTAGTCTCCGCGGCGGATTTCGGCTCGACCTTTCTGGATACCACGAAGCTCACCGGCAGTCGGCTTCGCGACGGGGAGGAGGTAGAAGCGGAGCGCCTCGCGGACGAGTTCGGAGCGGGAGCGGTGTTCAAGTTTGCGGACCTTCTCAAGCTCCTGCGCTACGGCGGGCGGGAGTGAAATTGTAAACGTAGCTCTGGAACGCATGTGTTTCGAAAGAGGTCTCAAACGAGATTCGCAAACGGCCGGGAACGAAACGGGTATTACCCGATGTTACTTCATAATACCGAGGAGGGGCCCGGCGTCAAGGGCAGCTAGAAGAAGGCCCCCGATCTCCGCCATCGAGACGGTCTGACGGAGGCGCTCGGTGATGGCGTGATCTTCCGTCGAGTCGTCAGCACGACAGCGAGGTCCGCGCCGAGCGGCGTACATCGTGGGCTGAGGGGGCTCAGGCGCCGGCGGCGAGCCGCCGCTCGAAGGCCTCGAGGTCGCCGGGCGGGATGACGAAGTAGCGGGCCTCGGGGTGGTGGAAGACGAGCGCCGAAACCGACGCCTCCGGATCCATCATGTAGCCCTCGGTCAGCCGGAGGCCGATCGCCGCCTCGACGTCGAGCACGCGGAAGAGCTTCTCCTGGTCCTCGAGCCGCGGGCAGGCCGGATAG
>VBLD01000098.1:9567-9856 GCA_005879205.1 Deltaproteobacteria bacterium
CGGCGGTGGAGCAGCTCGGCGAACGCCTCGGCGCCCTCGATCGCGAGCGCCTGGAGGATGTGGGAGTCGAGGAAGCGGCCTTCCGCCTTCCAGCGCTCGGCGAGGTCGCGGACGCCGTCGCCGCAGCTCACGGCGAAGAGAGCGACGTAGTCGATGAGTCCGGTGGCACGCGGCGCCACGAAATCGGCGAGGCAGAGGCCCTCGCCCGTCGACTGGCGCGGGAAGGTGAACGACTCGGTCACGCCGCGGTCGGGACCGTGGAGGAAGATGGTCTCGCCGTCGGACTGGG
>VBLD01000453.1:0-458 GCA_005879205.1 Deltaproteobacteria bacterium
TCGGCCACGTCTTCGACGACGGGCCGGCGCCGACGGGGCTCCGCTACTGCATCAACTCGGCCTCGCTCCGCTTCATCCCGGTCGAGAAGCTCGAGGCCGAGGGCTACGGCCGGTATCTGCCGCTCTTCAAGAACGACAAGGATGACTCGAAGGCGACCTCCACGCGCGCCGTCGCCACCCTCGCGGGCGGCTGCTTCTGGGGCATGGAGGACATCCTGCGCCAGATACCCGGCGTCCTCGAGACGCGCGTCGGATACGCGGGGGGCTCGACGAACAAGCCGACTTACCAGGACGTCAGCCGCGGCGACACGGGGCACGCCGAGGCCGTCGAGGTGGTCTTCGACCCGTCACGGGTCAGCTACGAGGACCTGCTCGGGTACTTCTTCCGCATGCACGACCCGACGACGCTGAACCGCCAGCACAACGACGTCGGCACCCAGTACCGCTCGGTGATCTTC
>VBLD01000453.1:474-2479 GCA_005879205.1 Deltaproteobacteria bacterium
CGAGCGCGCCAAGGAACGGGTCCAGCGCTCGGGGAAGTGGGACCGCCCGATCGTGACCGAGATCGTCCCGGCCGGGGAGTTCTGGACGGCCGAGGACTATCACCAGAAGTACCTGCAGAAGCACCCGGGCGGGTACACCTGCCACTACCTGCGCGACTGAGGGGCGTCTTCGCTTTACGAGGGCGCGCGGTTCTGGAACCCTCGGCGTGCCCATGCGATCCGTCCCGGCCTTCGCGCTGGCCCTTGGACTCGGCCTTCCGGCGGGTTGCCACCTCGTCGGCCGGCTTCCCGGGCACGAGGCCTGCGAGCTCGGCAAGGAGGTGGTTGGCGGCGTGGTCGAGCCCGGCGCCCGTGACGTCGTCGTCCCGGTCAAGAAGAAGGCGTGGGAGGCGGCACGCGGGGGCGAGGAGGCGGCGCGACCCTGGGTCCGGGCGCGGCTGGTGGGCTGGCCCGCGCGGCCGCTCGTCGATCGGACCACGCTTCCGGCCACCGACCGCGAGTTCGTGGCCCGGCTCGCGCGCGACACGTGGCGCGGGCTCGAGGCCTTCACCGACCGGGAGGACCGCCTGCCGGTCGACAACGTCCGCTTCGGCGACTCGTTCGCGGCCGCGGACGCGCACGTCGGCGACTACACCAACGTCACGAGCGTCGGCCTCCGCCTGGTCGCGCTCGTGGCCGCCTCCGAGCTCGAGCTCATTCCGCGGGCCGAGGCGGTTCGCCGCGTGCGGGAGCTGCTGGCCACGCTGGACGGCCTCGAGACGCACCGCGGGTTCTTCTACAACTACTACGACACCACCTCGCGCGAGCGGACGAGCAACTTCCTCTCGTTCGTGGACTCGTCCTGGCTGACCGCGGGCCTCATGGTGGTGCGTTCGACGTTCCCCGAGCTCGCCGAGCCGTGCAGCCGGATCATAGCCGCGCAGGACTACCGCTTCTTCTACGACCCCGCGCGCCGCCGGATGTCGCACGGCTACTACGTCCACCTGGCGTCGCAGTCGCGCTACCACTACGGGACGCTCTATGCCGAGTCGCGGCTCGGGAGTCTGATCGCCATCGGCAAGGGCGACGTGCCCGAGGAGCACTGGTTCGCCATGGCGCGCACATTCGCCTCGAGCTGCCGCTGGCAGACGCAGACGCCGCACGGCCGTATCCACAAGGAGGTCCGCGGGCACGCGTTCTCCGGCGGCTACTACGAGTGGAAGGGGACGAAGTACGTGCCGTCGTGGGGCGGCAGCATGTTCGAGGCGCTGATGCCGGCGCTCGTGGTCGACGAGGCGCGCTGGGCGCCCCGAAGTCTCGGCGCCAACGCCGCCGCCCACGTCGACGTCCAGCGCCGCTTCGCCGTCGAGGAGCTCGGCTACCCGGTCTGGGGGCTCTCGCCCAGCATGACGCCGGGCCGTGACGTCTACGGCGAGTTCGGGGTCAGGCCGCTCGGCGTGCTCGGCTACGGTGCCGGCGCCGTCACGCCGCACGCGGCGGCGCTCGCCCTCGCCGTGACACCGGGGGCGGCGGCGGACCTGCGCGAGCTCGCGCGTCGCTACGATGCCTACGGCGACTTCGGCTTCTACGACGCGGTGGACCCGCGCTCGGGGGAGGTGGCGCGCGCCTATCTCGCCCTCGACCAGACGATGACCTTCATCGCCGCGGCGAACTACCTGAAGGACCACTGCATCCAGCGCCGCTTCGCGGCCGACCCGATCGCGGCGAAGGCACTGCCCCTGCTGAGCGACGAGCGCTTCTTCGACTGAACGGCGATGGCGCGCGTCGAGCTCGAGCACGTCGACAAGGTGTATCCCGGGGGGACCCATGCCCTGTCCGATTTCACGCTCGCGATCGACGACGGCGAGCTCGTGGTTCTCGTCGGACCCTCGGGCTGCGGGAAGTCGACGGTGCTCCGCCTGATCGCGGGTCTCGAGGAAGCCACGGCGGGCACCGTCCGCATCGGCGAACGGGTGGTCAACGAGCTCCCGCCCCAGGAGCGCAACGTCGCCATGGTGTTCCAGGA
>VBLD01000099.1:0-8946 GCA_005879205.1 Deltaproteobacteria bacterium
CTTCGATTTCTTTGCCGGCAACCCGAACGTGCCGAAGCTCCTTCTCCGGCGCATCATCGACGACGCCGACGCCGATCTCGGCATCGAGCGCGACGTCCTGGCACCCAGCTGGGAGCAGTTCTCGGCCTGGCTCGCGCGGCTCGGACGGCCGTTCAGCGATGCGGAGTCGCGCCTCTTCATGCTCTCCGTGCATTCCGTGCTGCTCGTCTACCTGCTCGACAGCGCCGCCTATCGGAGCCTGCTCGGTGGCAGCGTGCACACGGCCCCGATCCGCGAGCAGGTGCGCCGGCACGTGATCGAGCTGGTGCACCGGCTGCTCGCGGCCTGAACGGCGATGCGGGCCCTCATCACGGCCTCCTTCGACGCGGCGGCCGTCGTGCACGAGGACTGGAAGGAGCGCGGGTCGATCTACTTCGACGGCGCCGAGTTCGCCGCGCACATCCGCGACGTCGGCGCCGACGTGCTGATCGTCGAGGCCGACCTGGTGCACGCCGAGGTGCTGAACGGGTGCCGGCTGCGGATGATCGGGTGCTGCCGGGGAGACCCGGTGAACGTCGACCTCGAGCTCGCCACCGCCAAGGGCGTGCCGGTCTTCCACGCCCCGGGACGAAACGCGGATGCGGTCGCCGATCTGACCCTCGCCTTCATGCTGGCACTGCTCCGCCATCTCCCCGCGATCCAGGACGCGTTTCGCGGCGGCACCGTCCGGCTCGACAGCGCCGGCGACTATCTCGCGCTCTACACCCGCTTCACGGGGGCCGAGCTCGGCGGCCGCACCGTCGGGCTCGTCGGCCTCGGCGCGGTGGGCCGGGAGGTGGCACGGCGACTGCTCGCCTTCAAGGCGCGCGTGATCGCCGCCGACCCGTGTCCCGGCGAGATCCCCGCCGGCGTCGCGCTCGTCGAGCTGGACGACCTCCTCCGCGCGGCGGACATCGTCTCGTTGCACGCACCGCTCACCCCCGAGACGCACGGGCTCATCTCCCGCGGCCGGCTCGCACTCCTCAAACCCTCGGCCCTCTTCGTCAACACGGCACGCGCGCAGCTCGCCGACGAGGACGCGCTCTACGAGATGCTGCGCGACGGGGGGCTCGCGGGCGCGGCCTTCGACGTCCTCGGCGACGAGCCGCTCCGTCCCGGCCACCGCCTGCTCGCCCTGCCGTCGGTGATGGTGACGCCCCACATCGGCGGGGCCACGGTGGACGTGGTGCGGCATCAGAGCGAGATCGTCGTCGACGCGATCGAGCGCTGGTTGCGTGGCGAGCGGCCGCGCTGGATCGCGAATCCGGCGGTGCTCGACGCGCGGGTCTGAGCCGACCGTGGACTGCCTCGTCACCCTCGACGCCGGCACCGGTTCCGGCCGCTGCGTCGCCTTCGACCCCCGCGGCCGTCCGCTCGCCTCGGCGCAGGAGCCGTTCCACTACCGGCTGTTCACCGACCCGAGCGTGCCGTTCGTGCGCGGCTTCGACCTCGACGCCGGGGCCTTCTGGGCCGCGCTCGCGCGGTGTGCGCGGGCGACTGTCGCCGCGTTGCCGAGCGGCGTACGCGTGCGGGGCGTCATCGCGACCAGCCAGCGGGAGGGCTGCGTCCTGCTCGACGCCGCGGACCAGGTGCTCTACGCCGGCCCGAACCTCGACGCGCGCGCGTTCGCGGAGGGGATCGAGGTGGAGGAGCAGATCGGGGCCGAGCGCCTCCACCGCATCACCGGACACGCGCCGCCGTACATCTTCCCCGTCGCTCGCTACCTCTGGTACCGCAAGAACCACGACGGCCGGCGTGTCACGCGGCTCTTCATGCTGAACGACTGGATCACCTTCCTGCTCTCGGGGGTCGCCGTCGCGGAGCACTCCAACGCCGGCGAGTCGATGCTCTACGACGTCTCCCGGCGCGATTGGTCGGCGGAGATCCTGGACGCGCTCGAGATCCCGCCCGCCATCCTGCCGGCGCTGTGCGCGCCCGGCACGCGCGTCGGATCAGTGAGCGCGCGGGCCGCCGCCGAGACGGGCATCCCCGAGGGGACTCCCGTGTTCGCCGGCGGCGCGGACACGGAGAGCGCGCTCCTCGGTTCCGGCGTGCACGAGACCGGAAGGACCGGCGCGGTGCTCGGGACCACGAGCCCCGTGCAGACGGTGATCGACCACCCCCTCATCGACCCCCGCGGAAATCTCTGGACGAGCTGCCACGTCGTCCCCGGGCGCTGGGTGCTGGAGAGCAACGCGGGCGACACGGGCGATTCCTATCGCTGGCTGCTCGAGCTCATGTTCGGCACCTCGGACGCGGGCGCGTACGCCGGGGCCGAGGAGGCGATGCGCGCCCTCGACTCCGCGCCCCGCCAGGTCTACTGCCATCTCGGCCCGGTGATCTTCAATCTGCGCGAGATGAATCCGCTCAAGCCCGCCGGGATGCTCTTCCGCTTCCCCCTGCTGCACGTCGACCGGCCGCTGCGCGGCGAGATCCTGCACGCCTTTCTCGAGAGCGTGGCCTTCGCGATCCGGGGTAACTGCGAGCAGATCAGCGCGGCGACGGGCCAGCCCATGCCGGTCCTCACCGTCAGCGGCGGCATGGTGCAGAGCCCGACGCTCACCCGGCTGCTCGCCAACACGCTCGGCGTGCCGCTCGCGGTCTCGACCGTCATCGAGAGCGCGAGCCTCGGGTGCGCGATCCTGGCCGCGGTCGGTGCCGGCCTCCACGCCGACGTCGCGGAGGCGGTGGCGGCGATGACCCGCCACCGACAGGTCGACCCCGTGGCAGGGGCGACGGGCGAGTACGACGAGCGCTACCACAAGTGGCGGGAAGTCTACGGCAGGCTGGCCGACTGGATGCTGTGAGGGGACGGACGTCGCCGTGATCCGCGCCGTGCTGTTCGACCTCGACGGGGTACTGACCGACACCGAGCGGTTGCACTGGACGGCCTACCGGCGGGTGCTGCTCGACTTCGGCGTCGACATGGACATCGAGGAGTACCGGCGATGGTTCATCGCCCGCGGCATCGGTCCGGAGTACACCTGCAAGACCTATCGCCTGCCGGTGGCACCCGACGAGCTGCGCGCGCTGAAGGCGCCGGTGTACCGCACCTTGCTGGAGGAGGGGGTGCGGCCGATGCCCGGAGCGCGCGAGGCGCTCGCCCGGCTGGCTCCGAGCCACCGCCTCGCGCTCGCGACCAACACCGCGCGGGTGGAGGTGGACCTGATCCTCGGGCAGCTCGGTCTCGCGTCGTTCCTGCGCCCGACGATCACCCGCGAGGACTACGTCCGCGCCAAGCCGGCCCCCGACGCGTACCTGGCGGCCGTGGCGGCGCTCGGCCTCGCGGCCGCGGAATGCGCCGTGGTCGAGGACACGGAGCGGGGCGCGGCGGCCGCCCTCGCCGCCGGCATCCCGGTCGTCGCGGTGCCGAACGATCTGACCTTCGACAACGACTTCACGGGCTGCGCCTGTCGCCTCGCGTCGCTCGACGAGCTGACGGCCGAGTTGCTCGGCCGGCTCGCCTAGCGGGGTACGATGCCCGGTGAGCCGGCGCTCGAGGTCCGGGACCTCAGGAAATCGTTCGGCCGCGTCGAGGCCGTCGCCGGCGTCTCGTTCCGCGTCGGAGCCGGCGAGATCGTCGGCTTCCTCGGGCCGAACGGCGCGGGCAAGACGACGACGATGCGGATACTGGCAGGCATCTTCCCGCCGACCGCGGGCGAGGTGCGGGTGGCGGGCCACGACCTCGTCCGCGAGCCGCTCGCCTGCCGGCGCGCGGTCGGCTACTTCCCCGAGTACGCCCCCTTCTACCCCGACCTCGGCGTGCAGGCGTACCTCGGCTTCGTCGCCCGCATGAAGCGCATCGCGCGCGCCGCGCAGGCGGGCGCGGTCGCGCGTGTGCTCGCCGCATGCGGGCTCGACGGCGTGGCCCACCGGCGCATCGGCGCGCTGTCGAAGGGCTACCGCCAGCGCGTCGGCCTGGCGCAGGCGCTGCTCGGCGAGCCGCCGATCCTCCTCCTCGACGAGCCGACCATCGGCCTCGACCCCGCGCAGGTGGTGGAGATGCGGGAGCTGCTCGCCGGCCTGCGCGGCGAGCGCACCGTCTTCTTCTCGAGCCACGTCCTTGCCGAGGTGGCGGCGCTGTGCGAGCGGGTCATCGTCATCGCGCGCGGGCGGCTGGTCGCCGAGGGCGGCCCCGGCGAGCTCGCCCGTCGCCTGGGCGGGCGGCGGCGCATCGTGCTCAAGGTGGACGGGCCGCCGGCGGAGGTGGCCGGCGCGCTCGGGGCCGTGCCCGGCGTGCTCACCGTCGAGCCGGCGGCCGACGGCTTCGTGGTCGAGGGTGCGAGCGAGGCGGAGCTGGCCCGGGCGGTCGGAGAGGCCGTCAAGCAGCGGGGCTGGACGGTGCTCGAGCTCCGCCACGAGACCCCCGGCCTCGAGGAGATCTTCCTCGGCCTGGTCCGCGACGGCCCGCACTCCGCATGACGGTCGTCGCCGTCGCTCGCAAGGAGCTGGCGCTCTACTTCGGCTCGCTCTTCTTCTACGCGCTCGCCGCCGTCTTCCTCGTCCTGGCCGGGTATCGTTTCTACACCAACCTCGGCTTCTTCGTCCTGATGGGCGGCACGGACGTGGCGCGCGGCCTCTGGCAGTATCAGCTGCTCGACGTTCAGGGGCTGCTCCTCGTCCTCGTGCCGCTGCTCACCATGCGGCTCTTCGCCGAGGAGCGGAAGCTCGGCACGCTCGAGCTCCTCTGGACGTACCCGGTGCGCGACGTGGAGGTCGTGGTGGGGAAGTTCCTCGCCTGCGTGGCCGTGGTCGTGCTCCTCGTCGCGGCCACCGCCGTCCATCCCGTGATCCTCACGCGCTTCTACCCGGTTCCTCCCGGACCGCTCGTGGCCGGATACGGGGGCCTCGTGCTCCTCGGCGCCGCCTTCGTCGGCTGCGGGCTCTTCGTCTCGGCGCTCACCGAGAGCCAGCTGGTCGCGGCCGCGGCCACCTACGGCATTCTCTTCTTCTTCTGGATGGTGACGTGGAACGAGGCGGCGCTGAGCGAGGGGAGCCTCCGCCTGCTGCTCCCCCTCTCCCTCTTCGACCGCTTCTATCCCTTCGCGCGCGGTGCGATCGACACCCGCGACGTCGCCTACCTCGTGCTGTTCACGCTGGCGTGCCTCGCCTTCACGCTCTTCGCCCTCGACACGCGCCGCTGGCGGGGTCTTCGCTGAGCGCGATGTCGCGCGGCGCGCGTGGCTGGACGGAGCTGGCCGCGCAGGTGGTGCTCCTGCTGGTGGGCGTCGGCGGCGTGCAGGTGGCCGCGGAGCGGACGAACCACCGCTTCGACCTGACGCCCGCCCGCGAGCTCACCATCGCGCCCGCCACGCGGAAGCTTCTCGCCGAGGTGGCCGCGCCGCTCCACATCACGCTGTTCTTCCGCCGCGGCACGCGCGAGCGGTATGCGGACCTCGTGCGGCTCTTCGCCGACGCCAACCCGCGCATCGACTTCGAGCTCCTCGACCTCGACCGCTTCCCCGAACGCGCGCGGAGCCTCGGCGTGTCGTCGTACGGCCGCGCGGCGATCGAATACGGCGGCCGGCGGGCCGTGGTCCTCGCGGCCCCGGAGGAGCAGCTCGCGGGCGGCATCCGGCGCGTCGTCCACGGCCGCCCCCGCCGGCTCGTCTTCACCACCGGCCACGGCGAGCGAGCGCCCGGCGGCGGGGCGGAAGGGTACGGGCGCCTCGCGGCGGCGCTGGCCGCCGAGGACTACTCGGCCGAGGCGGCCTCGCTGGTCGACGGACCGGTGCCCGACGGCGCCGACGTGCTGGTGGTCGCCGGGCCGCGCCACGACTTCCTGCTGCCCGAGCTCGACGCCGTGGCGGCGTACCTGAAGGCGGGCGGTGGCGTCGTCATGCTGCTCGACCCGGCGCCGCTACCGAACGTCGCCAGGCTCCTCGCCAGCATGGGGATCCGGCTCGGCGACGACATGATCGTCGAGCGCGAGCGGCGCGTGCTCGGCAGCGACGGCCTCGCCGCGATCGTCGAGCTCTTCAAGCGCGGCAACCCCGTGACCGACCCCGACGCGGGCGCGATCGACACCGGCGCGGTGCTGCCGTCGGCCCGCACCGTGGACGTCGGGGCGGAGGTGCCGGGTGTCGACGCGCAGACGATCGCGCGGACGGCACCGAGCGCGTGGACGGAGCGCGACCCGGCGCGCGCCCGCCGCGGCGAGGAGCCGTCGGCCGCCGCCGGCGACACGCCCGGGCCGGCACCCGTCCTCGTCATGGCGGAGGTCGGCCACGACGGCGACGGGGTCGGCCGGCGGCGCGGGCGGCTGGTAGTCGCCGGCGACGCGGACTTCGCGAGCGACGCGTACCTCGACCTCCTCGGCAACCGCGACCTCGCGCTCAACGCCGTCGCCTGGGTGGCGGGCGAGGAAGCGCTCGCGGGCGAGCGCCCGAAGCAGGTGCCGGAGGTGGTCCGTCCGCTCTCGCCGCTGGTGCTGACCGCGCGGGACGCACGCGCGATCTTCGTGGTCAGCGCCGTGGTCGAGCCGGGGCTCGTGCTGCTCGCGGGCGTGACGCTCGTCGGCCTCCGCCGCCGTCGGGGCTAGGATGCCGCCCCGCACGCTCGCCCTCGCCGCCGTGGCGGCGCTCGGCCTCGGGCTCGTGCTGAGCGTGCGAGCTCCGATCACGCCGCGGGGCCGGGATGCGGCGCGCGGCCACCGGCTCTTCAACGGCGAGCGTCGTGGGGTGCGCGGCATCGAGCTCGAGCTCGACGGCCGGCACCTCGCATCGACCCGCGCGGCCGACGGCTGGAACGTCGACGGCCGGCCCGTCGCGCCGCAGACGGCGGAGGCGCTCGGAGATCTGCTCGACACCCTGCTCGCGCTGCGCGCGGTCGACGTCTTCCGGACGTCGGACGTGGCCGCCTTCGGCCTCACGCAGCCCCGCGGTACGATCACCGTCGTCACGGGCTGGAGCCGCCGTCGCCTGCTCGTGGGGGGCCTGAACGCCGCCGGGAGCGCCTTCTACGCCCGGCGCGAGGGTGATCCCCGCGTGCTGCAGGTCGGCACCCTCGTCCTGTCGGAGGTCGAACGGGTCTTCTACACCCTGCAGGTCGCCCGGTAGCCGTCTGAGCGCCGGATCCTCCCGAAGAGGCGGGATATCTCCGCCTTGCCCCGAGGCGGTAGGGCGGGATCATGAGCCCCCGTTCGAAGAAGCCACGCTACTGGTCGCACGAGGTCATGGAGCGGAGCGACGCCCTCGACCTCGAGCGCGGCGTCTTCGCCGGGAGCGACCCGCGCCGGATCGCCGCGTCGCTCAAACGCTCCGCCGAGCGGAGCCGGCGACGCAAGGCCACGCCCTACCAGTCGGCCATGTCGATGCTGAACTTCTACATCAATCGGGCGGGCAAGGGCTTGAGTGCGAGCCGGAAGCGGGTCTACGAGCGGGCCAAGGTCGAGCTGCGGAAGGCCTTCGGGCGCGATGTCCCGAGGCATCGCACCAAGCGTGAACGGCGCGCAGCGGTCTGAGGCGCCGCGCCGCTACGGCTCCTCTTCGACCCCGCGCACGACGATGACGTCGATGCCCTTCGTGCCGAGCCACTCGAAGAGGCTCCTCACCGCCGCCAGCGTCGCGTCGCTCGACGGCCCGGGTACGGTCACCTCCAGGCGCGTCCCGGGACCGGCACGGCGGGCGTCCTCCCCGATCGTCTCGGCCTCGTAGGGCGTGAGCCAGCTGACGCGCTCGAGGTCACGCCAGCCCGCGGCCGACGGAGGCACGACGCGCACGCGCACGAGCGATGGGAGCCGGTGTGCCTCGTTGGTCTCCACCATCGCTTCGGAACGCAAGGGCCGTGCCGAGCGGACGGGGAGGTCGATTCGAGCTCGACGCCCCCCGGATGCCTCTTTTCTAGACGGCGGATGCCGCCGTTCTGAGCCGACGGACCTACCGACCCGTGATCGGGAAGTCCGGCTCGCCCACGCAGCGCGCGCAGCGACAGAGGTCCCGCACCTCTTCGACGAGCAGCAGCGTCTCGTGGTTGTCCGCCCAACGGATGAAAAGGCTCCGGTCGCCGAGTACCTGGAAGTCGACGGGGCGCTCGGCCTCGGGCGTCAGCGGCGACTCCGCGACCGCCGAGCAGGCGTCGCAGGGACAGGCGCGGCGGAGGTTCCGGTACGGCAGGATGCTCTCGTGCCGGTCGCCCCATTCGACGCCCAGCGCGTAGCGTCCGACCTCCTTCAGCCGCTCGATCCGCGTCGCGTCGGGGTGCCGGGTCATCCAGAGGCAGGCTTATGCGAGCAGCGGGACGCGGACAACCGCAGGCCGTGAAGCATTTGATTAGGTCAATTGATTGACAAGCGCCCACTCGCGGGGGTATCGGAGCATCGGGAGGAGAAGGCCATGCATGCCACCCCGAGCGCGTCGATCGACTTCCTCGCCGATGCCGACGGTCACGTCATCGAGCCGGGCGACCTCTGGATCGAGCGCCTGCCCCGCGACCTGCGGCCTCTCGCGCCGCACTTCTTCCGCGACGAGCAGGGCGTCTTCCACTCGAAGATCTACGGCATCGACATCTCCAACCTCGAGGTCATGCACGGCGGCATCCGCGCCAAGGACATGCTCGAGAACATGGGCCTGGCCTGCGCCATGGGCGTCCCGCTGGAGCGGGTCTTCACCAGCCCCGAGCTCGAGCGCCACACCATCGTCGAC
Organism: Deltaproteobacteria bacterium; assembly: GCA_005879205.1. Lineage (GTDB taxonomy): Bacteria > Desulfobacterota > Binatia > DP-6 > DP-6 > DP-3. Next base: position 8,661 of record VBLD01000099.1, read on the forward strand.
GCGCCGCCGTGGGCGAGCGACGGCCGCGCCCGGCTCGACTTCAACACCACCAACGGCGTGTCCCGCGCGGTCCTCTACCCGACCTACATGCTGGCCGGCGGCACGCTGCTGCCGAACCTCGCGCCCGCGGTGTGCGCCATCTACAACGACTGGATGATGAACGAGTACTGCGCCGGCTCGCAGGGCCGGCTGATCCCGGTGGCGACGCTGCCGCTCACCGACATCGAGGCGGCCGTCGCCGAGGTCCGGCGCACGGCCGAGATGGGGTATCGGGCGGTCTTCGTGC
>VBLD01000099.1:8991-14501 GCA_005879205.1 Deltaproteobacteria bacterium
GACCCGTGCTTCAACCCGCTCTGGCAGGCGGTCGTCGACACCGGCATGAAGCTCGGGCTCCATCCGCTGCCGATGTGGGACCAGGACGGGACGTCGCGCGGCTACCGTCTGCCGGACATCATGGCAGCGTCGTGTCTCGGCTTTCCGATGGACATGATCTACACGCTCTACGACATGATGGCGGGCGGCGTGTTCGACCGCTTTCCCGCCATGCCGACCATGATCCTCGAGGCCGGTGTCGGCTGGCTGCCGTCGATGTTCGAGCGCTTCGAGGAGCATCGCGAGGCCTTCGGGCGTCTGAAGGCACCGGCGTGGAAGACTCCGCCGATGGAGATCTTCGAGCGGCAGATGATGGTCACGATCGAGGCCTGCGAGCGGACGGATCTGCGAATCGCGCTCGACTTCTTGCCCGCCGACCACGTCGCTCTCGCCTCCGACTGGCCGCACTACGACGGCACCCCCGACCTCGTCGGCGGGTTCCGGCGAGCCAGCGCGGGGCTCGACGAGGCCGGCCTGCGCATGATCGCGACCGGCACGCTCGAGCGCTGGTTCCCGCAGGGCTGAGCGGCCGGGCATGCCGCGGGTCGGACGCGCCGTCCTGCTCGCCATACTTCTTCTTGTGGCGCTGCTCGGCCCGAGCTGCTCCTACGCGCCGGGCGGATCCCCGGCGGGCGGGCCGGACGCGATCGTCGTCGCGCACTTCGGCGACAGCACGTGCAGCACCGACTACCTGCCGGCGCCGATCCACATCGACCGGGTGCTGAACGCGCGGCTCGCCGAGCACTACCCCGCCCAGCGCATCGTCGACGTCAACGTCTGCAAGAGCGGCGACTACGTCTTCCGCTTGCTCCACGAGCGGCGGCCGTGGCTCTTCTTCCGCACGCGCTACGAGCGCGAGGTCCGTGGCCGCGTGCCGCACATCGACGTCGCCCTCATCCGCTACGGGCACAACGACCGCGGCCGGTTCACGCACGAGGAGTTCCGTCGCCAGCTCGAGGAGCTCTGCGACCGCCTGCAACGGGACTATCCGGGCGTGCACCTCGTGCTCGAGACGAACAGCTACATCGACCCCGTCCACAACGCGAGCGACCGCATGAACGAGGAGTACGACCGCGTCTGGGAGGTCGTGCGCCGCGTCGCCCGCGAGCGTCGCTACCCGCTCGTCGAGGTGTTCGCGCGGCTCAAGCACGAGGTCCAGGCGGGCAACTGGGACCTCTGCATCCGCAACGACGAGCTCGCCGAGAAGCGGTTCGGGCGGCAGATCGTGGACGACTCGAAGGACGGCGAGATGGCCGGGGCGGCGGACTGGTTCCGCAACCCGCACCCGAACTTCCGCGCCGTGACGATCACCGCCGACGAGGAGTTCCGGACCCTCACCGCCACCTGGCCCGACCGGCTCCCGAAGGCGGGCGAGGGATAGCTACTCGCCCGCTCCGCCCGCCGCGAAGGCGGCTCCCGCCTCCGAGGGGCCGGGTCCGAGCACCGGCGTCAGCGCGTCGGCCAGGAGCCGGGTATAGATCGCGCGCCCGTCGACGTTCATGTGCACGAGGTCGGCGAAGATGCTCGTGTCGACGTCGCCGCCGTCGCGCAGGTCGACGTAGTCCGTCCCGGTCGCCTCGATCACGCGGCGGGCCTCGGCATACGGCTGCCCGTTCCAGTCGGCACGCTGGGTCGGGAAGACGACGAAGCAGAGCCGGGTGGCGTGCTCGTGCGCCGTGCGCAGCAACCGCTCGAGGGCGACGAGCGAGCGGGCCCGGTGCGCCCGTTTGGTGAACACCTGCGCGAAGAGCAGATTCTGCTGCTCGCGGGCGAAGGCCTTGTAGTTCGGGAGAAGACGCGTGAACGTGAGCTCCTGCATGCGGTCCCGGGCCGCCCAGCTCACCCAGAAATTCGAGAGCAGGAAGTCCGCGCGTTCCGCCGTCGTGTCCAGATCGGTCCGCAACACCTCGGGCCAGTCCGAGACGGTGGTGAAGAAGCGCGCGAGCCGGCCGATCTCCATCTCGTTGTGGTCGTAGAGGCTCGGCCCGACGAACGGGATCACGACCAGGTCGACCCGGTTCCCCGGCTGCCAGAAGTCGTGGTTGAGCATGAAGTACCAGGTGTTGACGAACGAGTGGTCGGCGCTGAACGACTCGGCGTGCGCCGGCACGCGGGTCGCCGCCCGCAGGCGGTCGGTCAGGAGCCCGGTGTCGATGTCCTCGTGGACGATCGAGGCCCCGACCAGCGCGATGCGCAGACCGCTCCGGTGTGCGAGCTCGGCCGCCAGGCGCGGGTAGGACCGGAACTGCTCGAACTCCTTCGACATGCGGACGAGCTCGAGGCGCGCGAACGCCTCGACGCCGCACAGCACCACGAGCAGCACCAGGGCGATGCGCGTCGCCCGGGCGGGCGCGGCGACGGCCTCGCCGATCGCCTCAGAACTGGAAGTAGATGAACTCATGGGTCTGAACCGCCGGGAAGATCACCAGCATCAGGACGCAGTAGGCGTACGCCACCGCCTGGCGGGGCCAGGGCGCGGTGAAGAGCCGCTCGAGGTGGCGTTCCCCCTCGGTGTAGGCCTCGAGTGCGAAGAGCGGCCCGGCGTAGAAGAGGAGCAGCCCGAGCATCGTGCCCGCGGTGGCCGTCGGCGTGAAGTCGGTGAGGATGCGGGCGCCCATGTGGAGCGCGGCCGGCACGCTGCTCGAGCGGAAGAAGAGGTAGCTGCTGCACGTGAGATGGAAGGTGAGGAGCACGCGCCAGAGCCAGCGGAGCCGCTGGCCCGCGACGTTCCGCACCTCCTTGGTCCCGAGGGCGCGCGAGATGCAGAGCAGCACTCCGGTGTAGGCGCCCCAGATGACGTAGGTCCAGGCCGCGCCGTGCCAGAGGCCGGCGAGCGTCATGGTGATGATCACGTTCCGGTACTCGACGGCCATGCCGCCGCGGCTGCCACCGAGCGGGATGTAGAGGTAGTCGCGGAACCACGTCGAGAGGCTGATGTGCCACCGCCGCCAGTGCTCGCTCGGCGTGGTCGACAGGTACGGCGTCTGGAAGTTGATGATCAGGTCGAAGCCGAGCCACTTGGCGATGCCGCGGGCGACGCTCGAGTAGCCGGAGAAGTCGCCGTACACCTGGAACATGAAGCCGTAGAGACCGAGCAGCGATTCGGGCCCCGTCGGGAGGTGGCCGCCGCGGCCGTACTGGAAGAAGATCATGTTGACCATCGGCGCGAGGTTGTCGGCGATGACGATCTTCTTGAAGAGGCCGAGGAGCACGAGCAGGAGGCCCTCCTCGGCATCGCGCGGGCGCCGCTGCCGGGGGTGCACCACCTGGGGCAGCAGCGTCGACGCCCGCATGATCGGACCGGCGACGAGGTGCGGGAAGAAGCAGACGAAGAGCGCGAAGTCGCGCAGGTCGTCGGTGGGCGTGGCGTCGCCGCGGTAGACGTCCACCGTGTAGCTCATCGCCTGGAAGGTGTAGAAGCTGATCCCGGGCGGCAGCAGGATGCCGAGCAGGCGGACGTCGACCACCTGGACGCCGAGCGCGTGCAGGAGGTTGACGAAGCTCCCGACGAAGAAGTCGCAGTACTTGAAGAAGCCGAGGATCGCCAGGTTGGCGACCATGCTGATGGTGAGGAAGGTCTTCCGCCGCGCGCGCTCCGGGAGGGCGTAGAGCCAGGGCAGGAAGGCGACGTAGGCCAGGGTCACCGCCGCCGTGGCGAGCGGCACGGCGAAGTCGCGCAGCCGCTCCGGGAGCGCGCCGAGCACCGCGTGCGCGTCGAGGTGGACGAGACCGGCTGCCAGCGCCGCGTAGCGGACGTTGCTGCACAGCACGAGCGCGCTGCCGATCAGCAGCGCGGCGAGCCGCAGGCGGCGCCACTTCGGCAGCTCGACGCCGGCGACGCCGAGACCGCCGATGAAGTCGATGATCGTCGAGATGAGGATCAGGAAGAGGAACCGGTAGTCCCAGAAGCCGTAGAAGACGTAGCTGGCGACCAGCAGGAGGTCGTTCTGCCGCCGGTGGCGGAGCCGCCAGTAGAAGGCGTACACCGCGGCGAACAGCAGCCAGAAGGTCGGGTTGTTGTAGTTCATGCCCGACTCGCGCCGGGCGTACAGCGGCGCCGCGACATTGGGTGTGCGGACCAAGCAGAAGCCGTGCCGGCGAGGCGCGCTGGGGACCCGGGTGGGAGTCGACCTAACTGCTGGGAGGGGCAGAGGTTTCGGAGGTCGCAGCCGTTGCGGCGTAGCGCCGCGAAGCCCGACTAAGGTGCGAGCCCGGATGGCGCCGCTGCAAGAGGCGCAGAGGCGCACGGTCACCCCCCTTGCGGGGCGACGGCGGAAGAACGCGCTGCGTCTGCGCTAGGCCGATTCCTCGCGCGTCGCCTCGCGCTCGAGCTCGTCCTCGAGAGCCTCGATCGAGATCGTGCGCAGTCGGCGAAGCGGCGGAGGAATGAAGGGGACCGGCCATTCGACGCGGATCTCGCCCGCGTGATTCAGGCGGTGCAGTGGCGGGGGCGTGCCGTCTTGATAGGCAGGGTCGATGGCCGGATCCAGCGGCCGCAGACGGTACAGCGAGCAGTTCGACATCATCGCAGCGCCCCTCCCTCCTCGACTGAACCGTTACCAATCGTAGCGCCGGGCCGGTGGCTGGGCAAGGGGGACCCCCGCGGGAGGCTGTCGCGCTTGCCCGGGTAGCGGGCCGTGCGGTACCTTGCGTCCGGTGAGCGAGCGGCAAGGGGCGCCGGCTCGGCCGGATGGCGACTACCTCGAGGAGCTCGACCGTCTGATCGCCGCGCACGACCCCGCGAAGCAGGACCGGGTCACCCCCGCGATCGCCGCCGGCACCGCTCCCCGCGAGGTCGTCCGGCGGGTGGCGCTCGAGAGCTACCATGCAGGCAGGTGGCTCGCGCCGGAAGTCGCCCTCCTGATCGCCAACGCGCCCGACGCGTACGCCTTCACCATCGAGCAGACGCGGCACTACCGTCACTGGGCGGAGCGCCTGGCCGCGCTGTGCGGCTTCTCCGAGGGCCCGGGGGAGCTCCGCCGCCGGCTCGAGCGTTGTCGCGAGCTCGGCCTCACCGACGCGGACGTTCGCGACTATGCCCCGATCCCCGAGACGATCGCCGCGGTCTTCACGACGCTCTACTACATCCGCCGCTCCTACGAGGAGGGGGTGGCGGCGCTCGGCTATGCGGGAGTGCGCCTCGGCGCCGCCGACGCAGATGCCGCGGCAGCACGGCGCCAGGCGGCGGAGCTCCTCCGTCTGGCAGGCCTCGCCCCTGCCGCCCGGGAACGCTGCCGCGAGGCGATCCGCAACGTGCTCCTGGTCGCGGAGACGCGGGTGCACGCCATGAACCGATGGCTCGACGGTTGATCACGCGGGACGTCGTCGCGGACGGCATCCGCATCCACCTCGTCGAGGCGGGAGAGGGGCCCGCGCTCCTTCTCCTCCACGGACTCACGGCCACGCACTTCACCTGGGAGCACACGCTCCCCGCCTTCGCCGACCGCTGGCGGGTGATCGCCCCCGATCTC
>VBLD01000454.1:0-1920 GCA_005879205.1 Deltaproteobacteria bacterium
AGGAGCGACCCCGTACCCGGCCGGAGATTCTCGAAGCCCTGGTGCCGCGGGTGGGGCCGGCTGCCGCCTCGGCTGCGACCGTCTATCCGACGCTGCAGCTCCTCGAGGATCTGGATCACGTGCGGGTCGCGGAGAGCGAAGGAAAGCGCGTCTATCACATTACCCCGGCAGGGGAAGCCTTCCTGCAGGCGGGCCGCGAAGCCAAGGAGAACGTCTTCGAGTGGCTGCACGGGGCGGGGGAGGCGCTCGCCGAGCTCGGCCAGGCGGTGGCCCGCCTCGCTTCCGTCACCTACCGGCAGGCCTATCGCTCCGAGCAGGCGCTGAAGCGCGTCGTCGAGGTCCTCAAGCGCGCCGCCGACGAGATCGAGCAGCAGCGCTGACGTCGCCGGGTCGCGCCATGGCGATCGCGATCGAGAGGCCCGAGGGAACCGAGGCGCTGGCCGAGTTCGTCCTCTTCCAGGACGCCGTCTACGCCGACCGCTCCGCCCGATGGGCGGCGCTCCCGGCGCTCCAGGTGCCGCTCCTCGCCGGCCTGACTCCGTTCACGGAGGGCCGGACGATCCATCCCCTGCTGGCGCGCGACGGCGACCGGATCCTGGCGCGCGCCGTCGCGGTGCTCGACGGGCGCTACAACCGCCACTGGAACGAGCGCCTCGGCCATCTGCTGATGTTCGAGGCGCGGCCCGGCACGCGGCAGGCGACGCGGCTCCTCGCCGACGCGGCCTGCGAGTGGCTCCGGGAGCGCGGGGCCGAGGCGGCGCGCGCGGGGTTCGGGATGCTCGAGTTCCCGTTCGTGGTCGACGACTACGACTCGCTGCCGCCGAGCATCCTGCGCCACAATCCCGCCTACTACCACGCGCTCCTCAAGGATGCGGGCTTCGAGACCGAGCACGGCATGGTGGACTACAAGATCCAGGTGCGCCCGGAGCTGGTGGCCCGCTGGGAGAGTGCGCTCGAGGCCGTGCGCCGCGCCGGGTACGAGATCGTTCCGCTCGCCGGGATCCCGGAAGCCCGGCGCGCGGCGGAGTTCACCGAGCTCTGGAACGACGGCTTCAAGGCCCATTGGGGATACACGCCCTTCTCCGAGCCGGAGATGACGCTGCTGCTGAACGCGTTCGCGCCGACCGGAGTGCTCGAGACCTCGGTCATGGCGTACCGCGCGGGCCGGCCTGTGGGCGCGCTGTGGGTGGGTCCGGAGACGACGGCTCGCGCGCTCGTCGCGCCCGGGCGCACGATCGCCGATGCCGAGAAGCTCAACTTCCTCGGGATCGCCGTCCGGGAGTCGGACCGCGGCCGGGGCGTGAACCTGGCGATGTCGGCGTACGCGTATCTGGAGCTGGTGCGGCGCGGCGCGCGGTACGTGAGCTACACCCTCGTCCTCGACGACAACTGGCCGTCGCGCCGGACGGCCGAGAAGCTCGGCGCCGAGGTGTGCGCCAACTACCTCGTGTACCGGCGGAACTTCCGGCACTGAGCGACCCGATGGCGGACATCGCATGACCATCCCCGACGACGTTCGCGAGGTGCACGAGTCGTGGGCGCGGCGAGGCCGGTTCCTCACGCTCGCCGAGGGATACCGCATCTTCGCCGTGCAGGAAGGGACGGGGCCGGATCTCGTCCTCGTGCACGGCTTCCCGTCGGGCAGCCATGACTTCGCGGCCGCGTTCCCCTTTCTCACCCGACGCTTCCGCGTCACCACCTTCGATCAGCTCGGGTTCGGCTTCTCCGACAAGCCGGCGGGGGACGTCTCCTACTCGCTGCTCGATCAGGGCCGGCGTGCGGGCGAGATCGTGCGCGCGCTCGGGGTCGAGCGGGCGCGCGTGGCGGGGCACGACATGGGGCTCACGGTCGCGGTCGAGATGCTCTGCCGCGCGGAGGCCGGGACGCTCCGCTTCGCGATCGAGGAGCTGGTGCTCACCA
>VBLD01000454.1:1936-3051 GCA_005879205.1 Deltaproteobacteria bacterium
CATGACCGACGACGGGGCCGCCGACTTCGCCCGCAGCTACGACCCCGAGGCATTCGCCGAGGGCCTCCGGCTCGTCTGGGCCGACGCGACGCGCACTCCGGCGGTGGACGTCCGGGCGATCACGTACTGGCTGGCGCTCGGCGCCGGGCTCGAGATCCTCCCGCGCATCGCGCGCTACAACCTCGAGCGCACCTGGTACGCCGACCGGTGGCGGCCGATCCTCGGGCGGACGTCGGTGCCGATCCGGGTCGTGTGGGGCGACCGTGACCCGATCGCGGTCCTCGAGATCGGCCGTCGGCTCGCGGAGATGTCCGGCGGTCCGTTGAGGGTCCTCGAAGGGATCGGGCACTATCCGCAGATGGAAGCGCCGGCGGCCTGGGCGGAAGCGGTGGCGGGCGGCGTGTGAAGGCCGACTCGATCACGGAGTTCGACGATCTCGTGGTCGCCGAGGTCGGGGCGAAGGAGTGATCTACGCCGGGCGCCGGGCGATCCTCGTTCTGATCGTCGGCCTCGCGGGCTGCCGCGCCCGAAACGAAGTGGTGGCCTACACGTCCGTCGACCAGGTCTTCTCGGAGCCGGTCTTCCAGGATTGCGAGCGGCAGGTCGGCTTCGCCGTCCGCGCCGTCTTCGACACCGAGGAGACGAAGAGCAGCGGGGTGGTGAACCGGCTCATCGCGGAGGCGCCGCGCCCGCACGCCGACGTCTTCTGGTCGGGCGATCGGGTGCGCCCGTTTCTGCTCGTCAGGCGCGGGTTGGTGGAGCCCTACGTGTCGGCGAACGCGGCCAGCATCCCGGCGGCATTCAAGGCGGCCGACGGGACCTGGACGGGGCTCGGGGCCCGCGCGCGCGTCCTGCTCGTCAACACGACCCGCGTCGATGCGGAGTCGATGCCGCGCTCGATCGTCGACCTCGCGAACCCGCACTGGAGCGGCGACACGGCGATCGCGAACCCCCTCTTCGGCACCACGACGATGCACGTCGCCGCGCTGTTCGCGGCCTGGGGCGACGACCGGGCGCGGGGGTTCCTCAAGGACCTCCGGACCAACGGCGTGCGCGTGGCGAGCTCGAATGGAGAGGTGAAGCGGCTGGTGGCGGCCGGCGAGGTGGCCTTCGGT
>VBLD01000456.1:0-2208 GCA_005879205.1 Deltaproteobacteria bacterium
CGTGGGGCGCCGCGATGACCAGGTCCGCGAGCCCATCGCCCGAGATGTCCGGCACCGGCATCACCCAGTGGCCGAAGAGCCCCTCGCGCCACTCGCCGTCCCAGGCGCGGATCAAGGCGCCGGTCGCCCCCGACCAGACCGCGGCGCTCCCGTTCTGGAGCACCTTCTGCTGGAGCTTGAAGCGGGCGCCGGCGGCGATGTCGGCGTGGCCGTCGCCGTCGACGTCGAGCGGCTCGCCGAAGCGAAACCCGAGCTCACCCTTGGGGACGGGCCCCGCGATGCGCCGCGCCACGCACCAGCCGGCACCGGGAGCGGAGCAGAACGCGGTGGCACGAGCGGAGCTCGGGAACGCAAAGCCAGGAATCGCGAGGCAGGAACGAAGACGGCGGCGGTGGAGGTCGAGAGGCGGCGTCGCTGGCACGCGTGTGCCGGCGACGCCAGGTTCTTCACTGACAGCAGCCGACCCAGCTCGTGCCGGCAATGTTGCACTGAATGCTCATCTGGACCGCCCCGAGAGTGCCCGTGGTGTTGTTGAGAGGCACCTGCTCACCGCGGGAGGCCGTGTGCGCCGTCCCGTATTCCCAACGTTGATTGGAGCCACCCACAGCGTCGTCGACGCACTGCATGAGCGGAACGGCCGTCGGATCGATCGCCCAGAAGGATGTGACGGTCATGCTGGCGGTGTCTTTCAGGCAGGCGAGGTCACTCGCCGGGGCGCTCTGCAGATCCGCCAGCGTGCACGCATGCGAGCCCGGAAAATTCGTGTTGCAGGCGGCGTTGGCCCCCGGAAGTCCGAGCGTCGCGTTGTAGGTGAAGCGACCGGGGGTGGCCGTCAGCGAGCCCTTGACGACCGTGCCGGTCGGGGATGGGCAGGTCGTGGTGGTGGTCGTCGTGCTGGTGGTGGTCGTCGTCGTGGTGGTGACGGGCGCCTGGGGGCTCGGGCAACCCTCTGTCGTGGGAGACGCGATCTTGAAGACCTTGTTGGGCGTGCCTTTGGCCGGCGCGTTCGTGACCTTGCCGCCCGCGGCACCACCGAACGCGACGCAGTAGCTGTCGCCGCCGGTGATGGTGAACCGCATGCCGCCGTTGGTACCGGGCGCCGGGGGCACGACCGTGATGTGTGGCTGTGGCCCCGGCCCAAGCACGCCCTTGATCGTCGCCATGACCAGGAACGTCCCGCCTGGCGTCTTCTTGATCTGGGCCGTCTTCACGGGGCCGTTCACCCCGCCCGCGTCGTTGTAGCCGTACCCGATCACCGGCTTGCCGATGACTTTCCACCCCGGGGAGCCGGGTGCGGCAGCTCCGGGTGGAAGCGTGAAGGTCTGGTCGGTCGGGTTGGTGCCGTTGGCGATGATCTCGACCGTGGCTCCGCTGGTGAGCGGGTTGCCGACCACGGAGTCGTCGCTCACCGCCTCTTTCCCCAGCACGCCGACGCTGCGCTTGGACGGATCGACCCCCGGCTTCGGATCCTTCACGAGGAAGGTCTTCCCGAGCACCTTCTGGTCCACTGCGGCGGCCGGAGACGCGACCAGGGCAGACAGACCTGCGACGACCGTTAGTTCCAGCGCAACGACGAGAGCGGCGCGGCGAAAGTGCATGGCAACCTCCCTGAGGAAGGCCGCCCGGCCCACGGGGACGCTAGGGGGCGGTCGTCCAGTTCTGCGAGAAGGTTTCCACGATTCCCGCTCCGGAGTCAACGAAGATCCTCTTCGGCGCTCGCCCGGAAAAAGGCAACGCAGCCAGGAGGTTACGCCGCCCGTGCGCTCAGACCGCGCCGACGACGGGGATGACGATCGAGCGCTGGTGGCGATCGTTCGTCTTCACGGTCAGGCTCGAGCGCAGCACCCCGCGGTTCGGCTTCCCGACGTACTTCAGGACGATGTCGTACTCCCGACCCGTGACGACTGTGCGCACGCTCGGGACGAAATCCGGGTCGCTCGACTCGACGCCGAGGATCTTCAGAGTCTCGCCGTGGGCCTTGCTGATCTTCACGTGATTGTCGGTCCCGCGCGGCTCCAGGACGAGCGTTTCCGGCGACACCAGCACGTCGCCCGAGACCACCAGGATGACCTGGAGGGGGACGCTCTCGCCCTCGGGGTGGTTGGTCGTCAGCGTCACCGCGGCGACGGTCCGACCCACCGGCGCGGTCTCCTTCGGCGTGATCGTCACCACGTAGCGGCTCGACCCCGAAGCAACCGCACCTCCCTT
>VBLD01000456.1:2233-5972 GCA_005879205.1 Deltaproteobacteria bacterium
GAGGGATCGGCCTTCACCGCCAGGATGTCGAACGGCCTGCCCTGGGTCGACGAGACGGTCACTTCCTTCGGCTCGAGTGCGCCGACCCTCCCCTGGACGGGGACGCTGTCGCTCGGCTGGACGTCGATCGCCGTGGTGATCTCGGCCTTCAGCTGAAGGACGACGGGATTCTTCGCCGTGTCGTTGGTGATGACCTGGATGCTCTTGGCAGTCGGTCCCTTGTAGTGCGTCGTATCGAAGGATGCTTTGACTTTTCCCTCCCCACCGGGGGGGATGACCTTGTCGAACTCGGTCACGGTGCAGCCTCAACCGGGCTTGGCGTCCACGCTGAGGTCTGCGGTGCCGACGTTCTTCAGGAGGAACGTGTGGGTGACGGCGACGCCGCGCGAAACCTTGCCGGCGTCGTAGACGCGCTCGTTCGCCTCCAGCGAGGGCGAGGCCGCCGGGTCTGGTACCGGCGCGCCGCTCGCAGCGATGGCGAGGACCGCGAGGAGGGAAGCGGTGACCCTGATCATGAGGAGCTTCCTATAGAACGGCGACGGGCGCCGTCAACATGAGCCGGCGTGACGCGGGGACAGCAAGCCCGTGCGACATCGTCCGTGCGGCGTGCTACGGTCGATGACATGCCTTCGGCGAACCCGTCCGACGTCCTGCAGGATCTCGCGCGCCGGTACACGGATCTGCTCCGCTCCCAGCTCGGTGAGCGTCTCGTATCAGTCGTGCTGTTCGGGTCGGTGGCGCGCGGTGACGCCTCGGCGACGTCGGACATCGATCTCCTGATCGTCGCCGAGAGCCTCCCTCAGGGACAGTTCGCCCGCAAACGGCTGCTGGCTGGCGCGGATGAGGTTTTCGAGCAGGACCTGGAACGGGCAGCCGCGGCGGGCGTGGAAGGCCGCCTCGCCCGCATCGTTCGCGCCCCGCGCGAGGCCGCCCGCCCGATCCCGCTCTACCTGGACCTCACGGAGGACGCGGTGATCCTTCACGACCGCGACGGGTTCTTCGCCGACGTGCTCGCCCGCCTCCGCGCTTCCCTCGAGCGGCTCGGGGCGCGCCGGATCCGAGAGGGGACGACCTGGTATTGGGATCTGAAGCCCGACTTCCAACCGGGCGATGTCGTCGAGATATGACGACGCAGGAGATGGCGCGCAGCTTCCTCCGGCGCGCCGCGGCGATCCTGCGCGAGGCCGAGAGACTGCTCGGTGACGAGGCGTGGAACCTCGTCGTACGCCGTTGCCAGGAGGCGGTCGAATTCGCTCTGAAGGGCGCGCTCCGCGAAGCCGGCGTCGAGGTCCCCAAGGTCCACGAGGTGAGCGGCGCGTTGCGCCGGAACACCCGCCGCCTGCCCGCGCACCTCGCTGCCGAGATCGATCTGCTGGTCTCCGCGTCACGCCGCCTGCGCGAGGAGCGGGAACTCGCCTTCTATGGAGACGAGGAGACCGAGACCGAGGCCGAAGCGCTCATCTCCCGGGAAGACGCGGAAGACGCTTTGCGGACAGCACGCCGGGTGGTGGAGCTGTGCACGGCAGGGCGTCGGGGCGTCAAACGCCCGAGCTGACCAAGGCACCGCTCAGCAGCACCCCCCAGGTCCACGCCACGTGCTGCCGGCCGGTCCGATTCGGCACGGCGCTCGGCGGTCGCGGTGTCCACGCGCAGGAAGTAGTCCGCCAGGTGCGGCCGCTCGGCGACGAGCCGCTCCGCCTGCGGTGTCGGCCCGCTCTGGAGCGCGTTGAGCTGCCCGAACAGTGCGAGATCGGCGACGCTCGGCCGATCCGCGAAGAAGTACGGACGATCACCCAGCCACACGAGCAGCTCGTCGAAGCGTCTTCCGAGCTCATCGACGATCGTCTCGAGAGGCAGTCGCGCGAGCCCCTGCGCGCGCGCCTGGCCGCGGATCTGGCGCCGCAGGATCACCTTCAGCACGGGCCGCAGGGCCGCCGGCACCGAGATGCTCCCGACCACCTGCGTCGTCGTGGCCTCGGTGTTCGCGTCGGACCAGCGGAGCGCCATGGCGTACCAGTAGAGCGACTCGTCGGACCAGTCCTCGAGAAACCGCTGCCGGGCGGCAACGGCGGCATCCCGGTCGAGGAATGGGGGCTCGGGCACGAGCTGATCGAGCCTGCGCAGGATCAGCGTGGAGTCGAACAGGCGCTGGGCGCCGATCTCGACGGCGGGCATCTTCCGCGTCTGTGGGTTCCAGCGCTTGAAGTCCGCCGGGCTCCGCGGCGCGACGAGTGTGAAGGGGACACGCTTCAGCTGAAGCGCGCGAGCGACCTTCTCCACGAACGGCGATATCCGGCTACCGAAGAGCTTGGCTTGCATGCGCGGGATTGTGCGCGGACCCCGGGCGCCGGGTCAAGAAGGCGCGCGGAGCGACGGCCTTGCCAGAGCGACGGCCTTGCCTTGACCCCTCCCCGCGGCGCACGATAGACGCGCGCCAATGCGTAGCCCCAGAGACTTCGGCAAGCCGCTCGCCATCGGCGCCCCGACGCCGCCGCTCGAGATCCCCGTGAAGCCGTCGCGGGTGATTCATTTCTTCGACCCCTCGAACACGAAGATGGCGGCCAAGCTGCCCGAGATCGCGCCGAAGACCGACATCCTGCTCGGCAACCTCGAGGACGCGATCCCCGCCGACAAGAAGGTGGAGGCGCGGGAGGGATTGGTGCGCATCGGCCGCGAGGTCGACCTCGGCGACACGCCGCTCTGGACCCGCGTCAACAGCCTCGACAGCCCGTGGTTCCTCGACGACGTCATGCGGCTGGTCGGCGAGATCGGCGACCGGCTCGAGGTGATCATGATTCCCAAGGTCGAGGGGCCGTGGGACATCCACTACGTCGATCGCCTCCTCGCCCAGCTCGAGGCGCGCCACACGCTCCGGCGCACGCTCCTCGTCCACGCGATCCTCGAGACGGCGCTCGGCGTCACCAACGTCGAGGAGATCTGCGCCGCGAGCCCGCGCATGCAGGGGATCAGCTTCGGCCCGGCCGACCTCGCCGCGTCCCGGCGCATGAAGACGACCCGCGTCGGCGGCGGCCATCCGGCCTACCTCGTGCGCGCGGATCCCGATCCGAGCAATCCGAACGCGCCGCGCCCGACGGCCCAGCAGGACCCGTGGCACTACTCGATCGCGCGCATGGTCGACGCCTGTGCGGCGACGGGCTGCCTGCCGTTCTACGGCCCGTTCGGCGACATCTCGGACCCCCTCGGATGCGAGGACCAGTTCCGCGCCGCGTTCCTGCTCGGCTGCGTCGGGGCCTGGTCGCTTCACCCGAGCCAGATCGACATCGCCAAGCGGGTCTTCAGCCCGCCCGTGGAGGAGGTGGCGTTCGCCAAGCGCGTCCTCGAGGCGATGCCCGACGGCCGCGGCGTCCTTATGCTCGACGGCAAGATGCAGGACGACGCCACCTGGAAGCAGTGCCGCGTGATGGTGACCCTGGCGAAGCTGCTGGCGGCGAAGGACCCGGAGCTGGCGCGGCAATACGGCCTCTGAGGTGCTCACTCGCGTTCACCACGTTGGTCTCGTCGTCCGTCGCCTCGAGGAGGGCCTCGCCTTCTGGCAGGGCACCCTCGGGCTCCGCGTCGCCAAGCAGGCGACGATTCAGGATCAGGGCGTGCGGGCCGCGCTCCTGCCGATCGGCCGGAGCGAGATCGAGCTGCTCGAGCCCGTCGATGCGGCGGGCGGCGTCGCCAAGTTCCTCGCCCGGCGCGGCGAGGGACTCCACCACGTGTGCTTCGAGACGCC
>VBLD01000100.1:0-20107 GCA_005879205.1 Deltaproteobacteria bacterium
TCGCGGCCGTACCGGCCGGCTGGGATTTCGATGCCGTGCTCGCCGGCCCGGACGGCACGACCGGCACTGCGGACGACGGGACGTTGGTCGCGCCGGCGGGATGCAGCGCGACCGCACGGCGCCCACCGGGAGCCCCGACGCCGTCGCGCGTGGTGATGACGGTCGCTGCCACCGCTGCGGGTGGCCGGCGACGCCTCGACGCCGTCGTCGACCGCGCCCGCGCGCCCGGCGTGCCGGCGCTCCTGTGGCTCGGCACACCTCCGGCGCCCGGGACGATCGGCGGGACGCTCGATCTCGACGGCGCGGACGCTGCCGACGTGACGGGCCCGCGCCTCGCGGCGCTGGCCGCCCCCGTCGATCCGGCGGCGCTCGACACCTGGCTGGCGGGCGAAGCGTCGCACGTCGACGCGGCCGGCGCCGCGCCCCCGCTCATCGCTGCGAGCCCTCCACTCGGCGCGCTGCTGGGCCGGCTCGACGCCGCCGGGGCCGGCGGCGTCGCTGGCCTGCCGCCCGCGGGTACCGTGCCGGGCGCCCTGGCGCGGGTCGCGGGCGACCTGGTGGTCGATGCGCCGCTCAGCGGCGCGGGCCTGCTCTTCGTCGACGGGACGCTCGACATCCGGAGCACCTTGGACTTTACTGGACTCGTGGTAGCCGCGGGGGGTCTGCGCGTCCGGGCTGGAGGAAGCCTCACGGTGGGCGGCGCGCTCTGGGTGGGCGGGACCGCGGCGCCCGCGTTCGTTGTCGACGGCACCTTGCGCCTCCGCCAGTCCGCGGCCGCCCTGGACGATGCGGATCGGCTGCTCCCCTTGCCGCGGCGGGCCGTCCTCGTCGGTGTCAAGGATCTGTCATAGCGGGGTCCCGAACTCCATGGCGAAGCGCATCCTGGTGGTGGAGGACGACGCCGACAACCGGCGCATCGTCGCGAAGGTGCTCACGGGGGAGGGCTACGAGGTCATCGAGGTGGCGACCGGTGCCGAGGCGGTGGCCGCCGTCCACCAGCAGCGGCCCGATCTCATCATCATGGACCTCGCCCTGCCGGGGATCGACGGCTGGGAGGCGTCGCGGCGAATCAAGGCCGCCCCCGATTCTGCCGATATTCCGATCATCGCCCTCACGGCCTTCGCGATGCGCGGGGACGAGGAGCGAGCGCGCGCAGCGGGATGTGATGCATACGTACCCAAGCCATGCCGGCCACAGACTCTCCGCGAGGTGGTGCGGCAGTTCCTTCCGGAGCCCTGACCGGGGGAGGACGGGACGGTGAGCGCCGTCATCCTCGTGGTCGACGACAACGAGGACAACGTCGACATCGCCCGGCAGATGCTCCTCAGCCGGGGCTTCGAGGTCCGCGTCGCCTACAACGGCCCGAGCGCGCTCGCCTCGGTCGAGCAGCGGCGTCCCGATCTCATCCTGCTCGACATCATGATGCCCCAGATGAGCGGCATGGAGGTCCTCGACCGGTTGCGGGCCAACCCCGCCACCGCTGGCGTCCCGGTGATCCTGGTGACCGCAAAGGATCAGGACGAGGATCTGCTCGCGGGCTACAAGTACGGCGCGGACTACTACATCACCAAGCCGTTCAGCGCGAAGCAGCTCCTCTACGGCATCGGTCTGGTCCTCGGCACCGAACGGCCCGAGTGACGACGCGCTTGCGGGCCAGGGGCTCGCGCGTTAGACGAAGCCCACGCTCGTGGCGCTCTTCGTCACCTTCGAGGGGATCGAGGGCTCCGGCAAGTCGACCCACGCCCGCCTGCTCGCGGAGCACCTGCGTGCCGCCGGCTATCCGGTGGTGGAGACCCGTGAGCCCGGTGGGACGCCCGCCGGGGCCGCCATCCGCCGCCTGCTGCTCGGTGCCGACGCGCCCCCGCTCGCGCCGCTGACCGAGCTCCTCCTCTACTGCGCCGATCGGACCGAGCACGTCACCGAGGTCATCCGCCCGGCGCTCGCCGCCGGTCGCGTCGTGCTCTCGGACCGCTTCTCGGAGTCCACGATCGCCTACCAGGGCTACGGTCGCGGCCTCGACCTGGCCGTCGTGCGCGCGCTCGACGCCCACGCGCGCGGCGGCCTCGTACCGGACCTGACGATCCTGCTCGACTGTCCCGTCGCCGAAGGTCTGAACCGAATCACCGGTCGCCGCCAAAGTCCCGGGCAAGGAGGCGCGGCGCCCTCGGGCGCCGCGCCGTTAGAGTTAGACCGGTTCGAGCGGGAGACGCTGGCCTTCCACGAGCGGGTCGGGGCAGGCTTTCGCGCGCTCGCCGCCGCCGAGCCGGCCCGCTTTTGCGTGGTCGATGGAGCCGCCCCGATCGAGTCCGTCCACGCGCGCATCGTCGCGGAGGCCGAGCGTCGACTCGCGAAGGCGGCATGAGACTGGCGGACGTCGTCGGCCACGAAGGGGCGCTCGAGCGGCTTCAACGTGCCGCCGCCGCAGAGCGCCTGGCCTCGGTCTACCTCCTGACCGGACCGCCGGGCATCGGCAAGCGTCTCGTCGCAGACGCGTTCGCCGCGTGCATCCTGTGCGACGCGCCGGTGGCGGGCGACGCGTGTCGGGTATGCGCACAATGCACGTGCGTCGCGGCCGGAACGCATCCGGACCTCCGCACCGTCGAGCGCGACGAGGAACGGCGCGACATCCGCATCGAGCAGGTGCGGGAGCTCGCACGCTGGCTCGCCCTCCAGCCGCTCATGGCGCAACGGAAGGTCGCCATCATCGACGCCGCGCACTGCCTCAGCGAGCCGGCCCAGAACGCGTTGCTGAAGACGCTCGAGGAGCCGCCGCCGAGCGCCGTCCTCCTGCTGACGGCCGCCTCCGCGGCGCTGTTGCTGCCGACGGTTCGCTCTCGCTGCCAGACGGTACGCATGGACCCGCTGCCGCCCGAGGCCGTGGTGCGGGTGCTGACCGCACGGGGGGTGGCACCCGAGCAGGCGGCCTTGCTGGCGGCCGAGGCGGAGGGCTCGCCGGGCCGCGCCCTCGCGCTGGCGGGCGACGAGGAGGCCCGCATCCGTACGGCGGTCCTGAAGGCACTCCCCGAGCTCGGCACGAGCGACGCCGCCGCGCTCTCGGCGCTCGCGCAGGAGCTGTCCCGGGGACCCGTGGACGCCGCACTGAGCACCGCCGCGGCCTGGTACCGCGACGTCCTCGAGACCGCGCTCACCGGCGATCCTCCGCGCCGCAACCCGGACGCGGCCGCAGCGGTTCGCGTGGTCGCCGATCGCTCTCCGCCCGCCCGGACGCTTCGCCAGCTCGAGGTGGTCTGTGATACGATCGACGGCCTGTCGCGGAACGCCAACCGCGTCCTGGCGCTCGAGACCATGCTGCTCGCGCTCCGGGCGCTCGAGCGCGATGACGCGCTCGACGTTCGACAGGGATCGACATGATGGACCAGCAGGATGATGCGAGCGCCGGCCCGGTGCCGGGACCGGTGGCCGTCGGAGTGCGCTTCCGGCCGGCGGGGAAGATCTACGAGTTCGACCCCGGCCCGCTGATCCTTCGCCGCGACGATCGCGTGCTGGTCGAGACCGAGCGCGGCCCGGAGCTCGGCACGATCGTGATCACGGCCAGACCGCTCAGCAAGCCACGGGCCCTGCAACGGGTGATCAAGAAGGCGGACGCCCGGGATCTGGGACGCGAGGACCAGAACTTCCAGCGGGAGCACGAGTCGTACCGCTCGGCGCTGGGGGTGGTGCGCGACAGCGGCCTGCCGATGAAGCTCGTGAAGGCAGAGCGCAGCTACGACGGGACGAAGACCACCTTCTACTTCTTCGCCGAGGACCGGGTGGATTTTCGCGAGCTCGCGCGCACGCTCGGGCAGACGCTCGCCACGCGCGTCGAGATGAAGCAGATCGGCGCGCGCGACGAGGCCAAGGTGGCCGGTGGGCTCGGCGTCTGCGGACGCGAGCTCTGCTGCTCGTCGTGGCTCCAGGAATTCGAGGCGGTCACCGTCAAGATGGTGAAGGAGCAAGGGCTGGCCCTCAATCAGTCGAAGCTCGCGGGACAATGCGGGCGGCTCAAGTGCTGCATGCGGTACGAGTACCAGACGTACCTGGAGCTCAAGCGCGGCCTGCCGGCGCCCGGGAGCCGCGTCGAGTGCGTGAAGGGCGACGGCGTGATCGTCCGGCAGAACATCCTCCGGCGGACCGTCGTCGTGCGTCGGGCCGAGGACGGCGTCGAGGTCGAGGCGAGCCTCGACGACCTCGTCACGCGGCGCGCCGACGCCTGACCGCCGGACGGCGCCCATGCCACGCGAGCCCGTCTATCTCACCACCCCGCTCTTTTACGTCAACGCCGAGCCGCACCTCGGCCACACCTACGTGACGCTCGTCGCCGACGTGCTCGGTCGCTTCTGGCGGGCCCGAAACCGACCGGTCTTCGTCCTCACCGGGACCGACGAGCACGGCGACAAGATCGCCCAGGCGGCGGCCGCGGCAGGGGTGTCGCCGCGCGAGCACGCCGACCGCGTGAGCGGCATCTTCCGGTCCACGTGGGACGCGGCGGGCCTTCGCTACGACCACTTCATCCGGACCACCGACAGCTACCACGTCGCCTTCGTGCAGAAGGTGCTGGCCGACATCCACGCCAAGGGCGACATCTACTTCGGCGGCTACCGCGGTCTCTACTGCTTCGGCTGCGAGCGCTTCTACCAGGAGCGGGAGCTGGTCGACGGGCTCTGCCCCGACCACCGCGTCGCGCCCACGGAGCTCGCCGAGGAGAACTACTTCTTCCGCATGAGCGCCTATCAGGAGCGCCTGGTGGCGACCCTCGAGGCGAACCCGGCGCTGATCGTGCCTGAAGGGTACCGCCGGGAGGTCCTGTCGCTCCTCCGCGAGCCGATCGGCGACCTGTGCATCTCGCGGCCGAAAAGCCGGCTCGCGTGGGGCATCGAGCTGCCCTTCGACAGCCGCTACGTGACCTACGTCTGGTTCGACGCGCTCCTCAACTACGTGAGCGCGCTCGTCCATCTCGGCCGTATGGAGCTCTGGCCCGCGGCGGAGCACCTGATCGGCAAGGACATCCTGAAGGCGCACGCCGTCTTCTGGCCGACGATGCTGATGGCGGCGGGTCTGCCGCTCTACCGTCGCCTCTGCGTGCACGGCCACTGGCAGATGCAGCAGGGGAAGATGTCGAAGAGTCTCGGCAACGTCGTCCGCCCGCTCGACATGAAGGCGCGCTATGGCATGGACGCGTTCCGCTACTACCTCCTGCGCGAGATGGCGTTCGGGCAGGACGCCGAGTTCAGCGAGGAGGCGCTGGTGGCGCGGTTGAACGGCGATCTCGCCAACGGGCTCGGAAACCTCGCGAGCCGCGTGCTCGCCATGCAGCAGCGCTATTTTGGCGGCGTCGTGCAGCCGCTCGCGCCCGAGGCCGCCGACCACGCGCTCCGCGCCGCCTTCGCCGCCGCCGCCCGGGAGCTCGACGCCCACATCGCGGATCTCGCCTTCCACCGCGGGCTCGAGGCGGTGTGGCGGGCGCTCGACCACGCCAACAAATACGTCGTCGAGACCGCCCCGTTCACGCTCGCCAAGGACCCCGTCCGGCTGCCGCGCGTCGGCGCGATCCTCCACGAGCTCTGCGAGGCGCTGCGCACGGCGGCGCAGCTGCTCGCCCCCTTCCTTCCCGAGACCGCCGAGCGACTGGCGGGGCTGCTCGGCCTTCCCGCGACGCGCCTCGGGGAGCTCGACCTGCCCTGGGGCGCGGCGTTCGCGCCGGGACACCGGACGCTCGCGCCCGAGGCGCTCTTCCCGCGCGTCGAGGTCTCGGCCGCGTGAGCGGGCCCATCGCGCTCGTCGACTCGCACTGCCATCTCGCCGAGCCCGACTTCGACGCCGACCGCGAGGCCGTGCTGGCGCGCGCCGCGGCCGCCGGCGTCACGACGCTCGTCTGCGTCGGCGCGACCGGCCCCGTCGAGTCGAACTTCCCGGCCGTGGCGCTGGCCGGTCGTCGGGGAGCCGTCGAGATCGTCGCGACGGTCGGCATCCACCCGCACGACGCCGCGAGCGCCGACGAGGCCGCCTTCACGACGCTCGGGCGCCTGGCGGCGAGCCCGGGCGTCGTCGGCATCGGCGAGACCGGTCTCGACTTCCACTACGACCGCTCGCCGCGTCCGGCCCAGTGCGCCGCCTTCGCCCGCACCGTCGCGCTCGCGCGCACCACGGGCCGGCCGCTCGTCGTGCACGTGCGCGAGGCGCACATCGAGGCGGCCGCCATTCTTCAGGCCGAGGGCGCAGCCGCCGTGGGCGGCGTGATCCACTGTTTCACCGGCGACCGGGACGACGCGCGTCGCTACCTGGACCTCGGCTTTGCGATCTCGGTGGCCGGCATCGTGACCTTCAAGAACGCCGACACGCTGCGCGACGCGGTGCGCACCGTTCCGCTCGACCGCTTGCTGGTCGAGACCGACGCCCCGTACCTCGCACCCGTCCCGCACCGCGGGCGGCGAAACGAGCCGGCGCACGTGCGGCTGGTCGCCGAGGCCGTCGCCACCGTGCGAGGCGAGCCGCTCGCGACGGTCGCCGCGGCGACGACGGCCAACGCGCGGCGGCTCTTCACCGTCCGGGGTTGACCCGGGTCAGAGCGGGGGCGCCGTCGCGGCGAGATCCGGGAACAGGGCGAGCAGTGCCGGCGGCACGGTCACGCGCTCGTCCAGCGTCGAATCCGGCATGTCCTCGAACTGCAGCACCCCGATCTTGGCGAACGCCTCGCGCACCCGCGGCGTGAGCAGCCCGAGCCGCTTCAGGTTCGGCACGATCTTGGCGAAGAGGAGCTGCCGGAACCCCTGCATGAAGGGCGTCTCGAGCGACCACTTGACCCACACGTCGACGTCGTAGCCGAGGCGCTCCCACACCTCCTCCATGAGGAGGCGGTCGCGCATGAGGTGCGCGGCCTCGATCACGAACTCCTCGCGCTCGCGGAGCTCGGCCGCCGTCATCTGGCGGTACACCTCCTCGAGCGAGAGGACGCCGAAGGCGACGTGCCGCGCCTCGTCGCGGATGACGTAGCCCGTG
Organism: Deltaproteobacteria bacterium; assembly: GCA_005879205.1. Lineage (GTDB taxonomy): Bacteria > Desulfobacterota > Binatia > DP-6 > DP-6 > DP-3. Next base: position 6,997 of record VBLD01000100.1, read on the forward strand.
ATCTGCTGGATCAGCGGCTCCTGCGGATTCATGAAGTTCATCAGTCCGAAGGCCGCGAGCGCCAGCCCTTCGACCATGATCTGCATGCCGAGGTAGGTCATGTCCCAGCGCGGCTCGCGGATGATCTGCGCCAGCAGCGTGTGGAGATGGGGGTTCACGGGAAAGGCGAACGGCAGCTTCTCGGTCAGGTAGCGGCGGTAGACCTCCACGTGGCGAGCCTCGTCGGCCACCTGGCTGGCGGCGTAGAACTTGGCCTCGACCCACGGCACCGTGTTCACGATCTGCGCGGTCGCGAGCAGCGCCCCCTGCTCCCCATGCAGGAACTGGGACAGCATCCAGCCGAGCTGGTGGATGCGGACGCGGATCAGTTCCTTCACCTCGAGCTTCTGCGGCGGGTTCAGCAGCGCGTTCACGGCCTCGGGCGGCAGGAAATCCGGGAAGCGCTCGGGGTCGACGTCGATCGACCAGTCGATGTCGGTCGACGCGTTCCACTGCATCCGCTTTCCCTTTTCATAGAGGTTCAGGAGCGATTCGCGACCGACCTCGTAGTTCCAGTTGAAGATCGTGTCCGACGACTCGTGGACGGTCTCGAGACCACCCTGGGGAGGCAGCGGAATCGGCTCGTGGCGGGCGATCGACATGGATGCTCCTCCGGCGGATATGCCTCGCACCGCCTCCCGCCGCAACCCACGCCGCTCGGGCGCCTCAGTACGTCGGGCCGGGCGGGCCGCCCCCGCCGCCCGCGGGGAGCGTGAACTCGTACTCCAGGCCGAACTTCAGGATCACCGGGTCGCTCGCCCGCGTGAGGCCGAAGCCCAGGCCGGCGACGCACTTGAGGCCCCGGGCGAGCTGGCCGTAGAGAGCCGGGAACACGTAGTGCTGCTGCTCGCGCGCGGGGTCGAAGCGGCGGATCTGGCCGGCGTCGCCGAAGAACTCGACGCCGGGCGCGAGGCGGCGCGAAAGGCGATAGTAGACGCGCGCGCCGTAGTTGAACTCCAGGGTGCGGCGCTCCGACGCCACCGTGGGCAGCTCGAACATCGGGTTCAGGTCCACCGAGAAGCGCCCGATGTCCCGCGACACGATGGGGCGAAACTCGAGCTCGAGCTGGGATTCGCCCTGGTCGGGCACCTCGGCCTCGAGGTACCAGCCGAGGTCCAGGAAGAAGCGTCCCTTGTCGAAGAGGGCGCCGCGTGCGCGGAAGCGAGACTGGGCATATTCGACGTCCTCGCCGTTCGGGCGCTGCAGGTCGAGGTACGCCGCCACGTCGATCTTGTCGGTGAGGCCGTAGTCGTACTCGAGCGTGGTCCGGAGCAGCCGATGGCGCCGCGGCTCCTCGCCCGCGGCTTCCTCGTCGGTCGGCCGCCGGCCGTTGGCGACGAAGCTCGTGGTGTTCTCCACCTCGTGCAGGCCCTTCCCCTCCGTCGTCGCGGGGTAGACCTCGAGCTCGAAGAAATTGAGCGCGTGCACCCCCGTCGCCCCCGGCCCGCAGACGATCAGGCCCGCGAGCACCGCGTGGGCTCTCCTCATCGGCGAGCGCTCAAGCCGCCGACCGGGCCGACGCGCGTTCCGCAGGCCGGCGCGAGGCGTCCACCCGGCGCAGCGCCCACAGCATGAGGGGGACGTAGGTGACGAAGGCCAGCAGCTCGGCGAGCGAGGGGCGCGAGCGGTAGCCGACCAGGGCGGCGAGGAAGGTGCCGAGCGGGCTATCGTCACGCAGCAGCCAGGCCGTGCTCCACACCTGCGCGACGATCGGCGAGAGGTAGCCGAGCCCGATCAGCTTGTTGACCCCCGAGACGAGGAGCCCGGCCGCCACCAGCAGCAGGAGAACGCCGGTCACGCGGAAGAAGCGCGGCAGGCTGAGGAACCGGAAGCCGCGGAAGAAGAGCCAGGCGGTGGCGACCGCGAGCGCGGCGCCCGCGAGCCCGGCGGCGACGAAGGGCAGCGCCGTCAGATCGGGATGCTGGACGAGCACGCCCCACAGGAAGAGCACCGTCTCCAGGCCTTCGCGGAAGACGGCCACGAAGGCGATCGCCGCCAGGCCCATCAGCCGGCCGGTCACGAGCGCCTGGTCCGCCTTGCGCCGCAACTCGCCGCCCAGGCCCGCCGCGTTGCGGTGCATCCAGAGGATCATCCACGTGAGCACGGCGACGGCGAGGAACAAGATGCTCGCCTGGACCAGCTCCTGCAGATCGGGGTCGAGGCGGGAGGCGGCGTCGTTGGAAACCAGACCACAGGCGAGGGCCGCGAGGATCGCGAGCAGGCTCCCCGCCCAGACGTAGGCGACGCCGCTCCGCTGCCCGCTGCGGGCAAGATAGGTGAGCAGCACGCCGACGACGAGCGCCGCTTCGAGGGACTCGCGCCAGGCGATCAGCAGCGTCTCGAGCATCGCCCGTCACCGCACCAGCAGCGCGCCACGACGTTGCTGGTGAAAGTCGTCGAAAAACTCGTAGCGCCCGGGCCCGAGACCCGAGACGTAGACCGCGGCGGTCTGCCCCGGCTGGATCACCCGCTCGCGGTTCAGCTCGAAGCTCTCGAACTCGATCGCCGCGGGGGTCCGGTTGGTGACCTCGAGGCGGACGCGGGTACCGGCGGGCGCCTCGATCTCGGCCGGCGCGAACCCCGCCTCCTCGACCGCGAGCGGGATCGTGCGGTCCTCCGCCACCGCCCCTCCTGCAACTCCGAGGAGCAACGCGAATGCGATGGCGGATGACCTGTCGGCGCGCATGGCAATTGAAAACGCTTTTCAATTTCAGATACCGCGGCCACCGCGCCGGTGTCAAGACCGGCCAGGCTCAGACACGGTGGATGCTGTGCTCGCTGCGCGGGCGGCGCCGGCGACCTTCCCGGCACTCCGCGCAGATGCCGTAGAGCTCCATCCGGTGGCGGCCGACGACGAAGCCGAGGAAGCGCCCGATCCGCTCCTGCAGGCGCTCGAGCTCCTCGCTCGCGAACTCGACGATCTTGCCGCAGCGCTCGCAGATGATGTGGTCGTGGTGCTGCTGGTCGTCCTCCACCGGCTCGTAGCGCGCCTGCCCGTCGTCGAAGTGTCGCTCCGCGGCGAGGCCGCACTCCTTGAGGAGCTTGAGCGTGCGATACACGGTCGCGTAGCCGACGCGTGGATTCACGCGCTTGACCGCGGCGTAGAGCTCCTCGACGGAGAGGTGCCCCTCGGCGCCGAAAAAGACGCGGGCGATGTCGTCGCGCTGCGCGGTCGACTTGAGCCCGCGCTCGCGCAGCGCCTGCTCGAACCGCCGCATGCGGGCGCGGACGGACATGGTACGTCGGCTCAGCCGGCGGCGCCGCTGCGGCTCTCGAGCAGCCGGCGGAGCTCGGGCGTCAGGTAGTGCGTCTCGACGTCGCGGCCGGCCAGCTGGTCGACGAGAATCTGGACCCGGTCGGCCGCCGGCAGGTGGCGGTCCAGGAAGATGACGTCCTCCCCGTGCAGGCGGCACCCCCCGCTGCGCACGTGGTAGCCGACCTCCCGCAGGAGTACCTCCTCCCGGACCTGGACCCCGAGGCGACGGGCGAGCTCCTTCAGCTCCTCGCAGAGGGCCTCGTCGCGGCGGCTCATGGAGCTTCTCTAACCGAGGCCGGCCCCTTTGCAAAGCGGCGGCCTCGGCTTGCGCGGCCGGGAAGGCGGGTGGTACATGCCGCCCAGGCGAGGCCCATGATCAAGAACATCCTGGTCGCGCTCGACGGATCGGAGCACGCCAACGCCGCTCTCGAGTACGCCCTCTGGCTGGCGGAGCGGTTACGCGCGACGGTCACCGGGATGCACGTGATCGACATCGTCTCGATCGAGGGCTCGTTCTTCCACGACGTGTCGGGCTCGCTCGGCTTCGAGCCCTACCTCGATTTCTCGTCGAAGATGCGCGAGGCGTTGCAGGAGCGGGGGCGGGTGTTGCTCGATGCGTTCGCCGAACGGTGCCGCGAGCGCGCCGTGCCGTGCGACACGACGCTCCCGATGGGGATCATCGCGAACGAGATCTGCGACGCGGCGCGCACGGCCGACCTCGTGATCATCGGACACCGCGGCTTGAACGAGCAGTTCTCCACGGGGATGCTCGGCGGCACGACCGAGTCCGTCGCCCGCAAGTCCCCGAAGCCCGTCTTCGTGTCGCCGATCAGGTTCGCCGAAATCCGCCGGCCGCTCCTCGCCTACGACGGTTCCCAGCGCGCGAGCGCCGCGATGCACGTGGCTGCCGAGGTGACGAGCGCGCTCGGGCTCCCGCTCACCGTGATCCACGTCGTACGCGACGGCGCGGCGGCCGACCCCAAGGTCCTCGACGAGGCGCGGCGCTACCTCCATTCCTACGGAGTCGAATCCCGCTACGACACGGTGGTCGGCCTTCCCCACCAGCGCATCCCCGAGACGCTGCGCGAGGGCGGCCACGACCTTCTGTTCATCGGCGCCTACGGCCACTCTCGCATCATCGAGATGGTTCTCGGCAGCACGACCGAGTACGTGCTGCGCAACAGCGAGGCGCCCGTGTTCCTGGTGCGCTAAAGCCGACCCGAGACCCTGTCTCGGGTCGGAAAATCGGACCCGAGCGTGCGGCGTCCGCGGGATACGGCGAACGTCATGCCGCGGCCGGCAAAGCCGGCGCGGCACAACGTGGCGCGCCTGCTCGCACCACAGGCATACGCCGCGCCGCGGAGGCGACACACGCCTGACGCTTCACAAAGTCTGCCGCGCCGGCTGCGCCGGCCGCGGCACGCCGTCGCTCACTCTCCACCGGGGCGGCATGCTCGTTGTCCGTCTCTCAGCTATGGGAGCTGCGGTCGTGACCCGGCGGCGCCTCGGCCGGCGGCTCCCCGTCGCCCCGCATACGGAGCCGCGTGAGCCGCGCCTCGAGGGCCTTCAAGCTTCGCTCGATGCGACGCATCTCTTGCTGGACGGCCGGCAACGTCGTCACCCGCTCGACCGAGCGCCGGAAGCCCTCGTCGACGAGCCGCTGCAGCTGGCCGAGGCGATCCGATATCTGCGTCAACTCCTGGACACGCCGCCCAGCGCGCTCGGGAGCCGAGCGAAGCACCTCCACACCACGGTCGACCGTGGCGGCGAGGTTCTGGAGCGCCGCCTCGCCGTGACGGATGATGTCGCGCAGAACCGGCAGGGAGAGGAGGCCGCTCTTTCGCCGCTCTTCCTCTAGAATGATCTGGGCAAACGTGACTGCGGTGAGATCGTCGCCGCTGTCATTCTCGAGGATTTTCACCTCTTCGCCGGCTTTCACCCAGCGTCCGATCTCCTCGAGAGTGACGTAACGGCTCTCGCTGGTATCGTAGAGCTTCCGATTCCCGTACCGCTTCACGAGCCGCATGGTCTTACCTGAGGGCTATCACAGCCCCGAGAGCCCGGGCAAGGGTTTGACGGTCTACAACGCGCAGGCTATGCGCTTTCGCTCGGGCAACAATGGAGCGCTTCATCGCGGCCGCCGTGCAGATGGCGTCCGGACCCGACCGCGCTGCGAACGTGACGCGGGCGTCGGCATTCGTTCGCGAAGCCGCGGCGCGCGGCGCGCAGCTCGTCGTGCTTCCCGAGGTCTTCGCCTGGCGTGGCCCACGGAGCGGCGAGGCGGCGCACATGGAGCCCATTCCCGGGCCGACCAGTGAGGCGATGGCCGCGGTCGCCCGCGAAGCCCGCGTTCATCTTTGTGCCGGTTCGTTCCTGGAAGCCGTATCCGGCGAGCCGCGGGCGTACAACACGAGCTGCGTGTTCGACCCGACCGGCCGTCTTCTCGCCCGCTATCGCAAGCTGCACCTGTTCGACGTCGACCTCCCCGGCCGCGTCTCCGTGCGTGAGTCCGAGACGCGCGCGCCGGGCAGCGATCTCGTCACCGTTGCCACGGCGCTCGGTACGCTCGGAATGTCGATCTGCTACGACCTCCGCTTCCCCGAGCTCTATCGCGGGCTCGCCGCGCGCGGCGCCGAGATCCTGCTCGTACCGTCGGCTTTCACGTTCTTCACGGGGGCTGCACACTGGCAAATCCTCTGCCGCGCTCGCGCCGTCGAGAACCAGTGCTACGTGATCGCTCCCGATCAGGGCGGCACGAGTCCGCACGGGTTCCCCGACTACGGCGACTCGCTGATCGTCGATCCGTGGGGACGGGTCCTGGCGCGGGCGGGCGAGGGCGAAGCGGTGGTGACCGCCGAGATCGACCGCGCATACCTGGCGCGCGTGCGACGGGAGCTGCCGAGCCTCGCACATCGGCGCCTTCCGGCCTGACGGACCCCGGGCCGCTACCGGCGCGCTTCGGCCGGCGTCCGCGCGGCCAGGAAGCCGCGCGCCATGTCCGCCACCATCTCGCGCACCGTCGCCAGTGGATCGGGCGCCTCGCGGATGGGACGCCCCACCACCAGGTAGTCCGCTCCGGCGCGCATCGCCTCGCCGGCGGTCATCACCCGCTTCTGGTCGTCGGGCGCGGCGCTCGCGGGGCGGACGCCCGGCGTGACGATCAGGAAGCCGCGCCCGCACGCCCGCCGGATCGGCGCGATCTCCAGCGGCGACGCGACCACCCCGTCCATGCCGGCGCGACGCGCGAGCCGTGCGAGACGCACCACCTGCGACTCGACCCCGTCGGCCACCCCGACCCGCCGGAGATCGCTTCTTCCGAGGCTGGTGAGCACCGTTACGGCGAGAATCCTCGGGCGCCGGAGCCCCTCGCGGCGGCAGGCGCGCGACACCTCGGCGTGCGTCCGCTCCATCATCTCGAAGCTCCCCGAGGCGTGCAGGTCGAAGAAGCGGACCCCGAGCCGCGCCGCCTCGACTCCGGCCCGCGCGACCGTGTTCGGGATGTCGTGGAACTTCAGGTCGAGGAAGACCTCGCCGCCGTACCGGTGGACCATGCGGACGACCTCGGGACCGGCGTGCAGGAAGAGCTGCTTGCCGACCTTGAAGACGCCGACCGCATCGCGCAGCAGCGCGACCAGCCGTTCGGCGTCCGCGAGCGTCTCGACGTCGAGCGCGAAGACGAGACGGTGGCGGATCGCATCGGCGCGCGGGGGCAGAAGCGGCCAGCGTCCGCTCACCGCGGTCCCACCAGCGCGGCCGTCCGGGCGGCGGCCTCACCGACGGGAACCTCGACGACGTCCTGCGCTCCCCGCGGCTTCAGCTCGACGCATCCACGGGCGAGCGCCCGGGGTCCGACGGTGAGCCGCACCGGGAGCCCGATGAGGTCGGCGTCCTTGAACTTGACGCCCGGGCGCTCGGCACGGTCATCGAGCAAAGCGTCGACCCCGGCGCCATCCAGCGCGGCCGCCAGCTGCTCCGCCGTCTCGCGCAGCTTCGCGTCCTCCATGCTGACGGGCACGACGTGCGCGCCGTACGGCGCCACCGGCGCCGGCCAGATGATTCCCGCGTCGTCGTGGTGCTGCTCGATCGCGGCCGCGACCGTCCGCGTGATGCCGATACCGTAGCAGCCCATCTCGATCGGCCGCTCGCGGCCGTCGGCGCCGAGGAAGGTGGCGCGCATCGCCTCGCTGTACTTCGTGCCGAGGTAGAAGACCTGCCCCACCTCGATGCCGCGGTGCTCGGCGAAGGCTCCTTCCGCGCACCGGGGACAGACGTCGGCGGCGCGCGCTTGACGGAGGTCGGCAAAGGCGAGCGCGGGCAGATCGCGCTCCTGATCGACGTTGACGAGGTGCTCGTCGCCCCGGTTGGCGCCCGTGACCGCGCCCCGGACGCCGCGCAGCGAGGCGTCGGCTACGATGCGAACCCGGAGTCCCACCGGGCCGGCGAAGCCGACGGGTGCACCCGTCGCGCGCTCGACCTCTTCCTCGTCGGCGAGGGTCAGGGGTTCGCCACCGAGCGCGGCCTGGACCTTGGTGCCCGACGCTTCGTGATCGCCGCGGACGAGGACCGCGACCACCTCGCCGCCGGCCGTCCGGTAGAGGAGGGTCTTGATGAAGCGCTCGGGGGGCAGGCCGAGGAACGCGCTCACCTCCTCGACGCTCCGCTTGCCCGGCGTCGCGACGCGCTCGAGCGGAGCGGACGCGGCGCTGGGCGCCGGCGCGGCGCGCACCTCCGCCTTCTCGACGTTCGCCGCATATCCGCAGCGGTTGCCCGAGACGATGGCATCCTCGCCGGACGCCGCCAGCACCTGGAACTCGTGCGAAAGCGAGCCGCCGATCGCTCCCGTACCGGCCTCGACGGCCCGGAACGTGAGGCCGCAGCGCTCGAAGATCCGGGTGTAGGTGTCGAACATGTTCTGGTACTCGCGCCGGGCATCGTCGGCGTCGGCATGGAAGGAGTAGGCGTCCTTCATCAGGAACTCGCGGCCGCGCATGAGCCCGAAGCGAGGCCGGATCTCGTCGCGGAACTTGACCTGTATCTGATACAGATTCTTCGGCAGCTCGCGGTACGAGCGGATCTCGCGCCGCACGAGGTCGGTCACCACTTCCTCGTGTGTCGGGCCGAAGCAGAAGTCGCGGTCGTAACGGTCGCGTAGGCGAAGCAGCTCGGGCCCGTACTGATCCCAGCGCCCGCTCTCCCGCCACAGCTCGGCGGGAATGACGGCCGGCATCAGTATCTCCTGGGCATCGGCGCGATCCATCTCCTCGCGCACGATCGTCTCCACCCGGCGCACGGCACGAAGCCCGAGCGGCAGCAGATCGTAGATGCCGCGGGCCACCTGCCGGATCATGCCGGCACGGACCATGAGGCGATGGCTCGCGACCTCGGCGTCGGCCGGATCCTCGCGGAGCGTCGGAGCGAGCAACCGGGAGAGCCGCGTCACGCCGGGTGCTCCTCCAGGCACTGGAGCGCGAGCCCACCGTGGCTCCACGCCGCCCCCGCCGCCATCGCCATGGCGACGAAGATCACCTCGCCGATCTCCTGGTCGGTGGCTCCCGCCTTGGCCGCCCGTGCGACGTGCGCGTCGATGCACCACGGGCACTGGGTGATGTGCGCGATACCGACGGCCACCAGCTCCTTCGTCTTCAGCGGCAAGGCACCCGCTGCGAACGCCTTGCCGTCGAATTCGAGGAAGCTGCGGTAAGCCTCGGGCGCGAGCTCGCGCATCCGCTTGAACTGCTTCTTCACGTCGACGCCGTGAAACACCATGCGGGTCTCCCTTCGAGGTTTCGCTCCGTTTACACCAGCCGCGCCCGGGTTGCAGCCCTCGGAGGCGCTTCCCTATAGTCGCCCGGCCATGCCTGCCGGCCCGCGTCTGGCGTTCCTTCCGTGACGGCGATCGCCGTGCACGGTGGCGCGGGGGCCGAGGCACCGGGAGAGCGAGACGCCCGCCGGGCCAGCGTCGCGCGCGCGGCGGAGGAGGGATGGGCCGTGCTCGTCGCAGGCGGTCACGCCCTCGACGCGGTGATCGCGGCGGTCGCCGTCCTCGAGGACGATCCGCTCTTCAACGCCGGCCTCGGCTCGGTGCTGACCGTGGATGGCGTCGTCGAGATGGACGCATCGGTGATGACCGGCGACACGCTCGAAGCGGGCGCCGTGGGCGCCGTCACCGGGGTGTGCAGCCCCGTTCGCCTGGCGCGGGCCATCCTCGTCGAGGGCCGCGAGGTCCTGTTGGTCGGCGAGCCCGCCCAGCAGCTGGCCCGCCGGCACGGGCTCGCCACCTGCGCCCCCGAGGCGCTCATCACCGAGGAGGCGCGCCGGCGGTGGCAGGAGCGGCGAGCACCCGGCGGCGAGACGGTCGGCGCCGTCGCGCGCGACGCGGCGGGACACCTCGCCGCCGCGACGTCGACCGGCGGCGTGACCGGCAAGCGGCGGGGGCGTCTCGGCGACTCCGCGGTCATCGGCGCGGGCACCTACGCCGACGACGCCCTCGGGGCGGGCTCCGCCACCGGACCCGGCGAGGCGATCATCCGGCTCTGCCTCGTGCGCTCGGCCCTGGACCTCCTGGCACGCGGCGCCGACGCCCCTCGGGCAGCCGCCGAGTCGCTCGCCACGCTCCAGGGCCGGCTCGGCGCCGCCGCGGGGATCGTGTTGCTCGACCCGCGCGGCGACGTCGGCGTGGCCCATACGACCGCGTCGATGCCCGCGGCCTACCGGCGGAGCAGCACCGCCGGCACCGTCGTCCTCGACTAGGAGCGCGACCCAAGACATCTTGGGTCGCGAACCGGACGCGAGGGTGTTCCGTCGGGATCACGCCCGACTGTCCTGCCGCGGCTGGCAAAGCCAGCGCGGCAGACGAACACGCCCGGTTCCGCAGCCGCTTCCGACAGACCAAATTGCCAACGGATCAACATGAGAGTCGCGAGGCCTTTTGAACGGCGCGTGTCCGTTCCGCCGCGCTGGCTTTGCCAGCCGCGGCACGGCGGTGGCGCGTGACGTGAGCGCCACACGCTCGCGTGTGTGTCCGCGACCCAAGATGTCTTGGGTCGCGCGCCTACGCCGGGGCGCCTTCCGAGAGGCCGAGCGCGCTCCAGAGCCGCGCCGAAACCGGGGGCACGATGCCGTGTCCAGGCCCTGCTCAGTCCGCGGATCGCCAGCGACCGTCACGCAGGACGAGCCGCCGGGGCGGCACATCGACGTTTCCCGTGTTGTCCGGGTACGCGATCGTGGGCACGCCGCCCTCGACGGCGACCTCGAGTCGCACCGCGCGCACGACGCGCTGGCGCGCGTCGTCGAGCACCTCCTCGACCGAGCCGAAGCGGGCGAGGTCGTCGAGGGTGCGCACCGTCGGAGGCATGAGGTTGATCGCCCCTGCCTCGTAAGCGGCGAGCGCGCCCCGAGGCGTGAACCAGGCGCAGCTCACGGTCTCCGTACCGTCGACGACCGTTTCCTGGCCCGCGGGCATGCGGCCGATGAGAAAGCGGGTGTCCCATCGACGAGGGTTGGAAGGCGGCGTGATCCAGCGACCGAAGTAGAAGAGGTCGTCCGTGCCGGGAACCAGGTCGGCCGCGGCGAGCAGCCGTCCGAACGGCTCGCCCGCCTGCACGCGCGGGCGCAGCTCGGCGAGTTCGCGCGGGAGCGGCCCCGCGAGCGGACGGCCATGCGCCTTGGCGAGCAGCACGCCCACTTCCTCGAAGAGTTCGCGGAGCGCGGTGATCCAGTACAAGATCGCCTCGGGCGGCCGGTCGCCCTCGCCCGGTGGCGCCCACCGCTGGGCGCTCGGGAGCGTCGCGCCCGAGGCGTCGCCGTCCGATCGGTCGACCACGCCACCGGGAAACGCGTGGGCGCCCGGGAAAGCGATGCTCCCGTGGCGCTCGAGCATCAGCACGGAGAAGGCGGCGTCGCGCTCCTCGCGGAGGAGGATGACGGTGCTCGACGCTCGTGGCTCGGCCGGGCCCTCAGGCACCGAGGTTCACCTCCGGACGGTGCATGAGGCAGCCGAGCATAGCGGCTCCGCCCCCTGAGTCAACGGCAGAGCCGTCCGACGCGTCACGCCCGGCGGTCGACGAGCTGGCCCTTCGGTGTGCCGGTGGCGACGGGCCGAGCATCCGGACCCGCGGCCGCCGAGTCGACCAGCTGGACCGCTTCGCGTCCCTCGACTTGCTGCTGGTCGAGCGCTGCGCGGGTCGCCTCGACCCCGGAGTCGGCGATGCGCGACGGAGCGCCAACGGGCTCGAGCACGGGATCCTGCGCAGTCCCTACGGCAATGGTCATGGCGAGATCTCCCGACTCTGGTATCGGCACGTCGGGCGCGCGACTTGAGCGCAGCGGGGGAACCCCCGCAAACTCCATGCGGACCGCTGTACTGGCAGCCGAGCGGCACGGCGACGAACGGCCGGAGCGCCGGCCGCCGCAACAGAATGGGGGTTAGCTAGGTTTCCGGAGCGTTGGACCGCGGCTTCTGCTTCTTCCGCACGACGACCACCTCCTGACCGTTCACCTTGACGGTGCGCCGATCAGTGGGCGCTTCGCGTTGCGGCTTGGAAGCTCGGCTTTGCCGCCACTTCCGTAGCTCCTTCTCCAGGTTCTCGAGCATCCGCTCCTCCGGCCGACCGGCGAGATAACGCGAGCCGGTCAGCGTGTCTTACTTCCGGACGCGACCCCTCACGGCTGGCGCCCCACGAAGGTCTCGAGCGCGCGGGCGCGGTTCGGGCTGCGCAGCTTCCGGAGCGCCTTGGCCTCGATCTGCCGGATGCGCTCGCGCGTCACCGCGAAGCGTTGGCCGACCTCCTCGAGGGTGTAGTCCGAGCGCTCCCCGATGCCGAAGCGCAGGCGAAGAATCTGCTCCTCGCGCGGCGTGAGCGTGGCGAGGACCTTGCGGGTCTGCTCCTCGAGCGAGAGCGCCATGGCGGCGTCCGCGGGCGAGAGCGTCTGGCGGTCCTCGACGAAGTCGCCGAGCGAGCTTTCCTCGTCGTCGCCGATCGGGGTCTCGAGCGAGACCGGCTCCTTCACGATCTTCAGCACCTTGCGGACCTTGTCCGCCGGCATCTCCATCTGCTGCGCGATCTCTTCGGCCGTGGGCTCGCGTCCATACTGTTGGACGAGGTAGCGGGAGGTGCGGATCACCTTGTTGATCGTCTCGATCATGTGGACCGGGATACGGATCGTACGCGCCTGATCCGCGATCGCCCGGCTGACCGATTGCCGGATCCACCACGTGGCATAAGTGGAGAACTTGTAGCCGCGTTGATACTCGAACTTCTCGACCGCGCGCATGAGCCCGATGATCCCCTCCTGGATGAGGTCGAGGAATCCGAGCCCGCGGTTGGTGTAGCGCTTGGCGATCGAGACGACGAGGCGGAGATTGGCCTCGATGAGACGCTTCTTGCCTTCCTGCGCCTTCATCTCGCCGCGCCGGATGGTGACGAGGACCGCGCGGAGCTGATCCGCGGGCATGTCGAGCTCGCGCAGCACCTGCTGGCTCTTGCGTCGCGCCTCGCGCACCGTGTCGGCCGCGTCCACCACCTGCTGCGCCGGCACGTGGAACAGCCGGCTGGCGTTGCGGTTGGCATCCTTCTCGTCAGCCCGGATGCGCGCGGCGTGTTTCAGGATCTCGGCAGCGGGATGGCCGAGGCGCTGCTCGAGTCGCCGGATCTCCACGTGCTCGGTGTCGAGCAGTCGCTGCGCCTCCTTCAGCTTGTCGACCAGCGTCGTCACGTGCTTGGCACCGAGCTGCGTCTCTATGAGCACGTCACGGACGCCCGCCTTGATGGCATCGAGGCGCTTCTCGATCCGCTCACGGCGCGCCTTGGACGTCTT
>VBLD01000100.1:20212-20755 GCA_005879205.1 Deltaproteobacteria bacterium
TCCCCTCCGCCGGTTCGCTCTCGGGCTCGTCGTCGCCGAAGACGTGCCGGGCGTCGATCTCATCGCGCCTGAGCCTCTCGGCGAGGTTCATCACGTAGGCGAGCGCCGGCTCGAGCGAGAAGACGGCTTCCCGGACCTCGCGCTCGCCGGACTCGATCTCCTTGGCGATCGCGACTTCCTCCTCGCGCGTGAGGAGCGGAACGCCGCCCATCTCCTGGAGGTACATGCGGACGGGGTCCGCCGTCTCGCCCGGCGCGCGCTCGGTCTCCTCGGCCTCCGCAGGCTCCTCCACCCATTCCGTCTCGGGCGCCTTCTCGGGCTCCTCGGCGAGTGCCGTGTCCTCGACCGTTTCGACCTCGATGTCCATGTCGCCGAGCATCGAGACCACCTGATCGATCTCTTCGGTCGCTCCGGGCTCGGGGGTCGCATCCCGCGTGGCGGGTGCGGGCTGCGGGGCCGTCGCCGGCGCGACGCGATTACGCGCGGCATGAGCCGGCGCCTCCGGTCGCACCTTCTTCTCCTCGACTCGCTTCTCGACCCGCT
>VBLD01000100.1:20856-22840 GCA_005879205.1 Deltaproteobacteria bacterium
GTCCGTGGTCGATCGGGTCGCTGCCAGGGGGGAGACGGTTTGAGAACGCAGTTTTCGAATGAAAAGCTAATACACCCCTCACCCAGAGTCAAGGGGAAAACCCCTTCCTGCTCACACCTCCGGGTCACGTTCCACCCCCTGCCAGCGCAGGCCGGCCAGCGCCTCCCCCCGCGCCTCGAGGACGCGGCGGAGCCGCTCGAAGCTCGGTTCCCGGAGGTCCGCCTTGAGCGGATCGTGCGCCGAAAGATTGGCGAGCCGGACGAGTGCGCGGCCCGTGTCGTCGAAGTCGATCACGTTGATGCAGCCGAGGTCCTGCTCGAGCCGGGGGATCTCCCCCTCCGAGAGGCCGAGCACGCACGCAAAGAGGCCCATGTTGGTGCCGCCGTGGGCGACGGCGAGTGCATTCGTCCATCCGGGGCGATCCAGCAGATTCGCGAGGAAGCGTTGCAGCCGAGCGCGCAGCTCTCGAAACGTCTCGCCGCCGACGAACGGCGTATCCCAGGTGACCGTCGGGCTCGAGAAGAAGCGCAGCACCTGGGAAAAAACCTCGGCCAGGAGCATTCCGTCGCTCACGTTCGGGGTGAGCTCGCGCAGCTCCGGGATCCTCTCCACCTCGAGACCGCGCGACGCCGCGACGATGGTCGCCGTGCCGACGGCGCGCCGCATGGGACTGGAAACCACCAGGTCGAGCGGCACGGCGCGAAACAGCTCGGCCGCCGCCTCGATCTGCCGGCGCCCGTCCGGCGTGAGGTCGCTGCCGTCCGCCGACTGTCGGCCGAGGTAGAGGGTCTCCCCGTGCCGCATGAGGTAGAGCCGGCGCACGGCGGCGGACTATACGCAGCCGCGGCGGGTTTTCAATCGGTATCGGGGGTCGATATGGTGAGTCGGCCATGAGCCGCCTTGCCTTCGTCGGCGGCACCGGCCCCCAGGGCCTGGGTCTCGCCCTCCGTTTCGCGCAGGCGGGCGAGGCCGTCGTGATCGGTTCACGCAGTGCGTCACGGGCCGACGATGCCGCCCGCCGCATCCGGGCGGCGGTGCCGGGCGCCGTGGCGGACGGTTTCGAGAACCTGGACGCCATCGGCCGCTCGGATCGCGTCGTGCTGGCCCTGCCGGCCGCCGCGTTGTCCGGCTTCCTGGAGATCGCGCGCAGCCACCTGGGCGGCAAGCTGGTGATCGACGTCGTGGTCCCCCTGGTTCAGCGCGAGGGCTTCTTCGAGCTGGCGCCCCTGCCGGGAGCGCCGTCGGCGGGAGAGCTCGTGCAGCAGGCCGTGCCCTCGGCTCGGGTGGTGAGCGCCTTCAAGAACGTGCCCGCCGCTCGGCTGCAGGACCTGCATGCGGCGCTCGAGGGCGACGTGGTCTTCTGCAGCGATGACGCGACTGCCCGGGCCGAGATGGCGGCGCTCGTGGCGAAGCTCGCCGGGCTCCGCGCGGTCGACGCCGGCCGGCTCGCCAACGCTCGCTATCTCGAGGCGATCACGGCACTGCTTCTCAACCTGAACCACCGCTTCAGGGCGCAGACCTCGATTGCGATCGTCGGCCTGCCCTGAGGCGACTCAGCCGGATTTCTTCCGCCGCTCTTGGTCGCGGAGCTCGACCCGCCGGATCTTCCCGCTCACGGTCTTCGGCAGGCCGCCGACGAATTCGATCTCGCGCGGATACTTGTACGGGGCGGTCACGCGCTTCACGTGCTCCTGGAGATCGCGCACGAGCGCGTCGCCGGGCTGCTCGCCGGGCTTCAAGACGACGAAGGCCTTCACGATCTCGCCGCGCACGGGATCCGGGCTCGCCACGACGGCCGACTCGACGACCGCGGGATGCTCCAGGAGCGCGCTCTCCACCTCGAACGGGCCGATCCGGTACCCCGCCGAGATGATCAGGTCGTCCGCACGGCCGACGAACCAGAGATAGCCGTCGTCGTCCCGCTTGCCCCGATCGCCGGTGACGTAGAACTCGCCGCGCCAGCAGGCGCCCGTCTCCTCCGGAC
>VBLD01000464.1:0-386 GCA_005879205.1 Deltaproteobacteria bacterium
CCCCGCGGTCCTGCGCACGGTGGTGCGGCACGCGAACCAGAACCTCGGCGTGTATGCCGGTGTCGTCGAGCCCGGGCACGTGGCCGTCGGCGATCCGGTCGAGCGCGGCTGAGCGCCCCGGTCCGATCCTCGCGGAGGCCCTACCGTCAGCTCGGGAGACGGTTCAGACTCTCGCCATGCGCTACGCGTACAGCCGGGAGGAGATCCTGGCGGACCATCCCTACGAGCGGCCGCTCGTGCTGGACGGCGTTCCCTGCCACGGGGGCTTCATCCAGGGACGCTACGTCTCGCCCCGCACCCTCTGGCGCGCGCCGGCCATCCAGATCTGGCAGGCGCGCCTCCCGGCGGGCGAGGTGGACGCCATCCTCGCGCCGATCGGAGCCGCC
>VBLD01000464.1:487-2699 GCA_005879205.1 Deltaproteobacteria bacterium
TGCGGCTCGTCGCCCTGCCGCCGCTCGGCGAGCGCGTGCGCGATCCGATCGACGGAACCGCACTCGCGCACCTGGGCGTTCTCTTCGAAGCGCACGCGCGCGACGAGGCCGGACACCGCCGCATGTGGGAGCTCGCGCGCGACATCGCGCTCGACAAGCCCGCCGTGCCGAAGGACCTGGCGCCGAACGTCGCGCCGCCGGCCACGCCGCGTCTGTTCCCCGAGATCGCCGCCGACCTCGAGGCGCTCGTCCTCCGCATGCTCGGCGTGCTCGTCATCGAGGTGTTCGCGGTCGGCGCCTTTCGCTGGGCGAAGGAGGTGCTCGGCGACCGCACGCTCTTCCGCCGCCACGACGAGGCGCGGACGCTGATCGGCTACATCCAGCAGGACGAGGCGCCGCACGTGGGCTACCTCGCCACGGCGCTCGCGGAGCTCCGCTGCCGGAGACTCGCCGGCGCGTCGGGTGGCACGGTGGCCGGCGCCGACGTCATCGACCGGGCCCGCGATCTGATTGTCGGCTTCCAGGCCGGCCCGCGCCACCGCGCCAACGTCGAGTTCCGCACGCAGGTCGTCGAACGCTGCGTGGCGGATCACCCGCGGCGGGAGGAGCTGCTGGCCGAGTTCCGCGCCCTCGGCTGATCAGTCCGACATCGCGCGCTGGAACGCCGGGCGGCTGGCCAGGCGCGCGAGGTAGGCCGAGGTCGCCGGCCGCTCGTCGCTCAGGAGCGACATCATCTGCGCCCAGACGAGCGTCGAGCCGACCATGACGTCGGCGGTGGTGAGCTGGTCTCCCAGGATGAAGGTCCGCCCGAGGACGGCCTGCTCGACGACGCCGAGCACGGTCTGCAGCTGGGCACGCGCCTCGGTCACGAGCACCGGGATGCGCTCGGCTTCGGGCTTGTTGATGGTGTGGAGGAAGATCGTGACCAGCGGTGGCTCGAGGCCGGACATCGCGTAGTGGATCCACTGGTAGTAGAGTCCCCGCGCCGGCGTCCCGAGCGGCGGCGCCAGCCGCTTGTCGGGAAAGCGGTCGGCCAGGTACTGGCAGATGGCTGCCGACTCGAAGAGCGTGAGATCGCCGTCGACGAGCGTCGGCACCGTCCCGTTGGGGTTGATCTTCAGATAGGCGGGCGTCTTCGTGTCCGTGCCGAGCTGGACGCGCGCGAGCTCGTAGGGCGCACCGATCTCCTCGAGCATCCAGCGTGGGCGCACGGCGCGGCTCTGGGGCGAGTAGTAGAGCTTCATCGTGATCCTCCTCTGGGCGGGTGCCTGTAGCAGAGTCGGCGGCCGGCGTCAGCCCGGGAGGAGGAGCACCTTGCCGGTGGTCGCCCGGCCCTCGAGCGCGCGGTGCGCCGCGGCCGCCTGGGCGAGCGGGAAGCGCGCCCCGATCCGCACCCGGAGGCGGCCCGCCGCGACCGCGCCGAGCACGGCCCCGGCGCGCAGCTCGAGCTCGGCGCGGTCGCGGGTGTAGTGGGCGAGCGAGGGCCGGGTGATGAAGAGCGAGCCGCCGAGGTTGAGCCGCTGGAGGTCGAAGGGCGGCACCGGCCCGCTCGACTGGCCGAAGAGGACGAGGAGCCCACGCGCGCGGAGCGCGCTCAGGCTGCCGTCGAAGGTGGTGGCGCCGACCGAGTCGTAGACGACGTCGACCCCGCGGCCATCGGTGAGACGCCGTGCCTCGGCGGTGAAGTCGCGCTCGGTGTATCGGATCACCTCGTCCGCTCCGGCCTCGCGTGCCAACGCCTCCTTCTCGGCCGTCGAGCAGGTGCCGATGACGCGCGCGCCGGCGGCCTTCAGCATCTGCACGAGGAGCAGCCCGACGCCGCCGGCCGCCGCGTGCGCGAGTGCGACGTCGCCGGGCCGTGTCTCCCGCGTCCCGTGCACCAGGTAGTGCGCCGTCATGCCCTGGAGCATCGAGGCGGCAGCCACGTCGAGCGGAACGGCGTCGGGCACGCGGACGACGCGGTCCGCGGGCGCGACGAGGGTCTCGGCGTACGAACCGGGCACCGAGGCCCAGGCGACACGATCGCCGGGCGCGAGCCCGTCGACCTGCTCGCCGACCGCCTCGACGACGCCGGCGCCCTCGAGGCCGAGCACGAAGGGCAGGGGTGCGGGGTAGAGGCCGGTCCGGAAGTAGACGTCGATGAAGTTGACGCCGACGGCGTGGATGCGGACGCGGATGGCGCCGACGCCCGGCGGCCCGGCGTCGCGCTCTT
>VBLD01000464.1:2880-4510 GCA_005879205.1 Deltaproteobacteria bacterium
CGACCGGGAGGGGCGAACCGTCCGGCTGAGCGACTATCGCGGCAAGCAGCCCGTGGTCCTCTACTTCTACCCGAAGGACGATACCCCCGGCTGCACCAAGGAGGCGTGCGCCTTCCGCGACGACTACGAGGCGTTCCGGGAGGCCGGGGCCGAGGTCATCGGAGTGAGCTCCGATCCCACCGCATCACACGCGAGCTTCGCCTCCAAGTACCGGCTGCCCTTCGTGCTGCTGAGCGACCACGGCGGGACGGTGCGTCGCGCGTACGGCGTGCCGGCGACGCTCGGCATCCTTCCCGGACGGGTGACCTTCGTCGTCGATCGGCAGGGCGTCGTCCGTCACGTCTTCAACTCACAGCTACAGGCGACACAGCACGTGAGGGAGGCGATCGGCGCGCTGCGCGAGCTTCACGGCGCCTGAGCCATGAGGCTCGGCTGCGTCTCGCTTTGAAACCCGGGCAACCGGCGGTCACGTCCCGGATTCCCGCCACGTACCTGTTTTTGGCAGTGCCAATCGCGCCAACGAGTGATGCGAGCCGGCTTGCAACTTCTCTGACCCACTTGACACGGCCTCAGGAGAGTTAGCTAGTGAGGTACCGCCCGGGGGGTACCGATGGCTCGCCATGCACTGGTCCGCACACGGACGCCCATGCCCACGTGATGGGGCTTCTAGGCCTCGTCCTGCTGGCACTCCTCGCCATCTTCTCCGCGTGGCTCAGGAAGCGGAACCCCTGACCTTGACAGCCTCTGCGTCGCCGCGTAGTTAGGATCGACTCCCGAAAACGGTCCGGCGCCTTTTAACTTGACCCAGCGAGGTCAGGAAGGGTTCGTGCATGACTCCGACATTTTCGGTTGCGCCCGAACAGGCCTCCCGGCTGAGCCGCGGAGGCTTTTTCGTATCCGGAGGGCGCTGATGAGCGCCAACGGCACCCGCCAGGTGATGGACGCGCTCGGCATCCAGCGGGCCCTCGTCCGCATCGCCCACGAGATCCTCGAGCACAACAAGGGCACCGACGGTCTCGCGCTGGTCGGCATCCGCTCGCGCGGCGTGTTCCTCGCGCAGCGCATCCGCAAGGCGATCGACGAGGACCGGGGCCTCCAGAACCCGGTGGTCCACGGCACCGACATCCCCTTCCCGGTCGAGGGGAAGCGGATCCTGCTGGTCGACGACGTGCTATTCACCGGCCGGACCATCCGCGCGGCGATGGACGCGCTCGTCGACTTCGGGCGGCCGCAGTCGATCCAGCTCGCCGTCCTCGTCGACCGCGGTCACCGCGAGCTCCCGATCCGCGCCGACTACGTCGGCAAGAACATCCCCACCTCGCGCCGCGAGCAGGTACAGGTCCGGCTCGCGGAGTCGGACGGCGTGGACGAGGTCGTGATCGAAGGGTGAGGAGGTGAGCATGGCGTTCACGCAGCGGCATCTGCTCGGGCTCGAGGGCGTGTCGGCGGGGGAGATCACGAGCATCCTCGACACCGCCGCGTCCTTCAAGGAGATCTCGGAACGCGACATCAAGAAGGTGCCGGCGCTCCGCGGCAAGACCGTCATCAACCTCTTCTACGAATCGAGCACGCGCACCCGCACCTCCTTCGAGATCGCCGCCAAGCGGCTCTCGGCCGACACGGTGAACAT
>VBLD01000101.1 GCA_005879205.1 Deltaproteobacteria bacterium
AAGGCGTGCTCGTCGCCGCGCTCATCGGCACGGCGGAGCATGCCCGCCGCCAGGTCGAGGCCGGCGTCGACATCGTCATCGCGTCGGGCAACGAGGCGGGCGGTCACACCGGCGAGATCGCCACGCTCGTCCTCGTGCCCGAGGTGGTAGACGTCGTTGCTCCGACTCCCGTCCTCGCCGCGGGCGGCATCGGCTGCGGGCGGCAGGTCGCGGCCGCCCTGGCGCTCGGCGCCGACGGCGCCTGGACGGGGTCGATCTGGCTCGCATCCACCGAGAGCGACCTCCATCCCGTCGCGCTCCAGAAGGTCCTGAAGGCGACCTCGCGCGACACGGTCCGTTCCCGTTCGCTCACGGGGAAGCCGGCGCGCCAGCTCCGCACGGCGTGGACGGACGCCTGGGACGGGCCCGAGTCGCCCGGGACGCTGCCGATGCCCCTCCAGTTCATGGCGACGGCGGAGGCGGTCAGCCGCATCCACCGCTACGCGCACGTCGAGTCGTCGGGCGCGAAGGAGCTGGTCGGGACGCCGGTCGGCGAGATCGTCGGCCGGATGAACTCGGTGCGGCCGGTGCGCGAGATCATGTACGACCTCGTGAACGAATGCGTCGACACGCTGGCACGCATGGGCGCAATGGTGGAAACATGACGCAGCCGCTCGAAGCGGGTCGTCACCGAGTTCCCGTACAAGCACTCGACGGGCGAGGTGATCGGGCGCTTCCTCGCCGGACTCAAGGAGGACAAGCGTATCTGGGGGCAGCGGGTCGCCGGTCAGGGCGTGGTCGTGCCGCCCGTCGGCTACTCCGAGACCGACGGGTCGGCGGGCGGAGACTGGGTGGAGGTGAAGCCGACGGGCGTCGTCACGGCGGTTGCCAGGGTGCATCGGCCGATCCCGCACCTCCATCCGTGCGCGGAGCCGTTCGCCTTCGTGCTGGTCAAGCTCGACGGCGCCGACACGGCGCTCGCGCACGTCGTGCGCGACCACCTCGAGCAGCTCCGCATCGGCTCGCGCGTCGAGGCCGTCTGGGCGCCCGACGCCGAGCGCCACGGCTCGATCCGCGACATCGCCTGTTTCCGGGTGATTTCATGAGCACGAGCGGCCCGCCGAAGGAGCCGGTCAAGTACGTCGAGAAGCAGCTCCACCTGCCCTACTGCTACGTCGCGGGCGACTACAAGGTACGGTACCTCGCCGCCCTCAAGGACAAGACGATCCTCGGCTCCAAGTGCTCCCGGACCGGCAAGGTCTTCGTGCCGCCGATCGTCGCCTCGCCCGAGAGCTTCGCGCCGTGCGACGAGCTCATCCCGGTGGCCGACCGCGGCGTCGTCACCACCTTCTGCATCGTCAACATCCCGGTGATCGGCCGCTCGATCGAGCTGCCGTACGTGGCGGCGTCGGTGGCGCTCGACGGTGCCGACATCTCGATCTACGCGCTCATTCAGGAGTGTGCGCCCGCGGACGTCCGCATGGGCATGCGCGTCGAGGCGGTCTGGAAGCCGGACGGCGAGCGGCAGGGCAGCCACGAGGACATCATCCACTTCCGGCCGACGGGCGAGCCCGACGCACCGCTGGCCTCGTTCATGCACCGCCTCTGATGCCGAAGCTCCGCAACGTCGCCGTCGTCGGCTTCGCGCAGGCCCCGATCGTCGCGCGCGACGAGCACCGGATCGCGACCGAGATGCTGTACGAGCAGGTGCGCGCGGCGCTCGCCCAATGCGGCGTCGAGCGCGAGGCGATCGACTACCAGGCCGCGGGCTCGGCCGACTACCTCGACGGCCGCCCCTTCGGCTTCGTCGCCGCGCTCGACGTGATGGGCTCGTGGCCGGCCAAGGCGGACCTGCACCTCGAGATGGACGCGAGCTTCGCGGCGTACTACGCCTGGCTCCGCATCCAGACCGGCGACTCGGACACGGCGCTCGTCTGCGGCTACGGGAAGACGTCGGAGGGCGAGCCCGAGCGCGTGCTGAACCTCCAGCTCGATCCGTACTACCAGGCGGCGATCGGCCTCGATCCCACCTCCACCGCGGCGCTCCAGGCGAGCGCCTGGATGGCGCGCACCGGGGCGACGGACCGGGACCTCGCGGCGCTGGCGGCCCGGCGGCGGGCGGCGGGCGCGCGGAACCCGGACGCACAGCTCCATGACCCGGCGAGCGCCGAGGACCTCGCGCAGACGCCATGGGCGGTCGAGCCGCTGCGGCGCGGCTACCTGCCACCCGTCGGCGAGAGCGCGGTCTGTCTCGTCCTCGCGGCCGAGGGGAAGGCCGAGAAGATGTGCGACCGTCCCGCCTGGATCCGCGGCGTCGACCAGCGCATCGAGCTGCAGACGCTCGGCGGCCGCGACCTCTCGCGCAGCGCCGGCGCGAAGCTCGCGACGGAGCGGGCGCTCGCCATGGCGGGCCTCGCGCGAGCGGCCGAGGTGGACGTCGTCGAGCTGTGCGCCACGACCCCGGCCGAGGAATGCATCCTCTGCGAGGCGATGGGGCTCGACGCCGCGGGCGCCAGGCCCGCGATCAATCCCTCCGGCGGGCCGCTCGCCGGCAACCCGCTCATGATGACCGGGCTCATCCGACTCGGCGAGGCGTTCCGGCAGCTCGCCGGGCGTGCCGACGGCCACGGTGTCGCGGGGGCCCGCCGGGCGATCGCTCACGGCGCGCAGGGGCACTGTCTCCAGCACAACGTCGTCTGGGTGCTGGGCGACGAGCGGAGGTGGACGTGAGCCGGCAGGCGGCCGTCGTCGGCGTCGGGCAGACGCAGCACGCCTCGCGGCGCGCCGACGTCAGCATCGCGGGGCTCGTCCGCGAGGCGGTCGACCGGGCGCTGCTCGATGCGGGGCTCGAGCACCGGGACATCGACGCGGTCGTCGTCGGCAAGGCGCCCGACATGCTCGAGGGCGTCATGCAGCCCGAGCAGTTCCTCGCCGGGGCGCTCGGCGCGCACCTGAAGCCGCTCATCCGGGTGCACACGGCCGGCTCGGTCGGGGCGTCGACGGCGCTGGCCGCCGTGACGCACGTCCGCACCGGGCTCTTCGAGCGCGTCCTCGCCGTCGCCTTCGAGAAGCAGTCCGAGGGCAACGCCATGTGGGCGCTGTCGCCGAACCTGCCCTTCACGCAGCCCCTGGTCGCGGGCGCCGGCGGCTACTTCGCGCCCTACGTGCGCGCCTACATGGCGCGGACGAAGTGCCCGCCGCACATCGGCCCCATGACCGCCGTCAACGCGCGTCAGAATGGCGGGCGGAACGAGTACGCGCACCTCCGCGAACCGATGACCCTCGACGACGTCATGAACTCGCCCGTCCTCTGGGACCCGATCCGCTACGGCGAGACGTGCCCGTCGTCCGACGGCGCCTGTGCGCTCGTGATCGCGTCCGAAGAAGCGGCCCTCCGCGGGCCGCGCCGCCCCGCCTGGATCCGGTCCGGTGCCTCCTACGCGGAGGCGATGTGGGTCCCGGGTCGCGACCAGGTGAGCCCGCGAGCGGGGAAGATCTGCGCCAAGGCGGTGTACGAGGGGGCCGGCATCACGAATCCGTGGAAGGAGATCGACACCGCCGAGATCTACGTCCCCTTCGCCTGGTTCGAGGCGATGTGGCTCGAGAACCTGGGCTTCTGCGACCCGGGCGAGGGCTGGAAGATCATCGACCGCGGCGAGCAGAGGATGGGGGCGCACCTGCCGATCAACCCGTCGGGGGGCGTGCTGTGCAGCAACCCGATCGGCGCCTCCGGCATGCTGCGCCTCGGCGAGGCGGCGCTCCAGGTGATGGGCCGCGCCGGCGCGCATCAGGTCGACGGCGCGAAGACGGCTCTCGGTCATGCGTACGGGGGCGGCTCGCAGTACTTCGCGATGTGGATCGTGAGCAATGAGCGCTGAGCCGGCGGTCCTCTACGAGAAGTCCGGCGCGATCGCCGTCGTCACGATGAACCGGCCCGCGGTCCGCAACGCGATCAACGCCGAGATGCTCTGCCGTCTCGCCGACGCCTGGCAGGACGTGAACGACGACCCGGCGGTGCGCGCGGCGATCTTCACCGGCGCGGGCGAGCAGGCGTTCTGCGCCGGCGCCGACCTCGACCGGCTGGTCCGCATGATGCAGGGCCTTCGGCCGGCCGAGGACGAGTTCGACGAGCGGATCAAGAACGACGTGAGCCTCATCTACAAGGGGCTCATGCGGAGCTACGAGGTGTCGAAGCCGATCATCGCCGCGGTCAAGGGCTACTGCGTGGCCGGCGGGATGGAGATGCTGCAGGCGACGGACATCCGCGTCGCGGCCGACGACGCGCGCTTTGCCATCGCCGAGGTGAAGCACGGCCTCTTCCCGATGGGCGGCTCGACGGCCCGCCTGGCCCGCCAGATTCCCTTCGCCAACGCCATGGAGATCCTGCTGACGGGCGAGCAGTTCTCCGCGGCGGAGGCGCTGCGCATGGGCGTGGTGAACCGGGTCGTGCCGGCCGCGCGCGTGATGACCGAGGCTCGTCGCTATGCCGAAGTCATCTGCGAGAACGGTCCGCTCGCCGTGCAGGCCGTCAAGCGCTCGGTGCTCGCCGGCCTCGGGCGGCCGACCGCCGAGGCGCTCGACAAGGAGCTCGAGTTCGGCATCCCGGCCTCGATGTCCGAGGACGCCCGCGAAGGGACCAAGGCCTTCAAGGAGAAGCGCAAGCCCGTCTTCAAGGGCCGTTGAGGAGGTCTGGGGCATGGCAACACCCCCCGCGCTCGATCCCGCGACCGTCGCCGAGCGCACCGGCTCGGCGTACCCCGAGCCGCTCCGCGCCCCGTGCGTGGCGCGCGGCAAGAAGGCGCTCGGCAGCGAGCTCGGCCTCACCCGGTTCGGCGTCAACCTGACGCGTCTCGAGCCGGGTGCCTGGTCCGCGCAGCGCCACTGGCACACGCGGCAGGACGAGTTCGTCTACGTCGTCGAGGGAGAGCTCGTGCTCGTCACCGACGCGGGCGAGCAGACGCTCCACGCGGGGATGGCGGCCGGCTTCCCGGCCGGCAAGGCGGACGGCCATCATCTGATCAACCGCTCCGCCGCGCCTGCGGTCTACCTGGAGGTCGGTGACCGGACGGCCGGCGACGAGGTGCACTACCCGGACGTCGATCTGTTCGTCGCCTCGGACTTCAGCTTCCACCACAAGAGCGGCGAGCCGTACTGATGCTGGTCAACCTCGCCGTCATCCAGGAGCTGATCGCCGCGCACATTCCCGACCGCCAGGCGCTCGCGTGGCGGGACCGTACCTTCACGTACGCCGACCTGACGGCCCGCACGCGACGGCTGGGCCGCGCCCTCCTGCGCCTCGGGCTCGGCTGCCGCCGCGAGCGGCGCGCGCTCGAGCCGTGGGAGTCCGGCCACGATCACGTCGCGGTATACTGCCACAACGGCAACGAGTGGATCGAGGCGATGTACGGGGCATGGAAGGCGCGCGCCGCCTTTGTCAACGTCAATTACCGTTACGTCGCCGACGAGCTGCGCTACGTGCTCGAGACCAGTGCGGCGCGCGCGATCATCTACCATGCCACGTTCGCCCCGCTGCTGGCCGCGGTACGACGCGAGCTTCCGGCGCTGCGCCACTTCGTCCAGGTGCGCGACGATTCCGGGCATGCGCTCCTCCCGGACGCCGTCGACTACGAGGAGTGGCTGGCGGCCGAGCCACCCGACCCGATCGACCTCCCCTACTCCGCCGACGACCTCTACGTGCTCTTCACCGGCGGCACCACCGGCATGCCGAAGGGCGTCCTCTGGCGGCACGAGGACGTCTTCTTCAACGGGCTCGGCGGCCACGTCCCCGGCTTCGAGCGGCTCGACAGCGAGGCGAAGCTCCTCGGCCACCTCGACGCGGGGCTCGGCGGCCGCTTCCTGGTCCTGCCCCCGTTCATGCACGGCGCCGGCCAGTGGGCCACGTTCAACACCTTTCACCGCGGTGGCACGGTGATCCTGCCCGACGAGGTCCGGCGATTCGACGCGCACGCGACGTGGCGAACGATCGAGCGCCAGCGCGTCGACCAGATGTCGCTCGTCGGCGACGCGTTCGCGCGGCCGCTGCTCGCCGCGCTCCGCGAGGGAGCGTACGACAGCTCATCCGTCCGCGTGATCTCGAGCACGGCGGCCGTGCTCTCGCCGGCCGTCAAGCGCGAGCTCGCCTCCCTCCTGCCCGACGGCACGATGTTCATCGAGAGCATCGGCGCGACCGAGGCGGGGCTCCAGGCCATGAGCTGGGACGCCGCGTCGGGACCGGGCGGCCACTCGGCCTACCAGCTGCGCGACAACTCGGTCCTCCTCTCCGACGACCGGCGCCGCGCGCTGGAGCCCGGCTCCGACGAGGTGGGCTGGCTCGCCACGCGCGGCCACCTGCCCCTCGGCTATCTCGGCGACCCCGAGCGCACCCGCCGGACCTTCCCGGTGATCGACGGCGTGCGCTACTGCATCGGCGGCGACCGCGCGCGCTGGGCCGAGGACGGCAGGATGCTCTTCCTCGGGCGTGACTCCGCCTGCATCAACACGGGCGGCGAGAAGGTCTATGCCGAGGAGGTGGAGCGCGTCGTCAAGGGCCATCCCTCGGTGGAAGACGCTCTCGTCGTCGGCGTGCGCGACCCCCGCTGGGGGCAGCGGGTCACGGCCGTGATGTCCGTTCGCGACGGGGGCACGGCAGTCACCGTCGATGAGCTTCGCGCGCACTGCGCGCCCCACCTCGCCGACTACAAGATCCCTCGCGCCGTCGTGGTGACGGCGGAGATCGTGCGCAGCCCGAGCGGCAAGCCAGACTACGCCTGGGCCAAGGCGTTCGCGGAGGAATCGTCATGCCAGACGCCTATCCGGAGCTGAACGACACGCAGCGGGTGATCCGCGACACGGCGCGGAAGATCGTCGAGCGCGAGCTCGCGCCGCACGTCGAGAAGCTCGAGCACGGCGAGGAGCCGCCCTATGCCTGCATCAAGAACCTGGCGCGCGGCCTCGGCATGGCCGGCGACGGCGAGTTCACCGAGGCGATGCGCGAGGCGTCGCCCGAGGACCACCTCGAGTTCTTCGTGCCCGCCGCGGTGGCGATCGAGATCTCGCGCGTGTGCGCCGGCGTGCTGGTGTCCTACGGGGTCAGCTACGGGCAGGTGGCCGCCACGATTCGCCGTCACGGCACGCCGGCGCAGCAGGAGCGCTGGGTGCCCGGCCTCATGAGCGGCGACATCGTCGGCGCCTGGGGCCTCACCGAGCCGGGCGCCGGCTCCGACGCCTTCGGCTCGATGCGCACGACGGCGCGCGCCGACGGCGATGGATACGTCCTGAACGGCCAGAAGACGTTCATCACCAACGCGCCGTACGCCGAGATCTTCGTAATCTATGCCAAGCTCGACGAGAACGGGTCGCGGAACATCCAGCCCTTCCTGGTCGAGCGGGAGCGGCCGGGCCTCGACGTCTCCAAGCCCTTCCGCAAGATGGGGACGCACGCCTCGCCGACCGGCGCCGTCTACCTCGACCACGTTCGCATCCCGCGCGAGAATCTCCTCGGCGGCGGGGTCCGCGACCGCGACCACGTGAAGGGGCGGCTCGCCGACGAGCGCGCCGGCATGCCCACCCTGTCCCTCGGCCTCGCCGACCGCGCCTTCGAGCTCGGGCTGCGCTACTCCAAGGAGCGCGAGCAGTTCGGCCAGCCGATCTGCAACTTCCAGCTCGTCCAGCGCCGGCTCGCCCGCATGTACGGTCTCCTCTGCAACATGCGGAACTTCGTCTTCGCCGACTTCCTGGCCGGGCGGAAGGTGCGTCAGAGCATGGCCGACATCTGCGCCGGGAAGCTCTACTGCTGCGAGGCCGCAACGCAGATCACGATGGAAGCCATCCACATCCTCGGCGGCAACGGCTACATGGAGGAGTACGAGGTGGAGCGCCTCGCCCGCGACGCGAAGCTCATGGAGCTCGGCGGCGGCACGACGGAGATCCAGGAGATCACCATCGCGCGCCACCTGGTGGGCGCGGACGCATAGCCGGCGCGATGGCCCCGAGCGTGTCACGGCGCGAGCCGTTCGCCGCCCGCCTGCACTTCGTGCCGCGCGCGCTGCGAGGCGCGCATGCCGCCCTCATCGGGACGCTGCGTGGGTACTTCTCGCGCGCACCCGGCTGGGTCTTGCTCACCACACGCGGTCGGCGGACGGGCCTCCCGCGCGAGGTGCTGCTGCCCTGCGCCCGCACGGACGGGGAGATCATCGTGATCTCGACTTACGGCACCCGATCGGACTGGTTCCGGAACCTCCGCAAGGACCCGCGCGTCGAGGTGACGGTGCGCGGTCGAAGCGTGCCGGCGCGCGCCGAGATCGTCGACGACGTGTTCCACAAGCGGGCGATCGTATCGGCGAATCCCTTCTTCCCGGCCGCGCCCTTCGGCCCTTTCAATGCCCTGGCCCGCACCGCGCTCCGTCGGCCGGTCGTCGCCTCCCTCCGGCGCTGGGTCACGCCCCGCCCCGTGGTCGTGATCCGGCCCGAGCGGGCCGGCACGTGACGCCGCTCGGCCGCCTCCGTCTCCTCGACCTCTCGCGTCAGCTTCCGGGGCCCTTCTGCACGACGCTGCTCGCCGATCTGGGCGCCGAGGTCCTCGTGAATGCCGCGCCGGGCGATCCGTTCGGCACCGGCATCCCCTTCCTCGTACGCAACAAGCAGAGCATGACGCTCAACCTGAAGACCGAGGCCGGGCGCGACGTCTTCCTCCGCCTCGCCGCCGGGGCCGACGTCGTGCTCGAGGGCTTCCGGCCGGGCGTCATGGCGCGCCTCGGCCTCGGCTGGGAGCACCTCTCGGCGCTGAACCCGCGGCTCGTCTACTGCGCGATCTCGGGGTACGGGCAGGACGGCCCCTACCGCGATCGCGTTGGTCACGACGTCAACTACCTGGCCGCCGCGGGCGTCCTCAACTATGTCGGCGAGTCTGGCGGTCCACCCGTGATCCCCGGCGTGCAGATCGCCGACATCGGCGCGGGCTCGTTGCTCGCCACGGTCGGCATTCTGACGGCGCTCATCGCCCGCGAGCGGACCGGCCGTGGCCAGCTGGTCGACGTCGCCATGCTC
>VBLD01000102.1:0-9138 GCA_005879205.1 Deltaproteobacteria bacterium
GGGATCTCGTGCCGGACTTCCCGCTCCGCCTGCAGCCGAACGTCTTCAACTACCGGGCCTCCCCGGTCGCGAGCGTGGTCACCTCGCGCGGCTGCCCCTTCTCGTGCTCATTCTGTGACCGCTCGACCTCGGGACGGAAGGGGCGCTTCCACGGCGTCGACTACGTCGTGCGCCTGTGCCGCCGTCTCGCGGACCTCGGCGTCCGCCACATCCTCTTCTACGACGACCTGTTCACCGTGAGCCGGCGCCGGGTGCTGGAGCTCTGCGAGCGCTTCCTCGCCGAGGGCTTCCGCTTCACGTGGAGCTGCAACAGTCACCCGAACCTGCTCGATCCCGCGACGCTCCGTCTCATGCGGCGCGCGGGGTGCTGGCAGATCGCCTACGGCATCGAGTCGGGCTCGCAGCGCATCCTCGACGTTGTGAAGCACGAGGTGAAGCTGCCGCGCATGCTCGACACGCTGCGCGCGACGCGCGCGGCCGGCATCCGGGTGAAGGGCCTCCTCATGATGAGGACAGCCTCCAGGAGACCGTCGACTTCCTCCGCACCGCGCCGCTCGACCTGGTGCAGATCACCAAGTTCACGCCGTATCCCGGCACCCCCTCGTACCCCACCGTGCGCCAGTACGGGACGTTCGCCGAGGACTGGGAGCGCATGAACGCGATGAACTGGGTGTTCGTCCCGCACGGGCTCACCGCCGAGGTCCTCGAGCGCGCCTTCCGGCGCGCGTACCGCACGTTCTACACGCGTCCCGACGTCCTCTGGGGGCTCGCCAAGACGCTGGCGGGCGAGCCGCGCTTCCTCCGTCCGGTGGCCCGCTACGTCCGCGTCGGCGTCCGGGACTGGCTCGCCGTCGACCCCGGGCGCAGCGCCGAGGCGGCGCTCGCGTCCTGACCGTGCCGCGCCCTGACGTCGCCGCCGTCGTCCCCGCCTTTCGCGCCGCCTCGACCGTCGCCGCCGTCGTCGCGGGGGCGCGCCGCCACTGCGCCCGGGTGGTGGTGGTCGACGATGGCTCGGACGACGACACGGCGACCCGTGCCGCGGCGGCTGGCGCCGAGGTGCTCTGCCACCCGGCGAACGCCGGCAAGGGGGCGGCGCTCCGCACGGGTCTCCGCGCGCTGGAAGCCTCCGGCGTCCCCCGGGCCCTCACGCTCGACGCCGACGGGCAGCACCTGCCCGAGCAGATTCCCGCGTTGCTCGCGGCCTCCGACGCGGCGCCGCAGGCGATCGTGGTCGGCGTGCGGCGGAAGAGCGGGCACGAGATCGCCCGCGCCAACCGTTTCGGGAACTGGGTGGCCGACAGCCTGCTCAGGGTGATCGCCGGGCGGCCGCTGCCCGACACCCAGTCCGGCTTTCGCGTCTACCCGGTGGCCGCGACGCTCGCGCTCGGGGCGGAGGGGGCGCGGTACGAGTACGAGACCGAGGTCCTGCTGCGCGCCGCGCGCCAGGGTATGCCGGTGGTCGGGGTGCCGGTCGACGTCCACTACCCCCCGGTCGCCGAACGCGTGAGTCACTATCGTCCATGGCGCGACACGCTGCGGGTGATCGGGGTCGTGCTGAAGGTGCTGGCGGGGCCGGCGCCGCGCTCGGCTGCCTGATCTCTGTCGCGGCGCGTCTTGACGGGCGGACGCGTTTGGTCGATCGGAGGGGGCTCACTCCCGATGAATCTTCCGAAGAGCTTGCGGACCTTCGAGGAAGCCGCCCGCGCGATCATGTACCGGTGGGCGGTCGAGCGGGACACGTGGGTGAGCGCGGGAGAGGTCGCAGAAGCCCGTGTTTTGCTGCAGGGCATCGGCATCCCGACGACGGAGCTGCCCGACGGCCGCTTCGCCCTCAAGGGCGCCGACAGTGCCGTCGAGGCCTCTCGGCTGATCTTGATGAGCCTCCGGCACCTCTACGACCGCCGGCCCCGCTCTCCGGGCTCCTGCCTCCGCCACCGCAGCATCGAGCCGGTGCTCCCGCGCGAGCTGCCGTGCCAGGCGCGGCTTCGCAGGCGCGGCGGGCAGCGCGAGCGCGCAGGGCGGGAGCGGCACGCTGGCCACCGGCAGCACGACGCGGCTGGCCGCCGCGAGGTACTCGCGCGCCGCATCGATGCGGCGGGCAATCGACGGCGACAGTGAACGGCTGGTGAGGACCGCGCCGAGCGACCCGTGGCGAGCGATCAGCGCCGCGGCCGTCTTCTCGCCGATGCCCGGGACGCCGGGCAGGCCGTCCGACGGGTCGCCGCGCAGCAGCGCGAAGTCGCCGTACGCGCGCCCCGGGATGCCGTAGCGGCGCCCGATCTCGGCCTCGTCGACGACCAGGAGCTTGGTGACGCCGGTCAGCGGATAGAGCACGCGGACGTCGGGATCGCGCACGAGCGCGAAGAGATCGCGGTCGCCCGACACGATCTCGACGGCGCCCCGAGCCCGGGCGGCGAGCGTCGCGATCACGTCCTCGCCCTCGAATCCCGGCGCGCCGACCACGGCGAAGCCGAGCGCCCCGAGCAGCCGCCGCCCGAGCGCCTCGTCGGCCTCGACGGGGTCGGGCTCGTCGGAGAGCCGATGCGTCTTGTAGGTCGGGAGCGCCGTCACGCGAAAAGCCGGCCGCCAGTCGTCGTCGACGGCGAGGGCGAGCTGCTCGGGGCGGCGGTCGAGGAGGAGGCGCGCGAGCATGCCGAGGAAGCCGTAGACCCCTCGCATCGGAATCGTCTCGGGCAGCGAGTGGAACGCCCGGTAGAGAAGGCTCGAGTAGTCGATCAGCAGCGTCATGCGGGCGGAGGATACCATCCCCGGGCCGCGCACCGCGGGCGGGCGGGCTACGGACGGGTCGAGCGCAGCCGATCCAGTATCCGTTCGAGCAGCAGCTCGTAGACCACGCTCCGCCGCTCGGCGAAGATGCACTCGATGGTTCCCCGCTTCCCGTAGCTGAAGACGATCCGGTAGCCGCCGACGCGGAGCCGGCAGTAGCCGTCGAGGGGTGGCTCGAGCGCCTTCAGGTCCCCCTTCTCGCGAGTCAGGTCTCTCAACGCCTGCCCCAGGCGGCGCTTGGGTTCGGGCGGGAGTCGCCGGAGGAACTCGACGACCTGGCCCGCCAGGACCACCCTCATTCGTCGGGGTCGAGTGCCGAGAGCGGAACGAAACGCGTTCGGCCGGCGCGATGGGCCGCGATTGCCTTCTGCGCCGCCGGGTTCGCGAGGACCTCCAGCGTCTCGACGATCGCCTCCAGGTACTCACGCGACAGCAGGTACGCGACCGTCTCGTCGCGGCGGGCGATGCCGACGAGCGCACCGCTCTCGGCCCGCCGCACGAGCCGCGGCAGCTGGCTCTGCGCTCGGGTCACGGAATACGTAGAACGTGCCATCGGACTCCGTAGTTAGGAGAACCGTGCGCGATCTGTCAACGCGCGATGGGCCGGGGTCCTTTTCCACACCTGCGGAGCGAGTGTACGCCCGGGTGATTTGCAACGGTGCGGCTGCTATAGTACCGCCTTGTCTCTTCTGCATGCGGAGTGAGAAGTCATCTGCCGGGCTCTCCGGCGACGCGCTCGCCTGGCTCGCGCTCGGAGTTGTCGAGGAGCTCTCTCCACGCCACGCGCACGCGCTGGTCGAGCGCTTCGGCTCGCCCGCGGCGGTGCTGGCCGCGCCGGGAGAGCGGCTGGTCGAGGCGGGGCTCGCGCCCTCGGTCGCCAAGGCCCTCGCCGGGGCACCGGCCCGGGCTCGGACGGAGGCGGCGCGGCTCGCCGCCGTGGACGCCACGCTCGTGGCCTGGTCCGACGACGCCTATCCCCGGCGACTGCGCGAGATTCCGGATCCGCCGGTCGTGCTCGCGGTGCGTGGCACGCTCGTCGCCGAGGACGACCTCGCGATCGCCGTGGTCGGTGCCCGGCGTGCGAGCGAGTACGGGCGGCGGGTGGCCGAGGAGCTCGGGGGTGAGCTCGCCCGGGCTGGCGTGACGGTGGTGAGCGGTCTCGCGGCCGGCATCGACGCCGCCGCGCACCGCGGGGCGCTCGCCGCTGGCGGCCGCACGATCGCCGTCCTCGGTACGGGCATCGACCGGATCTATCCTTCCTGGCACGCGCGCCTCGCGGCCGAGATCGTTCGCCAGGGTGCGCTGGTGAGCGAGTTTCCCTGCGGCGCCCCGCCGCTGGCCTTCCACTTTCCCAGGCGCAACCGGCTGATCAGCGGCCTCAGCCGGGGCACGGTCGTGGTCGAGGCCGCAGAGGAAAGCGGTTCGCTCATCACGGCCGGCCATGCAAACGAGCAGGGGCGGGAGGTGTTCGCCGTGCCGGGACCGCTCGGCGTGGGTCACCGCGGACCGCACCGGCTGATCCAGCAGGGGGCCAGGCTCATCACCGGGGAGGAGGACATCCTCGCCGAGCTCGAGCCCGGGCTCGTCGCCCGCGTAGCGGCGGCGCGGGTGGCCGCCGCCGAAGCGGCGCTCAGCCACGACGAGCGGCGGGTCCTGGACGGTGTCGGCGCGGAGGGCGGCCACGTCGACGACGTGATCCTGCGCGCCGGTCTGCCCGCGGCCCACGCGCTCGAGACGCTGCTCGCGCTGGAGCTCCGCGGCCTCGTCTGCCAGCTTCCCGGCAAGCGCTTCCGCCGGCAGGCGGCGTGAGCGAGCCGCACCCAGCCTGAAACCCATGGCGAAGAACCTGGTCATCGTCGAGTCCCCCGCCAAGGCCAAGACGCTCGGCAAGTACCTCGGGCGGGACTACCAGGTGAAGGCCTCGGTCGGCCACGTGGTGGACCTCCCGAAGTCGAAGCTCGGCGTCGACATCGAGCGCGACTTCGAGGCCGAGTACCACGTCATCCAGGGCAAGACGAAGATCCTCGAGGAGATCAAGAAGGCCGCCAAGGACAAGGAGAACATCTACCTCGCGCCCGACCCGGACCGCGAGGGCGAGGCGATCGCCTGGCACATCGCCAAGAAGCTGGGGCCGCGGCGGAAGAACGTCCACCGCGTGCTGTTCAACGAGATCACCAAGAAGGCCGTGCTCGAGGCGATCAAGAACCCCCTGGCGATCGACCAGAACCGCTTCGAGGCGCAGCAGGCCCGCCGCATCCTCGACCGCCTGGTCGGCTACCAGCTCTCCCCGCTGCTCTGGAAGAAGGTGCGGCGCGGGCTCTCCGCGGGCCGCGTGCAGTCCGTGTCCGTGCGCATCCTCTGCGAGCGTGAGCGCGAGATTCGCGCCTTCAATCCCGAGGAGTACTGGACGGTCGAGGCGCGGCTCGAGGGGAGCGCGCCCCCGCCCTTCGTGGCGCGGCTGGCCGAGGTGGCCGGGCAGAAGCTCGACCACAAGCAGCTCCGGCTCGACGCCCGGGCGCGCGTCGACGAGGTGCTGGCGCCGCTCGCGGGCGCGCCGTGGACCGTCACAAAAGTAGAACGAAAAGAACGCCGCCGGCATCCGACGCCGCCCTTCGTCACCTCGCGGCTCCAGCAGGAGGCGTCTCGCAAGCTCGGCTACCAGCCGTCGCGGACGATGCGCATCGCGCAGCGGCTCTACGAGGGCATCGATCTCGGGCCCGACGACGGCTCGGTCGGCCTCATCACCTACATGCGGACCGATTCGACCCGCATCTCGGGCGAGGCGCTCGCCGCCGCGCGCGACTACATCAAGGCGCGCTACGGGGACCCCTACCTGCCCGAGGCGCCCAACGTCTACCGCTCGAAGAAGGACGCGCAGGACGCGCACGAAGCGATCCGGCCGACCTCCATGGAGTACGATCCCGAGCGAGTCGCCGCCCGTCTCGACCGCGAGGAGCTCGCGGTCTACACGCTCATCTGGAACCGCTTCGTCGCCAGCCAGATGGCGTCGGCGGTCTTCGACGCCACCGCGGTCGACATCGCGGTGGGCAACTGCCGTTTCCGGGCCACCGGCCAGATCCTCAAGTTCGACGGGTTCATCCGCGTCTACACCGAAGGCCGCGACGACGAGCAGCCGAGCGAGGAGGAAGGCGAGGGGCAGCTGCCGCCGCTGGCCGAGGGCGACGTGCTCCGGCTCCTCGAGCTGGTGCCCGAGCAGCACTTCACGCAGCCGCCGCCGCGTTTCACGCAGGCGACGCTCATCAAGGAGCTCGAGGAGAACGGCATCGGGCGCCCGTCCACCTACGCCTCGATCGTCGGCACGATCCTCAACAAGGAGTACGTCGTCGAGGACGAGCAGAAGCGGCTGCGGCCGACCGAGCTCGGCTTCCTGGTGACGGACCTCCTCGTCGAGTCCTTCCCCGACGTCCTCAACGTCGAGTTCACGGCCGGCATGGAGGGCGACCTCGACGCCATCGAGGACGGACGCGAGCACTGGGTGGCGACGATGCGCCGCTTCTGGGAGCCCTTCTCCCGCGACCTCGAGAAGGCCGAGGTCGAGATGCGCGACGTCAAGCGCGAGGAGCGCCCCACCGACCTCGTGTGCGAGAAGTGCGGCAAGCCGATGGTCATCAAGTGGGGCCGGCGGGGTGAATTCCTCGCCTGCAGCGGCTATCCCGAGTGCAAGAACACCAAGAACTTCACCCGCGACGAGGACGGCACGATCCGCCCGGCGGAGGTGGAGACCACCGACGAGGTGTGCGAGAAGTGCGGGCGGCCCATGCAGGTGCGCTTCGGCCGCTACGGCAAGTTCCTCGGCTGCTCGGGATATCCGGAGTGCTCCAACATGCAGCCGCTCCACAAGCCCGTGCCGACCGGCGTCAAGTGCCTCCAGTGCGGCGAGGGGGAGATGATGGAGCGCCGCTCGCGGCGCGGCAAGATCTTCTACAGCTGCAGCCGCTATCCCGACTGCCAGTTCGTCGCCTGGGACCGGCCGATCCCCGAGCCTTGCCCGCAGTGCGGCGCCGCCTTCGTCACCGAGAAGGTGACCAAGCGCTACGGCACGGTCCGGCGCTGCGTGAAGGAGGAGTGCGGCTGGCAGGTGCAGCTCGACACCGGCGACGGCGAGTTCGCGCCGCTGCCGGCGCGCCGGGCGGCGGCCAAGGTCGCGCCGCGTCGCCGCACGGCGGGCGACGGCGCCGCCCGTCCCGCCGCGCGCCGGCGCGCCAGCTCCACATGAGCGAGCGCATCACCATCGTGGGCGGGGGTCTCGCCGGCGCGGAGGCGGCGTGGCAGCTCGCGCGCCAGGGTGTTCCCGTCGACCTCTACGAGATGCGGCCCGTGCGGGGGACCGCGGCGCACCACACCGATCAGCTGGGCGAGCTCGTGTGCTCCAACTCCTTCCGCAACGCGACGCTCGAGACGGCGGTCGGCCTGCTGAAGGAGGAGATGCGCCGGCTCGGGTCGCTCGTGATGCAGGTGGCCGACGCCAATCAGGTGCCGGCGGGCGCCTGCCTGGCCGTCGACCGCGATCACTTCGCCGCCGAGCTCACCCGCGCGGTCGAGACTCTGCCCGCTGTCCGGATCGTCCGCGAGGAGGTGACGGAGGTCCCGCCGGGCCTCACCATCCTCGCCACCGGGCCGCTCACGTCGCCGGCGCTCTCCGATGCGCTCCAGCGCGCTCTCGGCCGCACGCACCTCTACTTCTACGACGCGATCGCGCCGATCATCACCGCCGAGTCGATCGACATGACGGTGGCCTGGAAGGCGTCGCGCTACGGCAAGGGCGGCGAGGACTACATCAACTGCCCGCTCGACCGCGACCAGTACGCGGCGTTCGTCGAGGCGGTGGTCGCGGCCGAGAAGGTGCCCACCCGGGACTTCGAGCGCTGCCTCTACTTCGAGGGGTGCATGCCGATCGAGGAGATGGCGCGGCGCGGGCCGGCGACGCTGGCCTTCGGCCCGATGCGGCCCGTCGGCCTCGTCGACCCGCGCACGGGGCAGCGCGCGCACGCCTGCGTCCAGCTCCGGCAGGACGACGCCGAGGCGCGGCTCTTCAACATGGTCGGCTTCCAGACCAAGATGACCTATCCCGAGCAGCGCCGCGTGTTCCGCATGATCCCCGGCCTCGAGCACGCGGAGTTCGTGCGGCTCGGGAGCCTGCACCGCAACACCTTCGTCAATGCTCCGGCGCTCCTCCTGCCCTCGCTGCAGGTGATCGGCCAGAAGAGGCTCCTCCTCGCCGGACAGATCGTCGGCGTCGAGGGCTACGTCGAGTCGGCGGCCACCGGGATGCTCGCCGGGCTCAACGTCGCGCGCCTGCTGCAGGGAGAGGCGCCGCTCACTCCTCCGCGTACTACATCTCTTGGCTCGCTCCTCGGCTACATCACGCACCGTGGGAAGAAGGCCTTCCAGCCGATGAACGCCAACTATGGCCTCTTCCCGCCGCTCTCCGGCTCGCTTCGGGGGCGAGAGAAAAAGCTCGCGCTCGCGGCCCGCGCCCTCGCGGACCTCGGACACTGGCAGACGAGCGTCGGGCTCGCGCCAGAGCCGGCCGGTCGGCAATCGGTGGCGTGATGGGGACCGCCGGCGGGCCGCCGGCGGGGGTGGGCCGGCGTGCGGCGGTGATCGACGTCGGCAGCAACTCGGTGTTGCTGCTGGCAGTCGCCGTCGAGCCGGACGGCCGCGCGCGCACCATCGACGCCGCGCTCGAGACGACGCGGCTCGGCACGCGGCTCCGTGACGGCGGGGCGCTCGATCCGGCCGCTCGCGTGCGCACCGTCGCCGCGATTGCGGCGCTCGCCGCGCGCGCACGCGCGGCCGGCGCCGACCGGGTCTGGGCGTTCGCGACCGCCGCCGTGCGCCGCGCCGCCGACGGCGTCGCCTTCGCGCGCGAGGTGGAGCGGGCGGCCGGCGTGCCGGTGGAGGTGCTGTCGGGGACGCGCGAGGCGGCGCTCGCCTATGACGCCGTCGCGCACGCGCTTCCCGGACCCGAAGGCCCGCTGCTCGTCGTCGACGTGGGGGGAGGGACGACCGAGCTGACGCTCGGACGCGGCGACGCGGTCGAGGAGACGGCGAGCCTGCCGCTCGGCGCGCTCTTGCTCGCCGAGACCGCCGGCGGGGACCTCGCCGCACGTGTCGACGGGCTGCTCGCGGGCTCTCCGCTCCTCGCGCGGGCGGCGCGGACCGGCGCGCGGCTCGCCGCCTCGGGCGGTACGGCGACGGCGCTCGCCGCGCTCGACCTGGGACTGGAGCGCTACGAGCCGCGACGCGTGCATGGCCACGTCCTCGGACGCGGCACGCTGGAGGCGCTGGTCGCGCGCGTGGCGGCGCTGCCGGAGGCGGCCCTCGCTT
>VBLD01000102.1:9197-9694 GCA_005879205.1 Deltaproteobacteria bacterium
AGGTCACGGTGAGCGACCATGGGGTGCGGCACGGCTATCTGCGCGAGCGTCTGGCGGAGGCCGGCGTGGGCGCGCATCTCGGAGCGCTCTGGTCGTGACGCACGAGCCCCGCGAGCCGGCCGATCTCCTCGCTTCGATTCCGGCCGGGCTCGTCCGCGCCTGGCTCGACGCGGCGCCGGGCGAGGAGGTGGCCGAGGGCCTCGAGGCGGCGGCCGAGCCCGGGGCGGCGCTCACCGGGCTCGTGCGGCTCCTCGAGGCGGCACCGCGGCCGCCGGTCCACGGGCGCGTCGCGCCGCTCCTCCGTCTGCTCGGCGGCAGCCCGGCGCTCGCCGGGGCGCTGGTGGCCGAGGGGGACGGCTGGCCGGCGCTGCTCGCCGCGGCGCTCGCGGTGGCATCGTTGGACGTCGCGGCGCACCGCGCGGCGCTGGCGGCGGCGGGAGTGGCGGGCCCGCTGCCGCGGGCGGGGCTGCAGGCCGGGCTCCGCCGTCACCGCCGCC
>VBLD01000102.1:9716-18204 GCA_005879205.1 Deltaproteobacteria bacterium
TCGGCCTCGCGAGCGTCGACGACACCGTGCGCGAGATCACCGCGCTCGCCGAAGGACTCCTCGAGACGGCGGCGGCCTGCGCGCGCGCGCGGCTCGCCGCCGAGTGGGGCGAGGACTGGGACGGCGAGCGGCCCGGGCGCTTCGTCGTGCTGGGCATGGGCAAGCTCGGTGGCGGCGAGCTCAACTACAGCTCCGACGTCGATCTCGTGTACGTCTACGAGCGTGACGGCGCCGACGCGCACGGGCGGACGAACCGCGAGTTCTTCGCCCGCCTGGCCGAGGAGGTAACCCGCGCGCTGCGCGACGTCACGCCCGACGGGTTCTGCTTCCGGGTGGACCTCCGGCTCCGGCCCGGCGGCGGCGAGGGGCCGCTCGCGGTGTCGCTCGGCGCGGCGCTCTCCTACTACGAGGCTTTCGGCCAGACGTGGGAGCGGGCGGCGTGGTTGAAGGCGCGGCCCGTCGGCGGCGACCGGCAGCTCGGCGCCGCGCTGCTCGATGCGCTCGTCCCGTTCGTGCAGCGCCGGTACCTCGACTTCGGAACGATCGAGGATCTGCAGGTGATGAAGCGTCGGGTGGACGCCTCGCTCCGCGACCCGGGGGCGCGTGCACGCGACGTCAAGCTCGGCCGCGGCGGCATCCGCGAGGTCGAGTTCGTCGTCCAGGCGCAGCAGCTGGTGCACGGCGGAAAGGATCCCCGCGTGCAGGCGCGCAGCACGCTCGGCGCGCTCGCCCGGCTCTCGTCCTGCGGCTACGTCGACCCGGAGCAGGCCGCCGCGCTGGCCGTCGCCTACCGCTTCCTGCGCGACGTCGAGCACAAGCTCCAGATCGTCCACGAGCGGCAGACGCACCTGGTGCCGCGGGACGAGGCGGAGGTCGCAGCGCTGGCGCGCCGGCTCGGGTTCCGCGGTCCCGAGGCCGTGGCCCAGTTCTGGGCGACGCACGCCCGCCATACCGCCGTCGTGCACGAGGCGTTCGCGGCGCTCTTCCACGGTCCCGCGGAGGAGCGCCGGCGCGAGCGCGATCCCGAGATCGACGCGCTCCTCGAGGGCCTCGACGACGTGGAGGCGACGCACGCCCGGCTCGAGCGTCTCGGCTTCGCCGACCCGCCGGCGGCCCGTCGCGAGCTGCGGCTGCTGCGTGAGGGCCCACCTCATGCCCCCGCCTCGC
Organism: Deltaproteobacteria bacterium; assembly: GCA_005879205.1. Classification (GTDB taxonomy): domain Bacteria; phylum Desulfobacterota; class Binatia; order DP-6; family DP-6; genus DP-3. The sequence continues at coordinate 10,884 of VBLD01000102.1, forward strand.
CGCGGCGGCGCGCGGCGCTCGCGGCGCTCGCCCCCGCGCTGCTCGTCGAGCTGGCCCGCTCGGCGACGCCCGACCACGCGCTCCATCACCTGGCCACCTTCTTCAGCACGGTCGGCGCGCGCACCAGCTACCTTCATCTGCTCCTCGAGAACCTCGAGGTCATGCGGCTCCTGGTGCGGCTCTTCGCCACCAGCGAGTTCCTCTCCCAGTTCTTCCTGCGGCATCCCGAGCTGCTCGACAGTCTGGTCCGGGCCGACCTGGTGCAGATCGTCCGCAGCCGCGCCGGCATGGTCGAGGAGCTCGATGCCCGGCTGGCGGCCGCGTCGGACCTCGAGACGGAGCTCGACACGCTCCGCCGCTTCCGCCACGAGGAATTCCTGCGCATCGGGGTGCACGACATCCAGGGGAAGCTCGAGCCGGACGAGGTGGCCGCCCAGCTGACGTCGCTCGCCGAGACGTGTGTCGGGGCGGCGCTGGCGCTCGCCCGCCGCGAGGTGCTCGTCCGAAGCGGCGCGCCGGGGGGGCCGGCGGCCGAAGGGCTCGCGGTGCTCGGCATGGGAACGCTCGGAGCCGGAGAGCTGGGCTACAACTCCGACCTGGACCTGATCTTCGTCTACGACACCGGGGAGGCGGCCTGGTGGAGCGGCCGCACGACGCCTCACGAATTCTTCACCCGCATCGCGCAGCGGACGATCAGCGCGCTCCAGACCCCGACGCGCGAGGGCCTCGCCTACCGGATCGACACGCGGCTCCGGCCCTCGGGAAACCAGGGATCACTCGTCTGCTCGGCCGAGGCCTTCGAGGCGTATCACCGGACGAGCGCGCAGCTCTGGGAGCGGCAGGCGCTCATCAGGGCCCGCCTCGTGGCAGGGCCGCCGGCGCTCGCCGCCCGGCTCGAGGAGATCCGGACGCGCTTCGTCTACGGCCGCGGCCTCGACGCCGCCGAGCGTCTCGAGATGGTGCGCATGCGCGAGCGCATCGAGCGGGAGCGGGGAAGCGGGCGCGGCGAGCTCGGCGACATCAAGACCGGACGCGGCGGACTCGTCGACATCGAGTTCCTGGTCCAGATGCTCCAGCTCGCTCACGGGCACGACCATCCCGCCGTGCGGGTGCGCGACACGCGCGGCGCGCTCGCGGCGCTGGCCGCCGAGGGCATCCTGTCCGACGACGAGGCCCGCGCGCTCGGGGGCGGCTACGCCTTCCTGCGCGCCGTCGCGAGCCGGCTCCGCCTGGAGCGCGATCAGCCCGGCGAGGCGCTCGATGCGGAGCCCGGGAAGCTCGTGCCGCTGGCGCGGCGGCTCGGGTACGCAGGCTCCGATGACGAGGCCGTGGCCGCGCTGCTCGAAGACCACGCGCGCCACCGCGACACGGTGCGCGCCGTCTACGATCGTCGGCTCGCCACACCCCGCACGTAGTTTGCGTTGAGCGGCGGCTTCGGGCTAGCTAGACTCGGGATGGAGAAGACCGAGAGCATCTGGCTCGACGGCCGGCTGGTTGCCTGGAACGAGGCGCAGGTGCACGTGCTCACGCACTCGCTTCACTACGGCCTCGCGGTCTTCGAGGGCATCCGCTGCTACGAGTGCCACGATGGCCGCTCGGCGATCTTCCGCCTCCGCGAGCACGTCGACCGGCTCTACGGCTCCGCGCACATCCTCGACCTGCCGATCCCGTTCTCGCGCGAGCAGCTGACCGAGGTCTGCCTCGAGATCGTGCGCGCCAACCGGCTGCGCGAGTGCTACATCCGGCCGATTGCCTTCCTCGGTGACGGGGAGATGGGGCTCGCCGCGCGTCCCGCCACGCGCGTGGCCGTCGCGGCGTGGCCGTGGGGCGCCTACCTCGGCGACGAGGGACTCCGCCACGGCATCCGCGTGAAGACCAGCTCGTTCCAGCGCTTCCATCCGAACACGTTGCTCAGCAAGGCGAAGGCGAGCGGCCACTACGTCAACTCGATCCTCGCTTCGTACGAGGTCCGGCGCGCGGGCTACGACGAGGCCTTGCTGCTCGACGTCGACGGCTACGTGTCGGAGGCGAGCGGGGAGAACGTGTTCATCGTGGCGGGCGGCGTCGCCAAGACCACCCCGCTGCCCACCGTGCTCGGCGGCATCACGCGCGACGCCGTGCTCCGGCTGCTCGGCGACCTCGGCATCCCGTGCCGCGAGGAGCGCTTCACGCGCGACGAGATCTACCTCGCGGACGAGGCCTTCTTCACCGGCACCGCCGCCGAGGTGACGCCCATCCGCGAGCTCGACGATCGCCGCATCGGCGACGGGAAGCCCGGCCCGACGACGCGCCGGCTCCAGGAGCAGTTCTTCGGCATCGTGCGCGGGCGTGACGACCGCCACCGCTCGTGGCTGGCGTACGTGTGAACGCTCGTCACGAAGCTGACGCCTCCGGACCGGAAGAATCGCCGGGCGGCGGTGTGGCGCGCTGGCATGGAAGATGCTCCCCTCGATCCGACCCCGCATGTTTCGCGCGACGATACGCTCGGGCTCCGATGAGCCGCTGCGCCTCTCGGGTGAGGTCGTCCCCTACGACCTCCAGGTGCTGCGAGAGCACGTGCTCGCGCGTCGCGGACTGCGGACGCGCCTGGAAGTCCGCCTCGCCCCGAGCCTGCGCCCGGCGTTCCTGCAGGCCCTGAGCGACCTCGGGCGGCGCGGGGTCGAGCTCGTGCTGCGCGGCTGGGAAGACCTGGTCTGAACGGGCGCCTGCGACGGCGGACGCTACCGCCCTCGCCACGCCGGCGCTGACCGGCGGCAGGGGCTCTCCCGCACGCCCGGCCCCCGCCGCGTCGCCGGCTCGCCCGTCGCTCGCGCCGGTGCGGCTTGCCCTCTCGCGGCGCGTCAGGTAGTCAGGCCCGGTCCCAAATCAGGGAGGAGCATGATGCGACCTAGCCAGCTACTTGTGTGCCTCGCGGGCCTCGGGCTCGTGCTCGCCGGCTGCGGAGGTGGCGGCGGAGGCGGCGGCGAGAAGACCCCGACCCCGGCGGCCCCGAAGCCGACGACGGCGGCCGCTGCGCCCAACACCTCCACCACCGTCGCGGGCACACAGGCGGAAGAGGAGAGCGAGTACGAGCTCGACGTGATCGCAGAAGCCGAGCCCGACGAGGGGGCACCGCCGTTGAAGGTGCAGTTCACCGCCTCGGTGGAGGAGGAGTCGGGCGGGCCGTTCTCCTTCAGCTGGGACTTCGGCGACGGCAGCCCCAAGGTCACCGATCAGAACCCGGTGCACACCTACGAGAAGGTCGGCGAGTACACCGCCACGCTCACCGTCACCGATCAGAAGAGTCACAAGGGGACGGACGAGATCGACATCTTCGTCGAGACCGACGAGGAGGGCGGCGGCGGACAGGAGTGAGCGCCGTCAGGGGCAGGCGGCGTCGACCTGCTGCTCCGCCCACTCGAGCGCGGTGAGCGCCGGGGCGAGCGCCGCGCTCTCGCGGCGGCACCGGTAACCGCCGCCTTCGAGACACCGGCCGAGAGCCGTGCTCAGCTCCCCCGCGTTGTCGGCCGCCTCGTGCCATTTCGCGCGCGCGCGCTCGCACGGCGCCGCGGCCGAGAGCTGGCGCGCGATGGCTTGGCCGAGCCCCCGCGGTGGCTTCTCGGCCGCCGGGGGCTCGGGGGGCGCGGCGGCCGCCGCCGGCGGCGAGGATGGCCCCGCCACGTCGATCACCTCGATCTGGGCCGGGCTGCGCAGCACCATCTCGGGGCGGCCCGCGAAGCGTCGGACGACTCCCGAGGCGCGCACCCGCTTTCCGGCGTAGAGACGTTCGGGTTTCGACGGGAGGCTCGAGAGCATCGGCAGGACGAGGATCACGCGCAACGCGTGCGGATCGTCCGGCGCGAACTCGAGGACGCAGGTGTCGCCGGTACTGTGCGCGGCCGCGACCACTCCGTCGACGGTCACGATCTCGCCCATGTGCCGCTCCGCCTCCTGCCACGGATAGACGGGCGGTGCCTTGGCGCCGGCGGGCGTCGCGCTCGCGAGCAGACCGAGGAGACCGAGAAGTGCGGCTCTCATGTTACCCTCCCGACCGCCACGCCGATCGGCTGCACGCCGGCGGCGCCGCCGAGCGGCAGCGCCACGATGGCGACGGCGGGAACCACGAGCGTCGGCTCCGGGTGCCGGGCGGCGCATCCGAGAAGCAGCGCGAGCGCGAGCAGGGCACACCCCACCGTCCGGTGCTCAACGACGCTTCGGCTCGGGTGGGCGATCGAGCTAGCGGTCCCGCCGGCCCATGCCGCCCCGACCGCCCCCGCCGCCACCCGGGGCGCGTTCCCGGGCCTCGCTCACGGTCAGGGGACGGCCTCCGAACGGCTTGCCGTGGAGGGCGTTGACGGCCGCCTGCGCCTGGGCGTCCGTCGACATCTCGATGAAGGCAAAGCCCCGGGGACGGCCGGTCTCGCGATCGGTCACGATCTTGATCTCCTCGACCTGACGACCATCCTGCTCGAAGAGGGCCCGGAGCTGGTCCTCATCCACCTGGTAGGGGAGGTTCCCAACGTACAGTCTCTTTCCCATTCTAGCTCCCGATTCGCACGGGACGGCGCGCGCCGCCGCCCTTTCGTCCGAGCGGCCTTCTAGCATGCCGGTGTCGTCAGCGTCTAGGCGGGGTGAAGGGGGGAGACGGCGTTAGAAAAAGACATGACGGCGGGCCGCCAGGCCGCCGGCGATCAGATCCTGCAGGGCGGCCCGCACGTGTTGCGCATGGCGAGCCACGACGTCGGCCCCCCCGGCGCCCTTCAGGCGGATGGGGGCGCCGAAGTGCAGGCGGTACTTGACCGGAAGCGGGAACACGATGGTGGGCGTGATCGGCGCCACGGGCGTCCGGACCAGACGTGCCAGCCAGGACGGATTGGCGATGAGCGGCGCCTCCTCCTCGGCCCCGATCACGGCAACCGGGACGATCGGGGCCCCGGTGGCGAGGGCGACGTGGACGAAGCCGTGGCCGAACCCGCGCAGCCGGTAGCGCTCGCGGAAGGGCTTCGCCAGCGCCTTCACCCCCTCGGGAAAGGTGAGGACGGCCGCGCCCCGCCGGAGCAGGTCCTCGCACGCCGGCCGCCGTCCGTCGACGGCGCCGATCCGCCGCGCGGCAGCGCCCAGCACGGGAAGCGTCATCAGGCGGTGGTCCGCCATCCCGTGGACGAGCCGGGGCGGGTCGGCGTCGAGGAGGCACGCGGTGACGATCATGGCGCCGTCCCAGGAGAGCACCCGCGAGCTGTGGTTCGCGACCAGCAGGAAAGGGCCGGGGGGGAGCGACTCGATCCCGTAGCACTGGACCCGAAAGTACCGGCGGTAGAAGAACGCGGTCACGGCGAACAGGCGGGCGGCCACGTCGAAGCGGAATCCGAAGCGCTCGGGCGGTCGCCTTTCGAGCAGGCAGGCGCGCGCCAGCTGCGGGCGCACGCGAGGCCGCCGACGAGCCGGTGGTTCGGGCTCCACCTCGGCGGGTCGGCGTGGGGCTGGAACAAGATGAGGGGGCGTGGCCATCACTCGATCCGGATCGGCTGCCGGGCGTAGTTCCTCGGCCCCGCGAAGCGCGCGAGCGCGGGCGGCTCGCCCGGCAGGAGGTAGAACGTCGCCTGAGGCATGACGAGATGGATCAGGGGATCGAGCGCCCAGTGCACCGTCGGGCGGAGATCGAGACGGAACGTCTCGACGGTGCTCCCGGCGCGATCGAGCCGGCTCTGGCCGCCGCGAACGACCTCCATGTCGAGCTCGATCGGCCGCGGACTCGGGGCGACGGTGTGGAAGACCACGCGGTCGCCCTCGGCGTTGGCGTCGAAGTTCTTCACGACGAGGAAGATGAGCGGTCCCCAGTAGGTTCCGCGCGGCAGGGCCACGCGGCGGTCGAGAGTCTGGCGGTCGGAGCCGCGGCCCCACGTCCCCTGGAGCCGACCGCCGGCGACATCGATCGTGACGTCAGCGACCGGCTCGCCGTCCCGGTCCCGGATGATCGAGCGGCCGGCGACGGCCTCGAGCGTCCCGGACAGGCGCGCCGTCGCCTCGTCCTCGTCGCGCGTGCCGTCGCGGTAGTGCGCGACGCGCGCGCAGCTGAGAATGTCGCCGCGGCGGGTCTGGCGATACTCGACGAACCCGATCGGCTCGCCGCCATCCGGGCCGTAGATGCTGGTGACGCCGGCGACGTCGCCCTCGTCCCAGACGAGTCGCACGGGGTCTCCGGGCGCTCGGGGCCAAGCGGGCTCGGCCACCAGGAGCAGCGCCCCCGCCACCAGTGCTCCGTGCAACCACGCGCGTCCACCGTCATCCACTGCCTGCCTCACCGCCACCGCTGCAAGCCGCGCGCCTGGCGAACCGGTGGTGCGCATTTGCCGCCCGCTCTTCGGGAGGCGCAGCGGCCGGGCACGCCAGGCGTTTCCCCGTGTAGCCCAAGGGGACACGGCAGTCCAGGCGATCCAGGCTGCGCACGAATCTCCCGTCGCGTCGCGACGGGCGTGATCGCTCAGCGGACCGGTCCTCGGGCGTTCCGCAAGGCGAGCGCGAGAATCCCGAGCGCCAGCACGAGCGCGCCGATGCCGACCAGGAGCGGCCGCGACGCGTCGCTGGTGCGGGCGACGGCGAGGGTGGCCTCCCCGAGGACGGCGTGGTGCGTGCCGTCCCGGTCGTACTCGAAGAGGGCGAAGACCGGACGCACGTCGCCCGGCTGCGCCCCGACGTTCTCGACCACGATGGGCAGCGAGATCCGCCCGGCGGCGGCCACCTCCACCGCCCGGCTCTCGGGGTCGGTGCGAAGGTCCCGGGGCAGCGCCACGACGAGGCGCCCCGCGACCTGCTCGGGCGCGGCGTTCTCGAGCGTCACGACCGCGTGGCCGAGGCGCGACACGGGCTCGGTCGCGACGGTCGCCTGCACCTCCGGCGGGGGAGCCCCCGGTGTCCGGACCAGATGGACCAGGAGGGTGGATCGCGGCTGGCCGCGCCCGTCCACGTAGCGGAGACGGATCGTCACCGGGAACGTGCCCGGGCCGGATGGGGCGGGCAAGGTCGTTCGCCATTCGTGGGCGGTGCCGCCGTCGATCACGCCCACGCGGTCCTCCCCGACCGTGCGGTGGCGGTAGACGACTTCCGGCATGACGTCGTGCACGGCTTCGGGACCGGGGTTCGTCGCGCGCACGCGGAGGATCACCGTGTCCGCGACCCGGCTCTCCGCCTCGAGGCGAAGCTCGGCCGCTGCGCTGCCCGCGACGGCCGCTCCGACCAGCAGCGCGATCGCCGCGCGAGGCACGGAGACGGTCAGATGGGCGCGCGGCCGCCGATGGCCGCGACATGCTCGCGGACCACCTCCGGCGGACACCACCGGATGAAC
>VBLD01000457.1 GCA_005879205.1 Deltaproteobacteria bacterium
CCCATCCCACCGGCGTTTCCGGAGGATCCTGCCATGAAGCGCCCCCGCGTCTCGTTCCGCCACTTCTCGGGATCGGGGCCTCTCTCGATCTACTGGCACGACGGCCCGTACGGCGACGCCGTCGAGGCGAGGAAGGGCAGAGGCGTCGCATGGCTCGCCCCGAACGGTCAGCTCCTCGGTGTCGAGTTCGATGACGTCTCCTTTAAGGAGGACGACCAAACGCTCGAGCTGCCCAACGGTGACATCGTGCGCGTGAAAGTGAAGCGCGGGGGGACCACTGTCCGAGTCAAGCGTCGTCCGAGACGGACGCACGCGGCATAGGGTGCCGGCCGCTACCCCGGCGCGTTCGGCGCGCAACATGGTGTTGTAGGGTCCGCTGCAATCCATCACGCCGTTCCGCGAGGAATCGCGCGCTGGCTTGCCACGCCGGACGCGGCATGCCGCTCGCTGGCGCGCCGCGCGTGGGCGCCGCCGGCTACCAGCCCCGGGTCATCGATGGCACTGTCCTCGATCGGGTCGTGCGCGAACACTTCGAGGATCTTCGGGAACTCCTGCTTGTCGTCGATGCGGATGTAGAAGTGCTGTACCGGCGCGTCGGCCGGCCATCGGCTCTACAACTCCGGGCTCGCGGGCAGGAACGTCTCCCCCATCAGGTACGCGTCCACGCCCCGCGCCGCCTCGCGGCCTTCCCAGATCGCCCACACGACGAGCGACTGGCCGCGCCGCGCGTCGCCGCACGCGAATACGCCGGGAACCGTCGTCTGGTAATCCGGCCCGGCCTTCAGGTTCCCGCGCTCCGTCAGGTTGCACCCGAGCTGCGACACGACCGTGTCCGTCTCGGGGCCGAGGAAGCCGAGCGCCAGGAGCACGAGCTCGCACGGCAGCTCGAACTCACTGCCAGGCCGCTCCTGCATCACGGGCCGGCCGTTGTCGGTCTGCCAGTCGAGCCGGACCGCGCGCAGCGCGCGCACACGCCCCTGAGCGCGCGCACACGCCCCTGTGCGTCGCCGACGAACGCCTTCGTGTTGATCGAGAAGTCGCGGATGACACCTTCCTCGTGCGATGACGACGAGCGCAGGATCATCGGCCAGTTCGGCCAGACGAGCGGTGGGCGGTCCTTCGGCGGCTCGGGCAGCAGCTCGAACTGGTGGACGGAGATGGCACCCTGGCGGTTCGATGTGCCGAGGCAGTCCGACCCCGTGTCGCCGCCGCCGAGGATGACGACGCGCTTCCCGGTTGCAAGGAGCTGTCCGTCGACCCGATCGCCGGCGTTCACCTTGTTCTGCTGGGGCAGGAAGTTCATGGCGAAGTGGATGCCCTCGAGCTCGCGGCCCGGCACCGGCAGGTCGCGCGGCTTGGTCGCGCCGCACGACAGGACTATCGCATCGAACTCCCGCTGCAACTGCTCCCCCGTGACGTCGACGCCGGCGTTCACGGACGTCCGGAACGTCACCCCCTCGGCGGCCATCTGCTCCATGCGGCGGTCGATGAGCCACTTCTCCATCTTGAAGTCGGGGATGCCGTAGCGGAGGAGCCCGCCGATCCGGTCGGCCCGCTCGAAGAGCGTGACCGCATGGCCGGCCCGCGCGAGCTGCTGCGCGCACGCCATGCCGGCCGGGCCCGAGCCGACGACGGCGACCTGCTTGCCCGTGTGCCGGGGCGGGATCAGCGGCGTGACCCATCCCTCGCCCCAGGCATGGTCGATGATGTTCTTCTCGATGTTCTTGATCGTCACCGGGTCGTTGTTGATGTTCAGGACACACGCCTCTTCGCACGGCGCGGGACAGATGCGACCGGTGAACTCGGGGAAATTGTTGGTGGCGTGCAGCCGCGCGATGGCTTCCCGCCAGCGGCCCCGGTACACGAGGTCGTTCCAGTCCGGGATGATGTTCCCGAGCGGGCAGCCCTTGTGGCAGAACGGGATGCCGCAGTCCATGCAGCGCGCGCCCTGACGCTTGAGCACCTCGTCGGGCGTACGCTCCTCGAACTCGCGCCAGTGCGTCAGGCGCTGCTCGACCGGCTCCTTGTGGACCTTCTCGCGTTCGAACTCGAGGAAGCCGGTGATCTTTCCCATGTCAGATCGACGCGAGGCGCGCGGCGTCGGTGTCGAGGTGCTGCTTGGCGAGCACCTGCCGGTACTCGACCGGCATGACCCTGACGAGATGCGTGACCGTCTCCTTCCAGCCCGAGAGGAGCCGCCAGGCGACCGCCGAGTGCGTGTAGTCGTAGTGGCGCTGGATCAGCGACCGGACGCTCGCGAGGTCCTTCTCGTCGAGCGGCTCGAGCTCGACCATGCTCTTGTTGCAGCGCTTCTCGAACGTGCCGTCGTCGTCGAGCACGTAGGCGACGCCCCCGCTCATGCCGGCGGCGAAGTTCCGGCCCGTGCGGCCGAGGACCACGACGAGTCCCTTGGTCATGTACTCGCAGCCGTGGTCGCCGACGCCCTCGACCACCGCGGTGACGCCGCTGTTGCGCACGCAGAACCGCTCGCCGGCCTGGCCGCGGAGGAAGACCTCGCCGCCCGTCGCGCCGTAGAGCGAGACGTTGCCGACGATGATGTTCTCCTCCGGCGCGAAGGTCGCCTCGCGCGGCGGGTAGACGACGATGCGCCCGCCCGAGAGGCCCTTGCCGAAGTAGTCGTTGGCGTCGCCCTCGAGCTCGATGGCGATGCCGGGGGCGAGCCAGGCGCAGAAGCTCTGGCCCGCGGAGCCCGTGAACTTGATGCGGATCGTCTCCGGCGGCAGCCCCTCGGCGCCGTGGCGGCGGGAGATCTCCGCCGACAGCATCGTGCAGGCCGTCCGGTTGCGGTTCGTGATCGGCAGGTCGAGCGAGACCGGCTCCCGGGCGAGCAGCGCCGGCTGGCAGCGATCGATCAGCGTGTTGTCGAGCGCCTTCTGGA
>VBLD01000120.1 GCA_005879205.1 Deltaproteobacteria bacterium
CTCCGCCGCCTGGGCAGCAAGATCAAGACGACGGTCGTCTGCCCCTTCTACATCAGCACGGGCATGTTCGAAGGCGTGAAGACCCGCTTCCGGCTGCTGTTGCCGATCCTCACGCCGGAGTACGCCGCCAACCGCATCGTCGACGCCATCCGCCGCGACCGCCGCCGCCTCATCATGCCCCGGCTCGTCTACGTGACCTCGCTCGGACGCCTCCTCCCCGTGCGCCTGTTCGATGCCATCATGGAGTTCCTCGGCGTCAACCAGAGCATGGACGAGTTCGTGGGTCGCGCGAGATAGTGATCCCACCATGATCCATCCGAGAAGCCCCGCCCTCCTCGCCCTCCTGCTCTGGAGCGCGACGCCCGCACCCGCAGCGCCGCTCGCCAGCGTCTTCGGCGGGAAGGTCGCCTGCAGCGAGCAGAGCGGGGTCCAGTTCTGCCCGGGCGACGTCAACACCCGGATCGAGAGCTGGGACGGCGTGCCGCTCGACGTGAGCGTCACGTTGCCGCCCGCGTCGATGGACGGCCCCTTTCCATTGATCGTCGACCTCCACGGGTGGGCACTCAGCAAATCCGGGACTCCGTTCGTCGACCGGGCGAACGACGGCTACGTCGTGCTCAGCTACACGGCGCGCGGCTTCCATGCCTCCTGCGGGTTCGTCGCCTCACGCGACCCCGATCCGACGCTCGCGGACCCCACCGTATGCGCCGAGCGCGGCTGGATCCACCTCGCAGATGCGCGGTTCGAGGGCCACGACACGCAGCACCTGGCCGGGCTGCTCGCCGACGAGGGCCTGGTCATTCCGGATCGGATCGGCGTCACCGGCATCTCGTACGGTGGAGGGCAGTCGATGATCCTCGCCGCGCTGAGGAACCGCGTGATGATGGCGGACGGTACGCTGGTGCCGTGGAAGAGCCCGAGCGGACTCGACATGGCGATTGCCGCGGCCGGACCGCTCGTCCCGTGGTCGGACCTCGCCTACTCGCTCGCGCCGAACGGACGCACGCTCGACTACCGGACGGAGAACCCGTACGGGACGCGCGGCGGCGTGCAGAAGGCGTCGTGGGGCCGCCTCCTCTACGCGGCAGGACTGGGCAACGGGTTCTTCGCGCCGCCGGGGGTCGACCCGTCGGCGGACATCACGGGCTGGGACGCCCGGCTCCGGCTCGGGGAGCCGTACGACAGCGATCCGCAGTTGATCGGGAGCCTCACGGAGGTCGCGAACCATCACTCCGCGTACTACGTCGACGACTCGATCGAGCCGGCGCCGCTCTTCATCTACAACGCCTGGACGGACGACCTCTTCCCCGTCGACGAGGCGCTCCGCTTCTGGCGGAAGACGAAGAGCAAGTACCCGCAGGCCGAGATCGCGCTCCAGTTTGCCGCCGGCTTCGGCCATCCGCGCGCCGACCTCGGCGCGAGCACGGCGCGCCCACAGGCCGGCGTCACGGCGCTTTTTGCGCGCCATCTGAAGAGCATGGCCGGAGAGCCGCTGCCGGCGCTCGAGACCTTCACGCAGGGCTGCAACGGCGTGGCCGAGGGCGGGCCGTTCACGGCGGACGACTGGGACGCCCTCCACCCCGGCGAGGTGCGCTACCAAAGGAGCGGCATCAAGCGCTTCACCTCGGCCGGTGGCAGGCCGCAGACGGCCGCCGCCGTCGATCCGCTGGCCGGCGGACCATGCCGGGCGGTGCCGAGCGACGACGACCCCGGAGCGGCGACCTACCGGCTGCCGCCGGCGGAGGGCGCCGGCTACACGCTCCTCGGCTCCCCCACCGTAATCGTCGAGCTCGCGGCCACGAGCCCGGCGGCCCAGGTCGACGCGCGGCTCTGGGACGCGGCGCCGACCGGCATGCAGACGCTGGTGAGCCATGCGGTCTACCGGCCGCGCACCGACAACGCCGGCCGGCAGGTCTTCCAGCTGCATCCGAACGGCTGGCATTTCGCGGCAGGCCACGTTCCGAAGCTGGAGCTCCTCGGCCAGAGCTCGCCCTACGTGCGCGCGTCGAACGGCAGCTTCGCGGTGAGCGCGAGCCGCCTCGAGCTGCGGCTCCCGGTGCGCGAGGCGCCGGCCGGCCACACGATCCAGACGCCTGCCCCACCGCTGCCGCCGCCCGCCGCACGCGAGGCGTACGGCTGCGGCCTGGCACCGCTGTCGGGCTGCCGGGCCGCCCCCGTCCCCGGCACCTCCATTCTCACGATCGCCATCGGCGTGAGCGGCCTGCGCGACCGGCTCGCCTGGCGATGGACGAACGGCTCCGCTACGGCCCTGGCCGACTTCGGCGACCCCACCTCGTCGACCGACTATGCGCTCTGCGTCTACGCCGGCGACGATCACCTCGTCGTCGGCGCGATCGCCCCCGCCGGCGGCCCGTGGACGGCCACGGCGAACGGCTTCCGGTACCTCGATCGGCACCTCGACACGGGGCTCGAGCGTGTCGAGCTGACCGCAGGTCCGGCGGGCGCGGCGTCGGTCGCCGCCTCGGGCAAGGGCACGCACCTCGGCATCCCCACCCTTCCCGCGACGCCAATGCCGCTGACCGTGCAGCTCGCCGCCAGCACCGGCACCTGCTGGACGGCGACGTTCGGGACGGCGCGCCGGAACACTGCGCGCCGCCTGGAGGCGAGGTCGCCATGAGCGGACGAGAGGCCGGGCTGGCCCCGTGGACCCGCGCGCAGGAACGCCTGGCTTCTCCGGTCATCCGCCTGATGACGGTGCTCAACGTCTGGGCCTATCGCCTGACCGGCGGCCGGCTCGGCGGCACCTTCCTGCAGGGCGCCCCGATCTGTCTCGTGACCGTGAAGGGCAAGCGGTCGGGGACGCCGCGCACGGTGGCCCTCCTCTACCTGGCCGCGGGGGAGGACGTGGTGCTCGTCGCCTCCAAGGGCGGCATGTCGCACCACCCGGCGTGGTACCACAACATGACGGCCAACCCGGAGGTCGAGGTGCAGATCGGATCGACCACCCGCCGGATGCGCGCCCGCCGTGCCTCCGGCGCCGAGAAGGCGACGCTCTGGCCACGCCTGGTCGCGATGTATCGCGACTACGACGACTACCAGGCCCGGACCACCCGCCAGATCCCGGTGATGATCCTCTTTCCGGACCCAGGTCCAGTTAGAGACAGATAAGCGCGTGCCGGAGACGGGTGATTGACGAATTTTCCTTGACTCCCTCCGAAGGGCCGTTCAGGCTCCGCGCCCAACGGGGGTTGTCATGAACACCAGATCGCTTGCCATCGTCACTGCGTTCGCCGCCCTGGTCATGCAGCCCTTGCGAGTCGAGGCCGTGGGGCCCGACTTCAACCTGAAGGCGATGACCTACAGCGCCAATCTGGTCCAGGCGATGGACCAGTGCACGTTCTCCGTGACCAACGTCGGCGGCGTGGGGGCGTGCCCGGAGAGCAACGCCAACACGGACGGCACACACTTCACGGTGGGTCGCGTGGCGATCAAGTCGATGGCGAGCAGGAACCAGGTGTCCACCACCTTGAAGAGCTCCCGGGCCACGCCTCCGGGGGCGCTCGCCAACAAGCTCGTACACACGCGGATCGTGCTCCGCATCACCCGCACCAACGGCGCTCCGCTGGTGACGTGGGTCGATCAGACGTTGAGCTGCCCCAACATCCTGGTGCCGCCGGCAGGCGACGTCGTCCAGAAGGTGAGCCTCGTCGACTGCGGTCTCGCGGCGATGCTGGCGGACAATACCACCAACAAAGAGGTCGTCTCCGTCCAGGTCATCGATAATGCCAGCTCGAAGCCCCTGGCAGTTCCCGGGGTGCGGCGGGTGAGGTAGACGCCGGCCGTCAGCTCGGGTCGAGATCGACCCGGTACATGGCGAGGGAGATCTCACGGAGTCCGAGGTCGTCTCGCTCGTCGTACGGCTCCATGCGGCGGGTCGCGACGCTGAACGTGTAGGTCGCCATGCGGACCAGCCGCAGGTTGCCGGTCGCGGCGGGCGGCGGCCGTCCGGTCGGTCCGATCCAGATCATCGGACGATCGCGCAGCGCGGTTCGCAAGCGTCGTAGCGACTCCGTCGTCGGGCCGTCCAGGAAGAACGCCGGCGCATCGCGCGTGATCCAGAGCGCGATGTGGAGCTGCGACTCGGCGAAGAACGCGGGGTCGCCCACGATGACCGCACCGCGAGGGATCTGCGCCCCGATGCTCCGCACGTACGCCATCGTGTTCTGATAAGCCGGCTGCCGGAAGGTGAACGCCGATCGCGGACCGAGCGCGAGCATCAGAGCGAGCGCCGCGACCGCCAGCACCCAGCGCCGCCGTTCCACGAGACTGGTCAGGGCGAGCGCCGCGGCGATCGCCCCCGTGGGCAGCGCGATGCGCAGGAACCTGCGGATCGCCCACAGGGGTTGGGGACTGACGGGGGGATAGAAGAAGAGCTGAGCCGTGGCGAGCAAACCGAAGACGAGCACGAACCGCTCGGCCGGGTTTCGCGCCCTCCGAATCCAGAGCGGCACGCCGATCGCCGCGGCCAGGCCGAGCGGCCAGCCGGCGTAGAGGCGGAGCCACGCGAGGTTGGTGGCCAGATCCGGCCACGCCGTGGCGACGACGGTGACGGCGTAGGTCGCAAAGGCCGCGAGCGCCGCGAGCCGGAGCGCCGCCCGGAGCACGCTGGCGCCGTCCGCGAGCCCGCTCTCGGTCAACATCAGTGCCGCCATCGCGACCGCGAGCACGGCGAACCCGGCCACGCCGAAGCTCAGGAGATGGTGGCTCCGGAGGTAATCGCGCACGATCAGCAGACGCGGCGACATCTCCGCGAAGTAGTGGCTCGGGAACAGGACCTGGTGGACGAGCGCATACGCCGTCATGAGGAGCAGAGCCGGGGCGAATCCGCGGCCCCCCGGCCAGCGCTGCCGGGGAGCCACCGCGGTCCACAGGGCCAGCGCGGCGGCCACGTGGATCAGCATGTCGAGGCGCATCAAGCCCGCGACGCCGACCGCCAGACCCGAGAGCGCGCCGAGCCGTCTGGCGCCGGACGACAACGACACCGACCCGGCCCACAGCCCCGCCCACAGAAAATACTCACTCGGGATCTCGGGCATCGGGAAGCGCGAGTACCAGTACTGCGGCACGAGACTGGTGAGCAGACCGAGCGCCAGGCCTGCCGCCCAGGGACCGGCCAGACCGGCCGTGAAGGTGGCAAATGCCCACAGGAACAGGGCGCCGAAGTAGGTGATCGGCGCCGCGATCGCCTGGTCGCCGCCGATGGCGTAGAAGATCGCCACCCAGACCGAGAGCAGGGGCTGGAAGGCCGGGAGCACGCGGTCGCTCGCGAGATCGGGCAGCAAGAGCCCGCCACCGACACGAAGAAATGGCGGCGTGTTGGTCTCCGGATGGTAGAGCGGGAACCACTGGACGCGCTCCGCAGGCGGCAGGAGCGCCAGCGTCGGATCGTGGATCACCAGCGACCCGTGCTCGGCGATGTGCAGGCCCGAGGCGAGATAGAGACTCGAATCGAGCCCGAACAACGACGTATCGAAGGCGGGAAACGCCCACAGGTAGGCGGCGATCAGCAGCCCCATCCCGACGGCATCCCGGATATCGTACGACGGCGTGCCGGAGTCTCGCGGCCGCGATGCGCGAAGCCCGAACCCGATGCCGCAGACCAGGATCGAGATCGCGACGAGCCATCGGAGCGCGAAGTGACCGGTCTCGGCCAGCAGCAGGCCGATGACGCTGAGCAGCGCATTCCCGAGCAGCAGCTCGAGCTGGAGCACGGGTCTCGGTGGATCGACGGTTCGACCGACGAACACGGGCAACGTCGAACGGCCGAGGACATACACCAGGAGGGCGGCGGCAAGTGTCGTCAGCGCGGCGGCCATGACGGACCACCGCGCACGTTAGACCAGCGGCACCGCGGAGTGAAGGTCCGCATGTCACGGCCAGCGCTTCGTGGTAGACGTCCGCGGCAGCCCGATGGTCTTCACCTCACCGATCTTTCTCTTCCTGTTCTTGCCGTCCGTCCTGGCGGTGCATTTCGCCCTGCCCCGGCGCGGTCGGAACGCGTTCCTGCTCCTCGCCAGCCTCGTGTTCTATGCCTGGGGCGAGCCGCGGTTCCTTCCCGTGATGCTACGATCCCAACTTGCCACGAGCCGTCGTCCTCCACGATTCGTTCGGCGATACGCTCCGGCCGTTCCTCGCCGAGCACTTCTCCCGGGCCGTATATTCGCGGCAAGGTCGTTTCGCTCCGGAGCTCATCGAGCACGAACACCCGGACATCGTGCTTCACCAGATGGTGGAACGCTCGCTCATGGCGGACTTTCCCCCCGACCCGCCCGAGGTCACGCGTGCAGGGCCTGACGGCGTGGCGGAGCCGCGCTCCTGATCGACGGGGAAAACAACCGGGCGGCGACGTCGATGCCGTACACGCTCAGCGGCACGAACCAGATCAGGTCGTTCGCGATGAAATCTCCGTACAGCGCCACGAACAGGTTGAAGTACCAGTAGGCGTAGAAGAACATCGACCAGACCGATCGGCGGCTGAACATCCGCCAGTACAGGAACTGGCTCGCCAGCCCGACCAGCAACATCCCGACCGCCACCCCGACGCTCCCGAAGTCGAGGTAGAAGCCTCCGAGGATCGTCGGCGGCAGGTTCGGAGCGCCCTCCGGGAAGCCGAAGAGGTTTCGCGACACGTACTCGCCGATCGTCGGCTGATGTCCCGGAAGGATGCCGAAGGCGGCGTTGAACAGGGCCATCCCGTGCTGGAACGGTGCCTTTTCGGGAACGGTGCTCAGCACGAAGTTGAACGTGAGCGGGCCGAACGCCACGAGCGTCACCGCCGAGGTACACCAGGCAGGCATCCAGCCGGGCAGGTTCGAGTGCGACATCAGGTGGGCCAGCTGCGGGGGCGAGCTGACCAGCCGGAAATAGTTGGCGACCGCCAGCCCGACGACGGCGAGACCGCCGAATCCAGCGAGCGTCCGCCAGCCGATCGGCCGGACCGCATAGTGGAAGCACACGAGCAACGGCGTGACGATGAACAACGGAAGGCCGCGGTGTCCCAGCAGGCACTCCCCCACGATGCACAGTCCGACCAGGACGGCGGCGACGGCCTTCGACGCGGAAGCCTCCCGGTCGGAGACCAGCAGATACAGCCCGCTCCCGATTGCCGCCGTGATGGGGAAGCGAGTGGTCGCGTTCAACGGGTTGCCGACGTCCCGGGCGAGGGCGAACCGGGCGGCTTCCTTGTTCGCGGCGAGGACCGGGATCATGCCGGCGGTCCAGAACACGAAGGCCAGCAGCGCGAGGCTCGCCAGCGCGAGACCCGTCAACAGACGCAACGTGAACGGGCTCCGCCAGCCGTCGGGATCGATGCGCGGCCATTCGAGGCCGCGCGTCGACCAGCGCCACCGTGCGACCGACAGCCCGCCGACGTAGCCGAGGAAGCCGAGGACCGACAGGCACGCCATCCGCACGCCGGGAGGCGGAATCAGATCGCTGTAGTCGACGAGGTTCAGATACGGCGCGGTATAGAAAAGAACGAAGACCAGCGGGAACACGAAACCCGGTGCGAAAGCGTCGCGCAGCCTCGGTCCACGGCTTGCCAATTGCGGATCTCCAGCGATGCGCCGCCGACCGTAGGCGAGCCTTCGGTTGACGGCAACCCCACGGCCCGGATATGCGGGCCCGCGGGTGCGACCGGGCCTCGCATCGCTGGTCGTGTGGCTGCTACTCAGCGGATGCCGGAGGTTCGACGATCCGCCCGCCCCGATTCTCACTCTGGTGCCCAGCGGGATGCTCGTCACCGGACCGGCGGCCAAGGCAGACGAGCAGATGATGTGCCTCATCGCGGGCGCCAGCCTGCAGGCGACCGTGTGGGCGCACGAGCGCTCGGTGACGATCGTCGTGGTCGCGTTCACCCCGACGCCGCCCAAGCCGCCCGGCATGATGGTCTACTTCGATTCGCAGCTGATCGCGATGGATCCCATGACCGCCGTACAGCCGGAGGCCTTCGTCTATCGGGTCGCCACGGAGCACGGCGAGCGGGTGCTGCGCGTGATGGTTCCCGGCATCAGCCCCGGCGTGCTGTGCGTGCGCCAGGTGGTAGTCACCCAACCCTGACGTCGGCCGGGACCGCCGACGCCTGCCCCACGCGGCGGTACACCTCGCGCGTCCGTCGGGCGGCCGCCTCCCAGGTGAACCGGGCCGCGTGCTCGAGCCCCCGGCCGGCGAGACGCGCACGGAGCTCCGGCTCGGCCAGCACACACCACAGCGCCTCGGCCAGCTCCTCGACGTCGCCGGGCCGGACCAGCATCGCGGCATCGCCGACCACCTCGGGCAGGGAGGCCGCGCTCGAGCACACCACGGGCGTGCCGCATGCCATCGCCTCGAGAGGCGGCAGGCCGAAGCCCTCCGCCAGCGACGGGAACGCGAAGACGGCTGCACCGGAGTACAGCGCGGGCAGGTCGTCGTCGCTCACGTAGCCGACGCGAAGCACGTCGGCGGGTCCCGAAGTCGCGCCGGCCGGCGATCACGAGCTGCGCGGGGCCTTCCAGCCGCGGCCGGATGCGCTCGAACGCGCGCACGAGGCCGATGAGGTTCTTTCGCGGATTCAGGCGACCGACGGACAGGACGTAGCGGTCGCAGATTCCGAGACGCCGGCGAAGCGCTGCCAGGACTGCGCCGTCCCGCACGGGCCGGAAGCGGGAGTCGGGCGCGTCGGGAATGACCGCGATACGGTCGGGCGGAATCTCGTAGGTGGTCTCGATGTCGCGCCTCGAGAACTCCGACCCGGCAATGACCGCGGCGGCACGCCGCGCGTTGGGCGGCACGAGCCAGCGCAGGCGCCATCGCTGACCCCGTGAAAAGGACTCACGAACGTGCAGAAAGGCGAGATCGTGGAGCGTCAGGACCCGGGCGCCGCGATGCCACGGGGGACCGACGTACTGCACGTGGAGCACGTCGAGCCGATCACGGTACGACGCGAGCGCAAGGGACAGAGGTATCCGGAGCACTGCGGGCGACGGCCACAGGCGACGCACGGCGAAGCTCGTCCGGGACTCGAGGGTCGCGTAGAACGGATGTCGTGGGTCGATGGCGTAAAGGACGTACTCCTCATCGCCGCCGAGCGCACAGAGCGCGCGCACCAGCCCGCGGACGTAGCTGCCGTTGCCCGTGCCGTCCTGTTCCGCCGCGTGCGTGTCGATGCCGATCCGCACCGATCACCCGCGGCCGATCGCCCACGACGCATACACTCGCATGTCGGCCGCGAGCCTCCGGTAGCGCTCCTGTCGCGACGCGACGTACGCGAGGCCGTACGCCACGCGCCGCGCGGTGAGCCCGAGCGCCGCCGCCCCGCGGAACGCGAGGTACTCGAGCCGGCCGCGATCGCGGCGCACCAGCTCGCACATCGACGCCAGCCATCGCGGGCTGGCGCCCGATCCGCTGCTCCCTTGTCGGTGCACCACCTCCACCTGCGGCACGTACCACACCGCCCAGGAGTCGCGCCGCATCCGCTGGCACCACTCCACGTCCTCGCCGTACATGAAGAACCGGCCGTCGAGGAGTCCGACCCGACCGATCGCCTCCCCGCGCACGACCATGCAGGCGCCGCTCACCCAGTCGACCGGAACGGGCTCCGGCCGGCCCGCGAAGCGGCGCTGGTCGATGAAGAACCCCCGGCACCGTCCCCCGCTGAGCGCCGACAGGAACAGGAACTGGCAGGCTCCCGACCAGGCGGTCGGCGCGAACCCCGCCGCGCCGGTCTGCAGCCGTCCGTCCGGAAGTCGCAACGCAGGACCGACGGCCGCCACCCGCGGCGCCTCCGACATCCGGCGGACCAGCGCGAGGATCCTCGACGCGTCCACCACCACGTCGCTGTTGACGAGCGCCACGTATCCCGCCCCGTACCGCTCCATCGCCAGGGCGATGCCCTGGTTGCAGGCCGCCGCGAAGCCCACGTTGTCCGCGTTCGAGACGAGGGCGACCCACGGGAACTCCTGCTCGACCAGCTGCACGCTCCCGTCGGTCGACCCGTTGTCGACGCAGACGACGGCCAGGCGCTGCCCGTCCTGCGGCGCCGTCAGGGCGGCCAGACCGTCGCGCAGGAGCGCCTTCGTGTTCCAGCTGACCACGACGGCGCAAACGTCGCTTCGCGTCGGGGCCACGTCACACCGCCGGGCGCGCCCTCGTTCGCCGCCCGACCACCGTGTAGAGCAACCGCTTGCGTCCCTCGTACGGGTGCCAGTGACGGCTGAGGCGCGTGTCCTCGAACCCCAGGACCTCGAGGAATCGCCGCACCACCTCCGGGCTCAGGATCCACCAGCTGTCTTGGGGACCGCCCCGGCGAGCGTCGGGCACGAAGGTCATGCGCGGTCTGGCGAGACGGGCGAGCCAGTAGCTCGCGAGATGCCGCCGCGGCAGGAGATCCGTCACGACCACGGTCTCTCGCGTCAACCGGAGCACGTTCTGCAGCGCCAGAAACGGGTCGCGGACGTGCAGCAGGACGCTGCCGCAGGCGGCGACGTCGACCGCATCTATCGCCGCCGGGACGTCGTAGAGCGTGCCGTGAACCATGCGCGCCCTGGAGCCGAACGCGTGGTGACAGAGCCAGTAGGCGTTGTTCAGCTTCCGGATGATCTCCCGACGCTCGGCGAGGCAGCCGGCGACGTCGACGCCCGCGAACGGGACGATGTCCCACGGGTGCTCCGGGGCGAGATCGTACGATACCACCTCGGCGCCCTGGCTCTCCATGTAGAAAGTGAGGAAGCCGCTCGCCGCTCCGACGTCCAGGACGCGCTTGCCCGCGAGCGGGACGTTCCCGAGGTAGTGGCGAACGCCCTTGCGAAGATCCCACTGCCCCTGCACGAGACCGTACCCCGGGATCGCCGTGGTATGGTAGAAGCAGCAGTCGCGCAGGTCGGTGACCAGCCGCGGTGTTGAGTAGATCGCGTGATCCGCCACCGATCTCTACCTCGCCCGGGAGGACACCAAGACATATGCGGCCGCCGCGCCTCCCAGCGCGACCGGGAGCGACCGCTGCGCCGCCATGACGAGCACGGCCAGAGCGCCGAAAGCGCCGGTGGTGGTCCGGAGCAGCGTGGTGCCGTAGCCGAGGCGCAGCGCGCGCAGCGCAATCGCCTGCAGCATCAGGGCGAGCGTCCAATCGGACAGCACCTGGGCGGTCGCGAGTCCCGGGGCGCCGTGGGCAGAGCCGAGCCAGACGCCCAGCGCCACCCGGACCGCGAGCGCGATGCCGTAGCCCGTCATGAGAGCCCGCAATTTCTCCGCCGCGAACAGCAGACACATCGCCTGCCAGTGCAGTAAGAGCGCGGTCACGTCGAGGCTCAGACGGCTGAGGATCGGCGCCGCCGCGGCGAACTCCGGAGGATACAAGAGCTTCACGATCAGCGCCGAGCACGACACCAGGGCCGCCGTGAACGCGAGCCCCCCGGGAACCACCCAGCGGATCAATCCCTCGGCGTGGTCCGAGAGTCCACGCGAGTCGCCGGCGGCCACGTCGCGGACGAAGGCCGGCAGAAACACCAGCGCCAGGGCGGCGGCCAGCGAACGGATGCCGGGCAGGAGCCGACCCCCCGCGATGAACAGCCCGACGTCACCGGCATTCATGACGGCGGGCGCCAGCAGCGGCTCGACGGACCACTGGACCTGCTGTGCGACGTTGACCCCAGCCCACAGGAGGCTCGAGACCGCGACGCTTCGCAGGACCGCACGCGACGGCCTCAGCCGACGCGCGGTGATCCGGTGCCGCAGCAGCCCCACGGCCGCCATTCCGACCACGCCAGTTCCCACCAGACTGGCGAGCGGCAGCGCGTAGAGCCCGGTGTCCAGGAGGACGAAGCCGAGCATCGCGGCGAACGAGAGCAGCAGCTGCGCGCTGTCCAGCAGCTGCCATTCCATCCGTTCGCGGCCGAGCTGAAGACCCACGACGGGACCCAGCACCGTCCGCACCATCAGCGCGATGCCGAGCATCGCCGCCGGTCCGAGCAGCGCCGGCTCCCGGCTCACACCCCACAGGATGCCGAGCACGGCGAGCAGCACCGGCGCCGCGAGCAGCGCCTGCGTGAACATCGCCGCGACGACGAGACCGGCCCCCTCGAACTGCCCGCGCGCAGACTCCCGCAGCACGTTCGACACCACGGACCCGCTCGCAAACAGGATCACGTTGGTACAGCTCATGATGAGACCGAGCCGACCGAAGGTCACCAGGCCCAGGTAACGCGCCATCACGTAGGTGACGGCGACTCCCTGGAGAACGCTCACCGCGACGCTCAGGCACATCCAGAAGGCGTTGCGAGCCACCTTCGGCGTTTCGATCATCGCGCCACGAGCACCGTGTACATGGGGTGCCCTCCGATGGATCGCTGCGCGGCACGCACGGCGTAGCGATCGTCCAGCAGCGACCGATCGAAGCGGCGTCCTTGCCAGGCCGTCGCGGCGAGCTGCGTCCGTTCGGGACGCACCCGGCTCCATAGCCACCAGAGACCCGCGCCTCCGGGGACGGCGCCGACGTAGCGTCGAGCCATCTGCCGAAGCACGAAGACCGGCAGGAACACGGGCCGCTGCCGGAAGCAAGTCACGGTGCCGAAATACTCGCGGACGAGGGCCACCAGCTCCGCCGCCGTGAATTCGCGGACGTGAAAGGGATTGGGCGGCATCCACCGGGTCACGGTTCGGTTCGGCGTCGACAGGTAGAGCACTCCCCCGCGCCGCAGAACGCGCCGGCATTCGCCGAGGAAGCCCGCCGCGTCCGTCAGGTGCTCGATGGTCTCGAAGGAGACCACGGCGTCGAACGAGGCGTCGACGAACGGCAAGGCCAGCGCATCGGCGCGCACGAAGCAGAGGCCCCGCGGAGCGGAGTGGACGCTCTGGCCGAGCGCCTGCGCGGCCGACTCCACGCCGACCACGACCCTTGCTCCCTGGGCGAGCAGAAATTCCGATCCCAGGCCGGCCCCGCTGGCCACGTCGAGCACCCGCAGAGCGCGCGTCTCGGCGGCGGCAAACGCATAGCGCGCGGCAGACTCCTGCACGTTGACGCGCGGGGCTCCGGTGGCGGGACGTTCAGGCGGCATCGGGCCGCCGCCAGGCGCGGCAGAAGCGGCTGCGCGGGCTCCGCCCATCCGGCGCTACATAGTCAACACGGGCACCGGAGAAAAGGCGGCCGGCGCGTCGTGCACGGCGCCGCGTCAAACTTCGTTGACGATCCGCTCGGCCCATCGTATCCACCCGGGAACTCCGCTCCGATGACCGCGAATCCCTGCGACGCCTGCGACGGCACGCGCTTTCGACTGATCTACGCCGACCATCCCGTGCTGGACGGCCCGCTGGTGAGCTGCGAGACGTGCGGCCTGGTGCAGGTGAATCCGCCGCGCCGGCGCTATCAGATCGCCGACGACGCGACGCGGGAGACACGCACCGCCGCCTACGCCCAGCGCCACGGTGCGGGCCACTCTCCAGTACCGGCCCGATCTCGAGGAGGCCGAGCGCGCGGTCCGCGACCGCTTCTGGAGGGAGAGACTGGCACGCATCGAGCGCGTGGCGGCCAGGGGCCGACTCCTCGAGATCGGCAGCGACGGGCAGTTCCTGCGGCTGGCCGCCGCGAGCGGCTGGTCCGTGACCGGCCTGCAACCGGACGCCGCGACGTGCGCCGACGCCGCGGCCAGATTCGGCCTGGAGCTGCAGCCGGTCACGCTCGGCGAGGCGGCCTTTCCCGACGCCAGCTTCGACGTCGTCGCGCTGTTTCACGTGATCGAGCACGTGCCGTCGCCGAGAGCCCTCTGCCGCGAGGTCCTGCGCGTGCTGCGGCCGGGCGGCGCACTCTTCGCGGAGACCCCCAACGTCGACACGCTCTGGTTCCGCGTCCTCGGGCCGCGCTGGCGCCAGCTGATCCCCGACCACTACTGGTTCTTCTCGCCGACGACGCTCTGCGGAATGCTCACGCGGGTGGGATACGCCGTCGACCGTGTCGAGCGCGTCGGCAAGGCCGTCAGCGTGCGGCTGCTCGCGAATCGTCTCGAACGGATCGCGCGCATGCGCCTCCCGCTGCTCTCGAAATCGCTCGCGTGGCTCGGGCTGAACGACCGGGTGGTGTGGATCAATCCGGGCGACATCGTGCTCGCGACGGCACGACGCCCTCCGCACTGATCACCGGCCGCCCGCCGTCAGGTCCCGACAGAGCGCCTCGTACCGGCTGGTGACCGACTCCCACGTGTAGTGCTGCGCGACGCGGGCCGCCGCGCGGCGCTCGTACTCGGCGCACAAGCCGGGATCCCCCAATACTGCCTGCAGACGAGCCCGGAGGTCGTCCACGTCGTTCACCCGGTACGGCAGGCCGGCATCGCCGATGACCTCGAGGTTCTCGGGCGTGCCGTTGGCGATCACGCAGCGGCCGGCGCCCATCGCCTCGACGAGGGCCGGGTGCGTGCCGCCGACCTCCGTCGCCTGCACGTAGCACGCGGCGTGGCTCTGGAGCTCGCGGCAGGCCGCCCCGAACTGGAACCCCGTGAACACGACCCGCGCGTCGTCCGTCGCCAGCGCGCGGAGCTCGGCCTTGTACGCGTCCGCATACGGCGCGTCGCCCACGATGACGAGCTTCAGGTCGGTCTCGAGACCCCGGAAGGCGCGGATCACCACGTCGGCGTTGTTCTCCGGTTCGAGCCGGCTCACGTAGAGCACGTATCCGCGACGGCGGAGCCCCCAGCGAGCCAGCGCCGCCTCGTTCTCCACCCGCGGCAGGTCACCGCCGTAGGGAATGACCACCGGGCGCACCCCGTAGCGCTCGCGGTAGTAGGCCGCGATGACGTCCGCGTCGGCCACCACCGCGTCGGCCACCTTCACGGAGCACCACTCGCTGAAGCGATAGTAGGCCTTGCCGATGCGGTTCCACTTGCGTCGCTGTCGCTCGATCCCGTCGACGTTGATCGCCACCTTGATGGCGAACCAGCGCGGCAGGAGGCAAAAGATGCCGTTGGCCGCGTTGCACATGAGGGCGACGTCATACGGGCGGCGGACGCAGTCGAGGCAGGAGAGCGACGCGTGGACCACGGTGTCGAGGTACTTGTGGCGCACCGTGGGCAGCAACCGGATGCGCACGCCGTGGTAGTCTGTCCCGTCGAGTGCGGGGTCGACGTGGTGCGACCGCCCGTAGACCGTCACCTGGTGGCCGCGTCTCGCCAGGCGGATGCCGAGCTCCTGGGCGAAGGTCTCGAACCCGCCGTAGCTGGCGGGAATTCCACGGGTGCCGAGGATCGCGATTCTCAGCCTGGCATCCTCAGTACGCGCCCCAGCCCCGGACGACACTGCTGACGGTCTTCGCCAGCACGACGATGTCCATCCACAGCGACCAGTTGCGCACGTAGTACTCGTCGAGCTGGAGACGGCGGTCGAAGCTGAGCTCGTTGCGTCCGCTCACCTGCCAGAGGCCCGTCATCCCGGGCTGCGCCTTGAGGATCGTCTGCGCCAGCGCGCCCATCTGCGGCCGTTCGCCCGGCAGGTAGGGTCGGGGCCCCACGAGGCTCATGTCGCCCTGCAGCACGTTGTAGAGCTGCGGCCATTCGTCGGCACTCAGGCGGCGGAGCAGGCACCCGATGGGCGTGACGCGGGGATCGTCGCTCTTCAGCTTGGCGTAGCGCTCCCACTCGAGCCTCGCCGCCTGGCTCTCGCGCAGGTGGACTTCGAGCCGCCCGGCGGCGTCGGGGTACATGGTGCGCAGCTTGAAGCAGCGGAACCGCCGTCCGCCACGTCCCAGCCGGTCCTGCACGAAGAACGCCGGCCCCCCCGAGTCGAAGCGCACGGCGAGGGCCGCCAGGAGGACGAGCGGGAAGAGCACGATCCCCGCCAGCGATGCCCCGAGCACGTCGAACGCGCGCTTGGTCACCCGGCTCCACGGCTTCGCCAGATTCCACCGCATGTGGAGCAGGAGCGTGCCGTCGAGATCCTGGGTCTCGACGCCGGCGGAAGTGAGTCCGAAGACGTCGGGGACGAGGTAGACGCTGTCCACCGTGCCCTCGAAGCGCGCCACCGCCCGCAGCAGCTCCGGCCGGGCGAGGCGAGGCATCGCGATGATGACGTCGCGGACCCCGAGCGCGCGCACGTACTTCGTCACGTCGGCGATCGGCCCGAGCACGGGGACGCCGTCGACGTCGCCGTCCTGCTTGCCAGGGTCGTCGTCGAGGAAGCCGACCGGCCGGTAGCCGAGGACGTGGTGGGATCGCACCCGCTCGAGGACCTTGCGGCCGGTGGCCCCGGCGCCGAGGATCAACGCGCGCCGTTCCCACCAGCCGAGCCTCAACAGGAGCAGCTTGGTTCCGGCGCGCGCCAGCGGAATCGCCGCCAGACTCATGATCCAGACCGAGCCGAGCAGCAGCCGGGACACCTCGGTCGCCTTGGTGGAATAGATCAGGAAGATCGCGACCACCGTGGCCAGACTCGTGCCGCGTGTGGTGTAGCGCACCTCGTCCCAGAAGAGCCGCCGTCGCGTGTACAGTCGCTCCTGGGCGAGGGCGACGCTCCACGGCAGCAGGAAATAGAGGTCGACCATGTACGTACTGAACGGGTGGAGCGCGCCGAACGAGGGGGCGAGCGACGGGAGCACGAACCCGCGAACCGCCCAGGCGGAGCCGAGGCAGGCCAGGACCGCCAGCCAATCGGTGACGAGCAGCGCCACGGTAGGGCCCGCGCTCGCCCATAGCAGTCGGTGCAGGCGGCCCGACCGGGGTCCCGGGAGCGGTGTCCGAGCAGGAAACGGTCGGGTGAGATCCGCCGCGCTGCGCACGGGCGGATTCTCGCAACTTCCCCCTCGACTTGGCAATTGCTTTTCAAAGCGGGCATCGTTGTTTCAGCCCGCCATCTGAGCTACGGGACCCTCACACCCCAACGAGGAGGCCCCCATGATCAAGCTGTACGGCATACCCCGCTCGCGGACGGCGCGGGCGCTCTGGATGCTCGAGGAGCTCCAGGTTCCCTATGAGCTCGTTCCCGTGAACTTCATCGGCGAGGCGCGCAAGCCCGACTATCTGAAGATCAACCCGAACGGGCACATCCCGGCGCTCCGGGACGGCGACCTGACGCTCTTCGAGTCGCTCGCCATCAACCTCTACCTGGCGCGGAAGTACGACAAGGGACTCTGGCCGAAGACGGTCGAGGGCGAGGCGAAGGCGTACCAGTGGAGCATCTGGTCGATGACCGAGCTCGAGGAGCCGCTGCTCACCGTCCTCCTGAACCGCGCCTTTCTCCCCGAGGATCAGCGCGACCCCAAGAAGGCCGACGACGCTGCGCAGCGTTTCAAGACACCGCTCAACGTGCTCGAGGGGCAGCTGACCGGCGAGTACCTCGCCGGCAAGGACTTCACGGTCGCGGACCTGAACGTCGCTTCCGTACTCGGTTGGGCACCGCTCGGCGGGCTCGACCTCGGCAGCGCTCCGAAGGTCCAGGCGTGGCTCGGACGCTGCACCGGCCGCCCGGGTTACGCGCGCTTCGTCGCGAAGATGGGCTGAGCGCGGGGGGGTATCCGACTCAACGGCGGAG
>VBLD01000463.1 GCA_005879205.1 Deltaproteobacteria bacterium
TGCCCCGGATGCTCACGGCGGTGTAAGCCGGCGGCATCAATAGTTCGGGGGGGAGCTATGAAGGCGTTGGCCTCGCTCACGTCCGTCCTGGCGTTCGTCGCGTGCGCGAGCGCCGCCCAGCAATCCTACTTCTTCCATCACTCCGCGACGCCCGTCGCGGTCCCCGGGGGGACGTCGAGCTTCTTCCTCGACGACACGGCGCCCGCGGCGGCCGCCCCCACCCTCGAGGGGGGTCCGAGCCATCGCCACACCACGCTGACCTTTCCGACCTTCATCGGGCGCCCGTTCGCCAGCGACGCCACCCTCATGGACCCCTGCGTGACCGTCGGCGTGTTCCTGTCGGCGGGCGCGGAGCTGGACGGCTGCGTCGATCTGATGGCCCGGATCGACCGGGTGGACTCGGGCGGTGCCCGGAGCCAGCTCGCGTGCGAGTCCGTGACCGGCGTCCGGGTGCCCCGGGGTCTGCAAGGCGGTGCGGTCGGGTCCCGGCCCTTCACGCTCGCGCTGCCCATCGGCTCGGGGACGGTCATCCACGCGGGGGAGTCGGTCGCGGTGACGGTCTTCTTCGTCAACAACTGCGATCAGGACCGCCCGGTGCACCTCGCCTACGACGCCGAGGTGACGCCCGCGCAGCTCGGCTTCGGCGCCTGTGGCCTCGCCTTCGGCGGGGACGACGAGGGTTGCCTCCCCGACTCCAGGGATCATCTCAAGTGCGCCGAGACCCTCGGGAAGGCGTTCACCAAGGCGATCTCGGCCGTGATCAAGTGCCATCAAAAGCAGGCCGATGGGCGCTTCAAAGGCGACGACGCGACGTCGGCCGGCGACGACGAGGAGGGCTGCGAGTCGTCGAACCCCCGGTCGGCGAAGGCGAAGCTCGACGAGGCGATCGGCAAGGCGAGTAGCTGCAGCTCGACGCAGCTCACCGTCGCGGCGGCCTACGAGGCGGTGCTGTTCGGACCCCAGACGAATTCCAGCTCCCTCGATGCCCGCAACAGCGACGTCTACTGCGATTCCGCCTCCGGCAGCCCGATCGGTGACGACGACGCGGGTTTCGTCGCGAGCAACAGGGACCAGCTCAAGTGCGCCGACTCGGTCGGGAAGGGGCTCGCGAAGCTGATTGCCACCGCGATCAAATGCCACACCAAGAAGGCGCACGAGATCTTCGCCGGCAAGCCGTTCGCCGAAGAGACCTGTGAGGAGACCGATCCAGTGAGCGGGAAGGGCGCGCTCGACACCTTCGACGCGCTCCGGGACAAGCTCGTCGCCATCGGCATCTGTCCCGCGTGCCTGGACGGGGCTCACCTCGACGCGCTGGCCGCGGACGCCCTCGGCCGCATCGACGCGGAGAACGAGTTCCTGTTCCCCTGCGTGGCGAACGCCACCGCCGCGACGTGTCCGTGAGGTCATGAGCCGGGGATCGAGAGCTGATCCATCACGTAGTCGGCGACCAGACGACATCCCTCCGGGGTCAGATGAATGACGAACAACGAGGCGGGATCGGGATGCGACCGCAAGGGCACACCGGCGTCGATGAAGGGAATCCCCGCCGAGCGGACGACGTCCTCGATCATCGTGCGGTTGGGATCGCAGCGGGCGTCGGAGATGCTCACATGGGAAGGCAGGTACACGAAGGACAGTTGCCCTCCCCACCTGCTCACGACGTTCTTCATCTCGAGGAGGATGCTGCGATACGAGTCGCGGGGAAGCAGATAGATCTCGACGTTGAAGAGGGCCCGTCCGAGCAGCAGCTGGTGCTGCGACAGGAAGTCCGAGAATGCCGCGCGTCCGCCCGCCGGATCCTGCGGCACGGCCCGCACGGTCTGATTCTCGGCGTCGATTTCCATGAGTTGCCTCTGGAGGAGATCGTACCGCTGGTGGCAGCCCATCATGGGGGCTCGGTCCGGTGATGATCGGCTGCCTCGGGTCCGAAGCGCTGCTTGCCAGAGACTTCGGACGGCGCTCAGCCGAGCGATGTGACCGATGGTCGTGCCGGCGGCGACGTGCGGTGCGCGCCTGACTTCCTTCTCGAGCTCCTGCTCGACGCCGTGATCGAGC
>VBLD01000121.1:0-425 GCA_005879205.1 Deltaproteobacteria bacterium
CGACGAGCGCGTCGCTCTCCCGCTCGTCGGGCTGGCGGGCGGCCGCCCGGCCCAGCGCGAGCAGCCGGTTGGTCTCACCCGCCATCGCTGAGACGACGACCACGACGTCCTGGCCGGCGGCGCGGGTGGCACCGACGATGCCCGCGACGTGGCGGATGCGGTCGACGTCCGCCACCGAGGTGCCGCCGAACTTCTGCACGATCAGCGCCATGTCTCCCCCCTGCCGAGGGCGGCGTCGAGCAGCCGCTCGTGCCGCGCGCCCCGGGCCTCGAGCCGGATCGCACGGCTCTCGGGGGCCGCGTACCGTAGAGTCACCACCAGAGCCTCGTCGCCGGCGCTCGAGGCGATCCGGTCGAACCACTCGACGGCCGCCACGCCCTCGCCGTACAGCGCTTCGCGCAACGATAGCTCATCGGCGAGCGGGC
>VBLD01000121.1:515-8938 GCA_005879205.1 Deltaproteobacteria bacterium
GAGCCCGCGCACGAGGCAGGTCTTCCCCGCGCCGAGGTCGCCGACGAGGCCGATGAGCTCGCGCCCCTCTGCGGCGCGGCCGAGCGCCTCGCCGAGGGCCTCCGTTTCCTCGACCGTGGCCGCGACCAGGTCACCCGTCCGCACGGGACCTCCGGCGCGGTGACGACGCCTCCCGCGCTGCCTGCAGCCCGGCGAGCGTCGACGGCAGCTCGGCCAGCAGGTCGCCGGCGAGCAGCCCCACCTCGCCCTGCCGGGCGGCCACCCGGTCGCCGGCGGCACCGTGGACGAACACCCCGAGCACCGCGGCGTCGAACGGCGGAAGTCCCTGGCCGAGGAGCGCACCGAGGATGCCCGCGAGCACGTCGCCCGTCCCACCCGACGCCATGCCCGGATTGCCCGTCGGCGAGATGGCGGCGCCGCCGTCGGGCGCGGCGACGACGGTGCGCGCGCCCTTGAGCACCACGATTGCGCCCTCGGCCCGCGCCAGGCGGCGGGCTGCGCCGAGCCGGTCGGCCTGCACCTCGGCCGTGTCGCATCCGAGGAGCCGCGCCATCTCGCCGGGGTGGGGCGTGACCACGGTCGGGGCGCGACGCTCGCCGAGCATCCCGGTCCCCGCCACGACGTTCAGGCCATCGGCATCGAGGACGAGCGGCACGGAAGTGCGTCGGACGACCTCCGCGACGAGCGCACGCGTCTCGTCCGTCACGCCGAGGCCCGGCCCGCAGACGACGGCGGCCCGACCCCGAACCAGCGACCCCACGTCGGCGGCATTCGGCACCGCCACGGTCATGAGCTCCCGGACCCGCCCCTCGAACGCCGGCTGCAGCGTTGCGGGGACCGCCAGCGTGGTGAGTCCCGCCCCGGCGCGGGCGGCGCCCTCCCCGGCCAGCAGCGCCGCGCCGGTCTTGCCGCGCGAGCCGCCGATCACGAGCACGTGGCCGAACGTCCCCTTGTGCGCGTCGCGTGGGCGGACCGGCAGCAGGCGTCCCACCTCGGCGGCCTCGAGCAGCGAGGTGCGCGGCTGGACGGCGGCGAGCGCGGCGGACGGGATGCCGATGTCCACGACGTCGAGGGTGCCGGTGTAGTCCACGCCCGGATACACCACCTGCCCGATCTTGGCGTGGCCGAAGGTGGCGGTGGTGGTGGCGCGGATCGCGGCGCCGAGCGGCCGCCCGCTGTCTGCGGACAGGCCCGAGGCGATGTCCACGGCGAGGACCGCCCGTCCCGCAGCCTCGGACCAGCGGTTGACCGTCTCGATCACCGCGGCCGCGAGCCCGGTGACCGGCGCGTTCAGCCCGGTGCCGAGGAGCGCGTCGACGACCACCGCGGCCTTGCCGAGCCGGCCGGCCAACGCCTCGACGTGTCCCGGCGTGGTGAGGTCGTGGACGGCGTTTCTCCCCCGGCGCCAGGCGGCCAGCATGCCGGCGGCATCCCCGCGGACCTCCTCGGGAAGGGCCGCCAGCCAGACCTCCACGGGAATGCGCGCCCGGCGCAGATGGCGGGCGATGACGAAGCCGTCGCCGCCGTTGTTGCCGCGCCCGCACACGACGACCACCGGACCGCGCGGCCGCCCCAGACGGGCGCGCAGCACCCGGGCGGCTCCCTCCCCCGCTCGCTCCATGAGCACGGCGCCGGCCGTGCCATGCTCGATCGTCCAGCGGTCGAGCGCCCGCATCTCGTCGGCCGTGACGACGATCAATGTCGTTACGCCCTCGCCCGCGCGACGGCGTCCTTCATCTCGCGGACCGCGGCGGCCATGCCGGCGAGAATGGCGCGCCCGACGATGCTGTGGCCGATGTTCAGCTCGACGACCTCGGGGATGGCGGCCACCGGGCCGACGTTCGCGACCGTGAGCCCGTGCCCCGCGTGCACCTCGAGCCCGAGACGAGCGGCGGACCGGGCAGCGGCGCGCAGCCGGTCGAGCTCCGCGGCGACCGCAGCCGGCTCGCGCGCGTTGGCATAGTCGCCGGTGTGCAGCTCGACGGCGCTGGCGCCGGCCTCCGCGGTCGCGCGCACCTGCGCCGCATCGGGATCGACGAACAGGCTCACGCGGATGCCGGCCCCGGTGAGCCGCTCGACCGCACCGCGCACCCGGGGCGCGTGCCGCACGACGTCGAGACCGCCCTCGGTGGTCACCTCCTCGCGCCGCTCGGGCACGAGGCATGCGTCGTCGGGACCGACGCGCAGCGCGAACGCGACCATGGCATCGGTCACCGCCATCTCGAGGTTCAGCTTGATGCCGAGCCGCCGGCGCAGCTCCTCGACGTCGCGCTCCTGGATGTGGCGCCGGTCCTCGCGCAGGTGGACGGTGATGCCGTCGGCGCCCGCCGCCTCCGCCACGAGCGCCGCCTCGACGGGGTCCGGGTACTCGACCCGACGAGCCTGCCGAAGGGTGGCGACGTGGTCGACGTTGACGCCGAGGCGGAGCACGGGTCGTAACGTAGCCTACCGGGGGAAGCCGGTCGAGAAACACGACCGGAGCCGCCCGGGTCCCGGCCGCCTCACGGCGCGCGGTCCGCGTTTCGACGCGCGTGGACGGCGGCCGCATTCCCGGCGTCCAGACGTTGAACTTCGTCCCGAGGTGGCGAAGATGCGCTCGATGGACCTTCACCGTCCGTCCGGTCGGTCTCGTCTGGGGCTCTCGCTCGCGGTCGTCACCATGCTCCTCTGGGGGATTCTCCCGCTGGCGTTGAAGATCACGCTGCGCTCGATGGACGCCTACACCATCACCTGGTACCGCTTTCTTGCTTCTGCACTGCTGCTGGGGAGCGTGCTCGCCCACCGGCGACGGCTTCCGCCGCTCGGTCTCCTCGAGGCGAACCACTGGGCGCTCCTCGGCGTCGCGACGGCGTTCCTGGCCGCGAACTACCTCTGCTATCTCGTCGGCCTCGATCACACGAGCCCGGCGAACTCGCAGGTGCTCATCCAGCTCGCGCCCGTGCTGCTCGCGCTCGGCGGGCTCGGCATCTTCGGCGAACGCTTCACCCGACTTCAATGGCTCGGCTTCGTCGTGTTGCTGGTGGGCCTGGCGGCGTTCGTCCGTGACCAGCTGCACGGGGTGGCCGTGCGGGCGGACGAGTACGTGCTCGGCAGCCTCTGGATGGCACTCGCCGCCGTGACCTGGGCCGTCTACGGCGTCGCCCAGAAGCAGCTCCTCCGCTGGCTCCCGTCGCAGGGGATCATGGTGTGCATCTACGCCGGCTGCACGGTCCTCTTGAGCCCGTTCACCGCCCCGCATCGCCTCCTCCAGATGGACGCCCTGGGGCTCGGCATGCTCGTCTTCTGCGCGCTCAACACCCTCGTCGCCTACGGCACCTTCTCCGAGGCCCTGGCGCACTGGGAAGCGTCACGCGTCGGAGCGGTCCTGGCGCTGACCCCCGTCGTGACGATCGCCGCGGGGCGAGTCGCGAATGCCTTCTGGCCGACGCTGGCAACCGCCGCGACCATCTCGCCCGCCGGACTGCTCGGCGCCGGGCTCGTCGTCCTGGGTGCCCTGCTCACCGCCCTCGGACAACGCGTTTGACGCCGCCGCGAGCTGCTTGCGCGCGCGCAGGAGGCGACCGCTAGTCGGCTGCTGCGCGCTCGCCGCCGATGGCGGCGCGTGCAGCCGTCGCGATGGCCTCGGCCAGGTCGCGGATCTCGCGCTCGTGCTCGCCTTCGACCATGACGCGGAGCAGGGGCTCCGTGCCCGAGTAGCGCACGAGCACCCGGCCACGATCGCCGAGCGTCTGCTCGGCACGCCGCACGGCGGTGGCAACGCCAGGCAGGGTCTCGAGCTCGGGCTTGGCGGCGACCGTGACGTTCACCAGTACCTGGGGGAGGCGCCGCATCGCCTGGCGAAGCTCGGCGAGGGGCCGACCCCGTTCCACCATGAGCGCCAGCACGGCGAGGCTGGTGATCAGGCCGTCGCCCGTCGTGTTGTGATCGAGGAAGACGAGGTGCCCCGACTGCTCGCCCCCCACGTTGTAGCCGCCGCGGACCATCTCCTCGACGACGTGGCGGTCCCCGACGGGCGTGGTGCGGACCGCGATGCCGCGATCGCGCATGGCGAGATGCAGTCCGAGGTTGCTCATGACCGTCGCGACCAGGGTCCGCCCGCGCAGCTCGCCCCGCTCGTCGAGCGCCGTCGCGCACATGGCCATCACCTCGTCGCCGTCCACGACCTCGCCGCGGCCGTCGACGAAGATCGCGCGGTCCGCATCGCCGTCGAGGGCGACACCGACGTTGGCCCCGGTGCGACGCACGGTCTCCTGCAGCAGCTCCGGGTACAGCGCGCCGCAGTCCTGGTTGATGTTCTCGCCGTCGGGCTCCACGCCGAGCGCGATCACCCGCGCGCCGAGCTCCTCGAGCACCTCGGGGGCGACGCGGTAGGCCGCGCCGTGGCCGCAGTCGACGACGATCTTGAAGCCGTCGAGCGTCAGGTGGCGAGGAAACGTGTTCTTGACGAACACGTTGTAGCGCCCGACCGCGTCGTCGATGCGGAACGCCTTGCCGATCGCGGTCGCGGTGGGGCGCAGCGTGTCGATCGAGTCCGAGAGGACCAGGTGCTCGATCTCCGCCTCGATCTCGTCGGGCAGCTTGAAGCCCGTCCGGCTGAAGAACTTGATGCCGTTGTCCTGGAAGGGGTTGTGCGAGGCCGAGATCACCACGCCTGCATCGGCCCTGAGCGTGCGGGTCAGGAAGGCGATCCCGGGTGTCGGCAGCGGCCCGACCAGGAGCACGTCGACGCCCATCGAGCAGATGCCGGAGGCCATCGCGGTCTCGAGCATGTAGCCGGAGAGGCGGGTGTCCTTGCCGATCAGGATCTTGTGCCGGTGCGGAGAGCGCTTGCTCACGTGGGCGAGCGCACGTCCGAGGCGAAGCGCCGTCTCGGAGGTCATGGGCTCGACGTTGGCGATGCCGCGGACGCCGTCGGTGCCGAAGAGCCGGCCCGCCATCAGTGGCCTCCTTCCGGGGGCGAGAGGTGGAGGGTGAGCGGGTCCGGCCGCTGCTTGACCAGCTCCAGCGACGGCGGGAGGTCGACGCGGGCGCTCACCCGGTAGGTGCCCGGCATGAGTCCGGCGGCGTCGACGTAGGCGGCGCCGTCGCCGAGGGTGTAGTTGTGGAGGACGTGCTGCGGCCCGCGGAGCACCAGGTCGACGCGCGCGGGCACGAGCTGGGCCCGCAGGCCCTCGACGTGCAGGACGCGCACGTCCACGCCGTGAAACTCCCGCCGCATCATCTCCTCTTCGAACGCGATCGTGACCGTGACGTGGTCGGGCGCGAAGGTCACGAAGTCGCCCGCCCAGGTGAGCAGCACGGCGCGTTGCAGGGACCCGCTGGCACCGGTGACGTCGACGGGCTCGGTGGCGATCTCCTTCAGGTCGTCCAACTTGCTGGCCGGCCCTCTCACCTCGACGCGCTCGGGTGCGGCGCTGAGCTTCGGCTTATATCCGGGGGCGGGGATGCCCGCCACCTCGACGCGCACCGGGAGGCTGCGCTGTACGAGTCGCTCGATGTGCAGCTTCAGGCGCGCCGGCTCGAGGCTCACGACCTTCAAGCGGCGCGGCAGATCGGGCCGGAGCATGTCGCCACCGAGGTCGATCCGGAGGTCGCCCGGCAAGGCGCCCGAGAGGTCCGGCGCCAGCCGGACCTTGTGCTCGTCCACCCCCTCGAGGATCGTACGCGGGCCGCGCAGGCGCGCCTTGATCGGCTTGGCGGGCAGGTTGGTGACGATGAGCCCCGGCTGCAGCCGCCGGATGGTCACCGGCAGCTCGACGACGCGCTCGGCGTCGCGCTCGCTGACGTTGATCGAGAACCACAGGAAGAACGCGAGCAGGAACGAGACGATCTTGAGGCCCCGGTTGTGACGGATGAGGTCGCGCAGCGTCACGCGAGCCGGCAACCGCCAGAGCCGGCGCCACGGCGGGGTCGGGCCCTCGGGCTCGGGCGCCGCCTCCGGCGCCACGTCCGCCTTCCTGCCGGTGAGCGCCTGCAGCGTCATGCGAGCAACAGGCGGTGCAGCGTCGTCCGCAACGTCGCCGCGTCCACGTCGCGTGTGATCTTCCCTTCGCGCACCAGGGAGATCATACCGTCCTCCTCCGAGACGACGATCGCCGCGGCGTCGGTCTCCTCGGTGAGCCCGATGGCGGCGCGGTGGCGGGTGCCGAGGGTCTTCGAGACGTTGGGGTTGGTCGTGAGCGGCAGAAAGCAGCCCGCCGCGGTCATCCGCCCGCGCTGGATGATGAGCGCGCCGTCGTGGATCGGGGCGCCGGGCAGGAAGATGCTCGTCACCAGCTCCTTGGAGACCTGCGCGTCGAGCCGGGTGCCGACGTCGATGTACTGGTTGAGGCCGACCTCGTTCTGGAGGACGACGAGCGCGCCGATGCGCCGCGAGGCGAGGTAGGTGAGCGCCTTGATCAGCTCCTCCACCGCCTGTCCCTGTGCCACCCGCTCGCGCGGCGAGAAGAGCGGCCGCGTCCCCACCTGCGTCAGCGCCCGCCGGATGTCGTCCTGGAACACGATGAAGACCAGGACGAGCGACCAGCCGAGCAGGTTCCTCAGCAGGACGTTCAGCGTGTAGACCTCGAACACGTTCGACAGGAAGTAGATGCCGTAGACCACGCCGAGCCCGATCAGCATCGGGACGGCGCGCGTGCCGCGGATCAGGTTGAGCCCCCAGTAGATGACGACGCTCAAGAGCACGATGTCGAGGCCGTCCTGCCACCGGAAGCTGGCGAAGAGCTCCTTCATCGGCGTGCGACGGCCTCGGCCACCGCCACGACATCGCGCGCCGCCGCGACGCCGTGCACCCGGAGCAGCTGCGCGCCGTGGGCCACCGCCAGCGCGAGCGCGGCGGCCGTACCGAGAAG
Source organism: Deltaproteobacteria bacterium (assembly GCA_005879205.1). Classification (GTDB taxonomy): domain Bacteria; phylum Desulfobacterota; class Binatia; order DP-6; family DP-6; genus DP-3. Next base: position 7,367 of record VBLD01000121.1, read on the forward strand.
CCGGTCCGCCGGCGGGCGCCCGCCGAGCAGCTGGCCGATGAACCCCTTGCGCGACACGCCCACCAACACGGGGTAGCCGAGGGCGACGAGGCTGTCGAGGTCCGCGAGGAGGGACAGGTTGTGGGCCACCGTCTTGCCGAAGCCGATCCCCGGGTCGAGGACGATCGCGTCCCGCGCCACGCCCGCCTCCTCGCCCGCCCTCGCACGGGCGCCCAGGAAGGCCGTCACCTCGGCGACCACATCGGCGTAACACGGCGCCGCCTGCATGGTCGCGGGCGTCCCCTGCATGTGCATGAGCACGACGGGCACGCGTTCGCGGGCGCACAGCGGCAGCATCGCCGCGTCGGCACGACCGGCGGAGACGTCGTTCACGATGTCCGCGCCGGCGTCGAGCGCGGCGCGCGCCACCTCGGCCTTCGTGGTGTCGACCGAGATCGGCACGCGAACGGCGGCGCGCACGGCGTCGAGCACGGGCAGCAGGCGGCGGCGCTCCTCCCCCGCCGCGACGGGCGTCGCGCCGGGGCGGGTCGACTCGGCACCCAGGTCGAGCACGCGCGCCCCCGCGGCTACCATCTCGGCCGCTGCATCGGCCGCCCGGGCGGGGTCGAGATGGCGGCCCCCGTCGGAGAACGAATCGGGGGTGGCGTTCAGGATGCCGACGAGCGCCACGCGGTCGAGGGCGAGCGGTCCCGAGCGGGTGTGGAGCACTGGGCCCGCCTCGCCGGCGGGGGGACGAGCGCCGGCCTCAGGCCGTGGCCGCAGCCGCGCCCCGGAGGCCACCGTTCTGGCTCCCGTACTGCCGCAGGATGTCGTCGATCTCGGCGCCGTCGAGCACCTCGCGCTCGAGCAGCGCCTCGGCCATCTTGTGGAGGACCTCGACGTTGCGCCGCAGCAGCAGCTTGGCGTGCTCGTAGGCCTCCATGATGACGCGCCGCACCTCGTTGTCGATCTGCACCGCGGTCGTCTCCGAATAATCGACGCGCTGGGTGAAGTCGCGGCCGAGGAAGATCTCCTCCTCCTTCTTGCCGAAGGTCATGGGACCGAGCTTCTCGCTCATGCCCCACTCGCAGACCATCTTGTGGGCGAGCTCGGTGGCGCGCTCGAGGTCGTTGCCGGCGCCGGTGGTCATGTGGCCGAGCACCAGCTCCTCGGCGGCACGGCCACCGAAGAGGATGGCCAGGTTGTCGACCAGGAAGGCCTTGGAGTGCGTGTGGCGGTCGTCGAGCGGGATCTGCTGGGTCAGCCCGAGCGCCATGCCGCGCGGGATGATCGTCACCTTGTGCACCGGATCGGCACCCGGGAGGAGCTTGGCGACGAGGGCGTGGCCCGACTCGTGGTAGGCCGTGTTCCGGCGCTCCTCGAGGCTGATGATCATCGACTTCCGCTCCGCCCCCATCATCACCTTGTCCTTGGCGAGCTCGAAGTCGACCATGTCGACGCGGTCCTTGTTCTTGCGGGCCGCAAGGAGCGCCGCCTCGTTCACAAGGTTCTCGAGGTCGGCGCCGGCAAAGCCGGGGGTCTGGCGCGCGAGCAGCTCGACGTTGACGTTGTCGGCGATGGGCACACGCCGCG
>VBLD01000462.1 GCA_005879205.1 Deltaproteobacteria bacterium
TCGTCCGGAGGAGGAACGAACACATGGCCGTCAACGTGGGTGACGCCGCTCCGGACTTCGAGCTGCCCAGCCATCACGGCAAGGGGAAGAAAGTCCGGCTCTCCGATTTCCGCGGGAAGAAGAACGTGCTCATCGCCTTCTACCCGCTCGCCTGGACCCCGGTCTGAACCGTCCAGATGCCCTCGTACGAGGCGGACATCGGCCGCTTCGAGAGGGCGGATACCCACGTGCTGGGTATTTCGGTGGATTCGGTGCCCTGCAACGCCGCCTGGGCGAAGAGCCTGGGCGGGATCACGTACGATCTTCTCTCGGACTTCGAGCCGAAGGGCGACGTGGCGCGTCGGTACGGGGCCTACCGCCCGGAAGGCTACGCGGAGCGCGCACTCTTCATCGTCGATAAGCAGGGTAAGATCATCTACAAGGACATCCACAAGATCGACGAGCAGCCCGACAACGAGGACATCTTCAAGGCGCTGCGCAAGGCGGCATGAGTGGTCGCAATCTCCCGCCGCTGCGTCCCGTTCACCCCGTTCGAGGGCGGGCTCGGCGCGGCGACCGTGGCGCTCGTCACCGCGGGGGGCGTCCATTGCCGGGACCAGCCGCCCTTCAACATCGCCGACGATCTCGGCGACGAGACGTTCCGCGTGATTCCGGGCGACGTCGACGCCGCCGAGCTCATGGTGACCCACCACCACTATGACCACGCCGACGCCGACCGCGACATCAACGTCCAGTTTCCGATCGAGCGTCTGCGGGAGCTCGTCGCCGAGAAGCTGATCGGCGCCGTCGCTGCCGCGCACGTGGGCTTCATGGGCTACACGATGCAGCTCCGGAAGATGTACGAGGAGACGGCGCCCGCGATCGCCGACCACATCGACCGGCATGCGCGTCCGGACGCCGTCGTTCTGACCGGCGGCTGACCACAGGTCTGTCACCGCACGGTCGTTGCGGTCCAGCGCGAGCTCGAGCTCCGAGGCATGTCGACGGTGCTCATCACGGTGAGCCCCGAGGCGTCGCGGCAGATGCGGCCGCCGCGCGCGTTCCATCCCCGCGGCTTCAAGGTGGGAAACGCGCTCGGCCGCCCGTTCATGCGCGAGCTCCAGCGTCGCGTGCTGCTCGACGCGCTCGGGCTGCTCACGGCCCCGCCGCGACCCGGGGAGATCGTCGAGCGGGAGTACCCGGAAGGATAACGGCGAGACTAACGGGTCGCGGCTTCCGTACCCGCCACCGGCCCCGTGTTCTGCAGGAACTGCATCAGCATCTCGACGAGCTCCTGCGGGGGCGTCACCTCCGGCTCCTCGACCGAGTCCTTGTTGTGCTCGAACTGCAGGAGATCGAGCTTCTCGTATGCCGCGCGGACGCGCGGCGTGAGCAGCCCGAGGCGGCGGAGGTTCGGGACGATCTTCGCGAACATCATCTGCCGGAAGCCGCGCATGAACGGCGTGGTGTCGGCCCAGTCCGTCCAGACCGCGGCGTCCCAGCCGAGGCGCTCGAAAACGGGCGTGGGGCGGAGCCGGTCGCGGAGCAGAACCGTGGCGTCGATGATGAACTCCTCCCGCTCCCCGAGCTCGGTCGCGCTCATCTCCTTCGTGTAGAGGTCGCCGAGCGAGAGGACGCCGAAGGCGACGTGCCGGGACTCGTCCGCCATGACGCGACCGATGAGGTCCTGGATCAGCGGCTCGTCGGCGAGCTGCATGCTCCACCATGATCTGCATGCCGAGGAAGGTGATGTCCCAGCGGGCGTCGAGGATGATGTCGTCGAGCAGCCGGTTCAGGCTCGGCACGACCTCGTACGAGATGCCGAGCTTCTCGGTGAGGTAGCGGTGGTAGACCTCGACGTGGCGCGCCTCGTCGGCCACCTGGTTGGCGGCGTAGAACTTCGCCTCGGCCCACGGGACGCCCTGCACGATCTTCGCCGTGGCCAGGAGCGCGCCCTGCTCGCCGTGGAGGAACTGCGAGAGCATGAAGGCGTTCAGGTGGAGCTGCATCCGGACGACCTCGTCGTCGCCGAGGTCGACGGGCGGGCGCAGCATCGAGTTGATCATCGGCGCGAGACCGTTGGCGACGCGCTGCCGCACGAGTCGCTCGATGTCGACGTCGGTGGACCAGTCGAGGTCGTTGGCGTTCCAGGCGAGCGTCTTCCCTTTCTCGTACAGGTTGAGCAGATTCCGCTGGCGGAGCGCGTACTGCCAGTCGAAGACGCTGTCGATCGTCGCCGTGATCTGCTCGTACGCGCCGCCGGGCGGCATCGGGAGCGGATTCCGCTGGGTGTACTGCATCGCTACCTCCTGCCTTTGGGTGCCTTGCGCCTGCTCCGCGCGATGCCGACGTAGCGGAGGAACATCGTGGTGAGCTCGCGCTGGAGCTCCTCGTCGGACACCGGTCGGCCGCCCGCCTCGGTCTTCTCGATCAGGACGTGATGGTTCATGAGCGCGAAGGCGGTCTGGACGCCGAGGTCGATGGCGAGCGCCGGGTCGGGATGGTCCATCTCGCTCCGACGCGGAAGCAGCAGGGCCCGGATGCGCTCCTCCACCCGGCGCCGGAAGCGGAGTCCTCCCTCGCGAATCACCGGATCCTGGATGGCGCTCACCAGGAAGGCCGCGATCAGCCGGCGGCGCTCGCGCGTCACCGACACCAGCTCGCTGACCGCGGCTTCGACCATCTGGGCGGTGCTCACGTTCTCCCATCGCCGGGCGTCGGCCAGCGCCTCCAGGCGCTGCCACACCTCGATGAAGTGTCGCTCCTCGAGCGCCCGCAGGAGCTCGTTCTTGTCCCGGAAGCGAGCGTAGAAGCCGCCTACCGAGGACCGTGCACGGCGCGCGATCTCCGGGATCGAGACCGCCGCGTGGCCCTTCTCCTCGATCAGCGTCTGGGCCGCGTCGAGGAGACGCTGGAGGGTGCGCTCGCTGCGCGCCTGCTTGGGGCCGGCGACGGTCTGGAGGGGGAAGGCGAGTGGCTGGGCCATGATGAGAACCAGAATCCGATTCTAGTTCTTACTTCAGGTGCGCCGTCGCCGTCCAGTCCCGGTTCTGCAAGAACAAGGTCTCCAATCAGTTCAAGAAGCCGGCGGTAGCGTGCACCACCAACGCCGATTGCGCAGGGATCACGAACTTCACGTCGTGCGGCCAGCGCACCGCGGGCGCGTTCACCGCGAACGACATCGCCCGCACGATCTCCGCGAG
>VBLD01000122.1 GCA_005879205.1 Deltaproteobacteria bacterium
CGATGCTACGCGTCGACGACCACGAGTACGCGATGGCCGTGGTGCAGGACGAGGTCGAGTTGGTCAGGTCGGGTTGAGCATGCACACGATGCTCGTGCTTGCCGGCTGGCCGGACCACGAGCCACCTGAGGGGGGGTGGAGGGGTGCGGACCTCACCGGCCGTGCCCTGCTGCTGGCGCACCTGGCCGGGGCGGTGGGTCCGAACCCGCCGATAGGCATCAGCGAGGACCATTCCGTGCGGGTGGTCCTCGCCGGCAAGCTCTACAACCGCCGCGAGCTCACCGTGGCCCTCGGCGGGCGGCACGACGTCCGCGGCCAGGACGACGCCGAGATCGTCGCGCATCTCTACGAGGAGCGCGGGCTCAAGTGCGTGAAGGCGCTGCGTGGTGCCTTCGCTCTCGCCCTCTGGGACGCGCGGCGGGGAAGGCTCCTGCTGGCGCGTGACCACCTGGGGCTCGTGCCGCTCTTCTTCGCCGTCGACGGCCACCGGCTGGCCGCGAGCTCGGCGCTGCGCGCCCTGGTCACCTTGCCAGGGCTCGCGACGGCGTGGGACGCGGCGGCGCTCGATGCCTTCCTCACCTTCGGCTTCGTGCCGCCACCCGCCACGCTGCATCCCGCCATCCGCCAGCTCGCGCCCGCCGAGCTCGCGATCTGGGAAGGCGGGCGTCTGAAGCTCCAGCGATACTGGCATCTCACGTTCCCCGAGCGGCGGCTCGCCGGCGCGGAGGCGGCGACGCTGGTGCGCGAGCAGGCGCGCGAGGCGATCCGCCTGCGCCTCGCCGGGGTGGTGATCGGACTCCTGCTCTCCGACGGACTCGATGCGGCCGCTATTCTGGCGCTCGTCGCTGCCGACCAGCGCCCGCCCGCCGGCGCCTACACCGCGACCTTCGCAGGGGAGGGACGCGGCGCGGCCCGGCTGGCGGCGCAGCTCGGGGTGGCGCACGTCCCCGTCGACGAGCCGCCGGACTGGCCGGCTGCCATCGAGCGCCTGCTCGCCGCGCACGCCGGCCCCGGCGCGAGCCTCGACGAGCCGGTCCTCGCGCTCGCCGCGGCCCGCGCCGCGACCGACGTCCGCGTGGCCCTCGCGGGCACCGGCGGCGAGGAGGTTTTCGGTGGCTCCGCGCCGGCCCGCGCCGCGGCGCGCGTCCGACACTACACGAGCCTCCCCACCTTCGCGCGCGAGATCATCGAGATGTCGCGCCGTGCGGCGCCGGCGCTCTGCTCGCCGGCCGTCCACGCGACGATCGACGGCGCCCGGCTCGCGCCGCTCGAGATCTACGCCCGGAGCGTGAGTCTCGTGATGCCCGAGGAGCGCGCCTCGCTCTATACGCCCGAGGCGCTCGAGGCCATGGGAGAAGCCATGCCCTGGCGGCTGCTCGCGGCCCTCTTCGCCGACGCGGCGGCGGCCGGTGCCACGGACTCCGAGGACGCCCTCCACTACGTGGAGATGGCGTTTCGACTCCCTGCGCGCGCGACCATCGTCGCCGCGGCGGCTGCCGAGGGGCTCGAGCTACGGCTCCCCTTCGCCGATCATCGGCTGGCGCAGATCGCCGCCAGCACGCCGCCAACGAAGCGAGGCAGCGTGCGCCGACGACAGCTCCTGCTCGACGCCGCGATGGCGACCCTCCTGCCGCGCGCGGTCCGCGCCGCCCCACATCGGGATCCGGGACCGCCGCCGGCGGCCTGGCGGGAAGGCGCGCTCAGGGACCTCGCCGAGGAGGTTCTGGCACCGAGCCGCCTCGCCGCGCAGGGCGTCTTCCGGCCCGACCACGTCAATCGACTCTGGCGCGAACACCTGGCAGGCGAGCACGATCACGGTCGCCGCCTCTGGAGCCTGCTCATGGCAACGCGCTGGCTCGAGGGTCGCGCGGTGGCGGCGGCGTCTGCGACGCGCGCGGCGGGGTGAGCTTCCGGCGTGGCGACTCAGGCGCGGGCGCGCGACTCGACGGCCTGGCGGAACTCCTCGACCGACTCCTGGAGCGCCCGCTTCTCGAACGTGCTGCGGAGGAAGCCGGGGACCCAGAACCCGATGTCGATCGCCTGGGTGCATGTCGCCTTGGTCCGGCCGTCGGCAGGAGTGAAGGTGTACGACCCCTGGACGTCGCGGACGTCGCCCTCGACCAGATGCCAGCGCGCGCCGTGCGGTGCATCGTAGGTGTAGTCGAGGACGTAGCGGATCGTCTTGAGCTTCATGTCGAGCGCGAAGGCCACGCGTCGCCCGAGGCCGTCGGGGTGGCGTTCGAGGACGCGACATTCCGAGATCGGCGACGACCACCGGGGATACGCCTCGAAGTCGGTGAGCACGGCGAAGCAGTCGGCTGGCGAGGCCGCGACGAGGGTGGAGTAGGACTGGGTGTACTCGCTCATCGATATCCTCGCCCCCCAACTCGGGGCGCGCGGACGATACCGAGGCGGCGGCCGCGAGGTCAAGGCGAGGCGTCCTGTCGTGTCGTTGCCCTGTTGCCTCGCAAACGATTCGGGTATGCTCCGCACGGAGGCCGAGCTTCGCGATGCCCGTCCGGACGATCGAATGGAGAAGCGGCTGCGTGGTCATGCTCGACCAGCGCGTGCTGCCGACGCGCGAGGTCTACCGCGTCTACCGCGACTACCGGGAGGTGGCGCGCGCCATCAAGGACATGGTGATCCGCGGCGCGCCGGCGATCGGCGTCGCGGCCGCCATGGGGATCGCGCTGGGCGCCCGGACCTTGCGCGGCGCCGATCCGGCGCGCGACTTCGAGCGGTTGTGCCGCGCATTCGCGTCCACCCGCCCCACCGCGGTGAACCTCTTCTGGGCCATCCAGCGCATGCGACGGGTCTTCACCCGCAACCGGCACCGCCCGCCCGACACCATCCGCACGCTGCTCGAGCGCGAGGCGCTGGCGATCCACGACGAGGACATCGCGGCCAATCGCGCCCTGGGCGCGCATGGCGCGCAACTCCTGGAGGACGGCGCCACCGTCCTCACCCACTGCAACGCCGGGGCGCTGGCCACGGCCGGCTACGGCACCGCGCTCGCCATCGTGCGCGCGGCCGTCGAGGCGGGCAAGCGCATCCAGGTGATCTCGTGCGAGACGCGGCCCTTCCTGCAAGGCGCACGGCTCACGGCCTGGGAGCTCAAGAAGGACCGTATCCCCGTGACGCTGATCACCGACAACATGGCGGGCCATCTGATGCAGCGCGGGCGCGTGAGCTGCGTGATCGTCGGCACCGACCGCACGGCGGCCAACGGCGACGTCGCCAACAAGATCGGGACGTATCCCCTCGCCGTGCTGGCGCACCGGCACGCGATCCCGTTCTACGTTGCGGCTCCCATCTCCTCGATCGACCTCGCGTGTCCGCACGGCGACAAGATCCCGATCGAAGAACGTGCCCCGCGCGAGGTGACGCACGTGCTCGGGCGACAGGTGGCGCCGAGCGGCGTCCGCGTCCTGAACCCCGCGTTCGACGTGACCCCGAACGAGCTGGTCACGGCGGTCGTCACCGAACGCGGCGTCGCGCGCCAGCCCCTCGGCCGCACCCTCCCGCGGCTCGTCCAGGGCGCCGAGGCCAGGCCCGAACGAAAGGCCGAGGCACGGCGGGCGCGGGCGCGCCGGCGCTGACGCTGCCGGCCGCGCATGCGCGTCAGCCTCGCGCTCCTGGCCGACTACTCGAACGTTTCGCGCGAAGGCAAGCTCAATATCCTCGGCATCTTCGACACGATCTACGCGCCGCGATTTCCCACCACACACGCCCACCTGCAGCTCGTCGTCCGCTTCGAGGCCGAGGCGCGGGAGGCCGGCAGCAGCCGGCAGGTCGAGGTGCAGTTCCGGACGCAGGACGGCACCGTGCTCTTCCGCCTGCCCGGGGCGATGACGGTGCAGCCGGGCGAGCTGGGTGAGAACATCCGCACCGACCACATCCTGAACGTGACCAACTTGAACTTCGAGCGTCCGGGGCGTTACGCCTTCGACGTCCTCGTCGACGGACAGGTCGCGGCGACGGTCCCGCTCCGGGTGGAGGAAATCCCGGCGCGGCACTAGGAGGAGCACCATGCGGGTCGTCCCGCGTCGGGCTGCGCGGTTTTCACGATTGACCCCTCGCCCCCCTCGCCACGATGATGCCGGGCCGTATGGCCAACGACTGGTACAATCGAAGCGCGGATTCCGGCGACGACGGCACGCAGGCTCTGGCGGCCGAGCGACGGCCGGAGGCCGAATCCAGGGGAACGGTCGTCGAGACCAGCGCGCCGCCGCGAGTCTTCGTCGTGAATCACAACGAGGCGGCGCGCGAGGGACTGCGCCAGCTCTGCGCGTCGGTGGGGCTCGCCGTCGAGACCTATCCCACCGCCGAGGCCTTCCTCGAGGCACTCGACGGGCGCCGGCCGGGCTGTCTCCTGCTCGAGGTCTGCCTGCCGGGCATGGGTGGGTTCGGACTCCAGCGCGAGCTCAGCGCCCGCAAGATCGGGCTCCCGATCGTGTTCGTCACCGGCTACGGCGACGTGCAGACGGCGGTGGACGCGCTCCGGGCGGGTGCATTCGACTACTTCGAGGAGCCGTTCAGCCGCCAGCTGCTCCTCGACCGTGTCCATCAGGCCCTCGAGATGGACCGGGCCATCTCCCGCATGGAGACGCAGCGCGCCGACTTTGCCGGGCGCCTCGCAGGGTTGACGCCGCGCGAACGGGAGGTGATGGACCTGGTCGTCGACGGCAAGACGAACAAGGAGATCGCCGGAGCACTGGTGGTGCGCGAAAAGACCGTCGAATGCCATCGCGCCAACCTCATGCGGAAGCTCTCGGTCGAGTCACTGGCCGCGCTGATTCGCCTCGTCCTCACCGTCGATCCCGAGAGGTCTCCGCGCTCCTCGAACTGCCGGGCGCCGTGGATCCTCTTCTGGCTCCTCGCGAGCCTCCCGTCCCTCATGTCGGGATTGATGGACGATGTGCTGCCCGACCTGCCCGAGCTCGCGATGGGGCTCGCCTCGTCGCTGGGCTTCGCCTGAGGAGTGCGTCGATGAATCGCCGAACGTGTCCGATGCTCTGGGCGGCGGTCTGGCTCGTGGGCGCGTCGCTCTCACACGCCTCCCCGAGGACCGACCGCGCGCCACAGGTGCCGGAGAGCCTGAAGGTGCCGGCCGGCAACCAGGCGATCTTCCACGCGCGCGCCACCGGCGTGCAGATCTACGTCTGCAATGCCGTGGCGACAGACCAGACGCAGTTCGCCTGGAGCTTCAAGGCACCGGAAGCGAAGCTGCTCGACGCTCGCGGGAAGGTCGTCGGCAGTCACTACGCCGGGCCGACGTGGGAGAGCGCGAAGGGCAGCAAGGTGGTCGGCGCGATGCTGCAGAACGCGCCCGCGCCGGACCCCGAGGCGATTCCCTGGCTGCTGCTGCAGGCGAAGTCGACGACGGGCCCGGGCCTCTTCGACCGCGTGACCTTCGTTCAGCGCGTGAGCACCGGCGGCGGCAAGGCGCCGACCACCGGGTGCGACGCCGCTAACGTCGGCCACGAAGTGCGCGTGCCTTACACCGCCGAGTACTTCTTCTACCGCGGTACGACCGCGGCTCCGCGGGTCACTGCCCGCGAACCGTCGTCGTCACGACGCCGTTCTTCTGGACGCAGGTCGTGAACTCTTCCGGCGCGTCGGTCGGGTAGTAGAAGGCGAACAGGTTGCAGTGCTCCTTCCGGTCGGTGAACGGGCCGAACTTGTACGTCTCGTCGGTCTGGTTGTCGTAGGTGCAGGTCAACTGGAGACCCTTCACCTCGGGGGCGTTGTCGCCCGAGTAGCGGAGGAACGGCGGATCGAGGTACCCGGTCTGCTCGAACAGCGGCACGCCGCTCGTCCCGTCCCAGGAGTCTGCGGTGAAGCGGACGCCGCGGTAATGGTAGTGGCCCGTGATGGCGAGCAGCTTGACGGGCTTCGGGAAGAGGCAGCGCGTGGTGGCGGTCGAGGTCGCGTGTGCCGGAACGACCACGTCCCGGTCCTGACCGAAGATCGCGCCGGCGTAGGAGCGGACCTTCCGCGGATTCATGGAGTAGAGGTTGAAGACGGCCCAGCCCTGCCCGGCGGGCGTGCGGAGCAGACCGTTGTCGACGAAGTGCGTCTGCGCGGCGAGCTGCTCCCCGGCACCGAAGTGGAAGGCGACACCGGGCGGGAGCTTCCAATCGAGGAACAGGTCCTGCGTCGCCAGGACGAGCTGCCAGACGCTGAAGTCGAGCGCGAAGTTACAGGCCTCGGCGCCGTCGGCGACGCTCATCGTTGGATCGGCCGGACGGTAGAGATGGACGTGGTGGCTGCCGCCGCTCACCTTGATCTTCACGCGATGCACCGCCATGTCGCGCTTGCTCGGCATCTTCAGGTACGTGCACTCGGTGAGCTCCTCGCCGCGCGGCACGGTGACCGGGCCGACCTGGATCTGACAGCCCTTGCCCGGCGGGTGCATGTGCGGGCGCTTGAAGGGCGCCTCGGCGCCTGCGCCGCCGGCAAGGAGTCCGAGGGGAAGGAGGGCGAGCAAGGCCGAGCGGCGGAGGATGCCCATGTTTGCGGGTTTACCCAAGTTCCGTGCCGGGGAGAAGAGGTTTTCTGTTGCGGAAACTGCTCATGCCGGGGCTCGCGTCCACGCACGAGGCTCGCGCGCGTGCAGGGGTATTTCCCCCAGTCGCCCGGGGACTGAGCGTGTTGCCCCACGCGACGTGTGCCGGTCGGTCGACCGGTTCCCGCGACGCTTGACACACGAGCGGGCGACTGTCGCGCAGGATGTCATCGCATGTTGAGTGCGGTCGCTCACCGCGAGAGACGAATCGTTCTCACTGGACCTGACCCGAATCGGGGTCGACCATCAACCCCGATTCGTCCACCGCCTCGAAGTCCGTGCCGTGGATCTGCGCGAGGAGGTGCAGGTCATCGTCGTCCCAGCGCGGGTCCGGGGCGCCGGTGATGAACCACGCCCCGCCGTTGTCGGCGACGAACATGCCGTATCGCTTGAGCGCGGTCAGGATCGCCTGGTTCGCGGCCGAGAAGCCCGAGATGTCGACGCTCGCCTTGAGCCGCAGGCGAAGTCCCATCGGAGGGAGGTTCGGGTCGGTGGACGATCCGGCCTGATGGCGGGCCGGCCAGACGAACGTGCGCTGGCTCGCCGGGACGGTGAAGCGCAGCGCGTGGTTGATCGCGCCGCTCCCGACCTCGTCGTAACGGACCAGCCCCGCCAGGATCGGCAGGCCGGCGGCGTCGGCCGAGGTGAAGGTCGCGGGGCGGAGCGCGTTCGACCCGAGGTTCCACACGGCGCCCGATCCGGCGGTCCACCGCTTTCCCTGCTGGCGCGGACGCGCGGCAAACACCTCGAGGAGCTCGCACGTTCCGGCCTGCACCAGGAGGACGTGCCGGTCGCCCCGGCTCTTCGGTCCACCCTCGATCGGCGCATCGGTCGGGATGGGGTAGGGCCCCGGATCGCTCTCGTCGGCGTACCGGAACGTGACCGGGACGGTCGGCTGCGTGGCCGGGATCACGGCGTATGGAATGCCGTTCGGGACGCCGTTGTAGGTCGTGCCGAAGTCGGGATGGAGACCGGTCGCCGCGCCGATGCTCGCGATGTAGTCGTCCGAAAGCGGATGGACCGGCAACGCGGAGATGTTGGCGTTCCAGACGTTGTCCGCCGGGAAGACCGCGCACGGAACGGGCGGCGACTCGACGCCGGCGTTGCACGGGAAGCGATAGACGCCGAGCGAGCGCCGCTTCTTGAGGGCGTTGAAGCCGAGGCCGTTGGCGGCCGCGCAGAACTTGCTCGCGCTGCCGTTGTACTCGATCTCCAGCACCGCCTTGCCGGCCTGGACGAACGGCAGGAGCTTGTCGCACTCCTGGTAGCGGTAGCACTGCTCGTTGACCTCCCAGTCGAAGTACGGGAGCAGGTCCGGGATCTGATCGAGGTCGTTCTTCAGCGCGACGGCGAGGCCACGCGAATGGGCGGCGTTGGCGAGCCAGGTGTCGAAGGCGAGCTGATCGTCCGCCGTGAGCGGAAACCCGGTGGTGTTCGTGTAGCCGTCGACGTTGTCGAAATCGACGCCGTCGAACCCCTTCGCCTGGCACTGATCGAGGCGGGCGCTCAGGATCGGCTGGAGGAC
>VBLD01000461.1:0-2029 GCA_005879205.1 Deltaproteobacteria bacterium
CTATCGCGGCAGGTTCGGCCTGAGACCGGGCGACTTCCCGGTGACCGAGGCCGCGGGCGCGAGCTGCCTCGCGCTCCCGTTCTTCGGCACCATGCGCGAGGAGCAGGTGGACACGGTGTGCGGGGCCCTCGCCGAGGTCCTCGGGTTCGAGCCGCGGGCCGAAGCCGGCGCGCGCCGGGCGGTCGGGTAGGAGGGGACGATGAGTCGCACAACTTCCTTGCTCCTCCTCCACCGCGCCGCGATCACCACGCTGTTCAACCTGACGCTCGCGACGGCGGCGTGGCTCGTCGCCTTCGCCCTCCGTTTCGACCTCTCCATCCCCGACCGCTACGTCCCGGTGCTGCTCGCCCTGCTGCCGATGCTCCTCGGCTGCAAGCTCGCGGGCTTCGCGGCCTTGCGGCTCTCCAAGGGCTGGTGGCGGCACGTGAGCATGCGCGACCTCGAGGACATCGTGCGCGGCAACGTGCTCGCCTCGACCCTCTTCCTGGCGGCCGTGGTCTTCATCCGCGGCCTCGCGGGCTTCCCGCGCTCGGTCTTCCTCCTCGACCTCCTGCTCTGCACCGTGCTCATGGCCGGCGTTCGGGTGGGCATCCGGCTCGTCCGCGAGCAGCGCCGCCGCGCCGGGGCGCCGGAGGTCGAGACGCTGGCGCTCGTTATCGGCGCGGGCTCGGCGGGCATCCGGCTCCTCGAGGAGATCGAGAGCCGCCGCCGTCTCCGGCTCGCGGTGGTGGGCTTCGTGGACGACGACCTCACCAAGGTCGGGCTCCGGGTGTGCGGCACGCCCGTCCTCGGGCGCGTCGACGACCTGCCGACGCTCGTCGCCCAGCACGAGGTCGGCGAGGTGCTGATCGCCATCCCCTCGGCCTCGCCCGCGCTCCTCCGCCGCATCGTCCAGCGCTGCACGGAGGCCCGGGTCCGACACCGCGTCCTGCCCACCCTCGGCGAGCTCGTCGAGGGCTCGATCATGTACTCCCAGATGCGCGAGGTGAAGGTCGACGACCTCCTCGCCCGCGAGCCCGTCCAGCTGGACCTGGTCCGGGTGCGTGCGCTGCTCGCCGGCAAGACCGTGCTGGTCTCCGGGGCGGCGGGCTCCATCGGCTCGGAGCTCTGCCGTCAGATCGCGCACCACGAGCCCGGGACGCTGGTGCTCTATGACCGCCACGAGAACGGGGTCTTCGCGCTCGAGCTGGAGCTCCGCGCGCGCTTCCCCGGGCTGCGGGTCGTCCCGATCCTGGGCGACGCGCTCCTCGTGGATCAGCTCGACCACATCTTCGCGGCCCACCGGCCGGGCATCGTCTTCCACGCGGCCGCCTACAAGCACGTGACGATGGCCGAGCGGAATCCGCTCGAGGCGCTCCGCAACAACGTGCTCGGCACCCACAACGTCATGCAGGCCGCGCTCGCTCACGGCGCCAGGGAGTTCGTGCTGGTCTCGACCGACAAGGCGGTGCGGCCGACCAGCCTCATGGGCGCGACCAAGCGGGCGGCCGAGATCCTGGTGCAGGAGACGCAGGACCCGCGCTGCCGTGCGGTCGTGGTCCGCTTCGGCAACGTGCTCGACTCGAACGGCAGCGTGGTGCCGCTCTTCCGGCAGCAGATCGGGCGCGGTGGGCCGGTCACGGTGACCGATCCGGAGGTCACCCGCTACTTCATGACCATCCCCGAGGCGACGCAGCTGATCCTGCAGGCCGCCGCCCTCGGCGAGGGCGGCGAGATCTTCATCCTCGACATGGGGCAGCCCGTACGCATCCTCGACCTCGCGCGGCAGATGATCCGCCTCTCCGGCAAGGAGCCCGACGAGGACATCGAGATCGTGTTCACGGGGCTGAGCCCCGGCGAGAAGCTGCACGAGGAGCTCATGAGCGAGGCGGAGGAGGCCTCGGCGACGCGGCACGATCGGTTCAGCGTCGTGCCCGCGGGCCACCTGCCCACCTGGCCGGCGATCTGGCTGCCCCGGCTGCAGCACTGCGTCGAGACCGGCGACGTGGCGGGGGCGCTCCGCCTGCTCGGGACGATCATCCCCGACTAC
>VBLD01000461.1:2232-2574 GCA_005879205.1 Deltaproteobacteria bacterium
TGCTCTCCCTCGGCGTGGCGCTCGGCCTCGTGCGTCCGGTGAGCGCCCTGCCGCCGCTCTTCAACTTCGAACGGCCGACCCGCTACGCGGTGACCGGTATTCCCGACGTGCGCAACGTCCTCGACTACGGCGCGGACCCGGGCGGTGTCGCGGATTCCGCCGTCGGCATCAACGCCGCGACGGCCGACGCCGAGGCAAACGGGGGAGGGGTGGTCTTCCTCCCCTGCGGAACGTACCTGACCAAGCGGGCGATCCTCCTCGGGGACGACGTGACGCTCCAGGGCAGCGGGCTCTGCACCGTCGTCAAGCGCGACGCGACGGTGAGCGCCGAGCCCACGTACG
>VBLD01000465.1:0-1515 GCA_005879205.1 Deltaproteobacteria bacterium
GGCCTCGCGCTCGTCGCCTATCTCCGCTCTCCCGTCGCGGCGCTGGCCGCCCTGTCTCTCGCCGCGCTCGGCACCTCGAGCACGCTCGGCCCGTTCTGGTCGATACCCGCGTCGATGCTGCGCGGCACCGGGGCGGCGGCAGGCATCGCGCTCATCAACTCGATCGGGAACCTCGGCGGCTTCGCGGGCCCTTACCTGATCGGCCTCCTGAAGGAGGCGACGGGCAGCTTCGCGGGCGGCCTCCTCGTGCTCGCCGGGGGGCTCGTCGTCGCGGGGCTCCTCGCGCTCGGCGGCAAGCGGCACTGAGTGCGCCACCGGCTCGCGAGCCACGATCGAGGTGCTCGCCCGGACGGAATCTCTGTCGGTTGCATGGAGGTCTGTGGCCAGGCTAGTCTAGTCAGACCAAGGAGAGCGAGTGCCCCCCGTGAAAGTCAGCGTGTACGCAGCCAAAACCCATCTCTCGCGCCTGCTCGACAGGGCGGCGCGCGGGGAGGAGGGTGATCACGCGCAACGGGAAGCCCGTCGCCAGGCTGGCTCCGGTGCGCCGTGCGCCCCGGAAGCTCGGCGCTCTCCGCGGTAAGGTTCGGGTGGCTGCCGACTTCGACGCCCCGCTGCCGAAGGAGATCCTCGCCCTTTTCGAGGGGACGCGCTGAGGCTGTTGCTCGACACGCACGCGCTGCTCTGGGCCCTGGCGCAGCCGCGACGTCTTCCCGGCGCGGTCGTGGACGCTCTTCGGGATCCCGGCAACTCGGTTCATCTCAGCGCAGCGAGCACCTGGGAGATCGCCATCAAGGCGGCGCTCGGCAAGATCAAAGCCGATCTCGGCGCGATCACCCGCGCCGCACGCGAGGCGGGGTTCGACGAGCTGCCGATCTCCGTCGCGCACACGCTTCGTCTGCCGGCGCTGCCCTCCCACCACCGGGATCCGTTCGACCGGATTCTCGTCGTGCAGGCACTCGAGGAGGGCCTCACGATCGTCACGCACGACCCCGCGTTCGCCGCGTACCCCGCCCCGACGCTCTGGAGCTGAGCTCACACGAAGGCCAAGCGCCCCTTCTCATGCGGCTACTTCACCGGACCTTTACGCCACAGCCGACGGCGGCGGCACACGACGGGAAGTATCCCTGGAGGTCTCGCTCGGCGGCAGCCTCGGCATCGCCGCGCCGCCGGGAGGCGTCCAGCTGACGATCACGAGCGCGGACCCGAGCAAGCTCTTGCTCTCGCTATCCGCAACGGCCGCGGGGAGCGCCAGCATCATGGTGCCCGTGCCGGGCAGCTCCTCGACCGTCCCGTCCTTCTACGTCCAGGCCCTCACGGACAGCGGGACCGTCGGGATCACGGCCACCGCTCCCGGTTACTCGCAGGGCAACACCAGCGTCACGCTGCATCCATCCGGCTTCGTCAGCTCCACGGGAGACTTCACCTGGTTCACGGTCTCGCCGGAACAACCAGCGCCAGATCACGGTGACGGTGACGCCGTAGCGCGGACTAGGATGCCTCGGCGGCGGGCGGCGT
>VBLD01000465.1:1628-3662 GCA_005879205.1 Deltaproteobacteria bacterium
GCGAACTCGAACTCGCAGCGCATGGCGGGCGTGCCCTTGATGACGACGCGGTAGCTGCCCTTGCCGGACGGCCACTCGGGCGCGAGGTCGTCGTCGAGCCGCGTCACGTGCTCGACGACGATCGCCGGCCGGCCGCCGACGATGCCCTGCACCTCGAAGCGCAGCGCGGCCATGGTGCCCGGCTGGACGGTGTGCTTGCCGATGCGGATCGGCCGCGTCGCCGGCCGCTTCTCGAACGTCTGGCGGATGTCCTCGAGGTCCACCCCGAGACCCTCGGCCAGGAGGCGGATCGTCCCGCCCCAGGCAAAGGCGAGCGTGCCGGGCGTGAGCAGCAGCGGCGTGTGGTCGAGCGGCGTGCCGAACCCCATCGTGTCGAACAGGACCTGCGGCTGGTTGTAGGTCGCGTAGTTGATGATCTCGAGGATGCGGATCTCCTCCCACCGCTCGCAGAGGCCGGACAGCGTGAGCGGCAGGACGTCGTTCGCGAACCCGGGGTCGACGCCCGAGGTTAAGAAGGACGTCCCGCCCAGCCGGCACGCGTCCTCGAGCTTCTGCCGCACCTCGGCGAAGAACGATTGCGGATGGACGAGCGGAACGATCGAGCTCGACACGACGTCCTTCCCCGACGCGAGGATGCGTGCGACGTCCTCGACGGCCTCGAACGGCCGGAGGTCGGCGGTCGCCGTGTAGCACACGCAGTCAGCGTCGAGCGCGAGCAGCGCGTCCGCGTCGGTCGTCGCGCAAACCCCGACCGGCCCGAGGCCGCAGAGCTCGCCGGCGTCCTTCCCCGCCTTGGCCGACCCGTGCACCCACAGGCCCACGAGCTCGAGCTCGGGGTGGCCGACGATGCAGCGCAGCGCGAAGGTGCCGACGTTGCCGGTGCTCCACTGGATCACGCGGTAGGCCATGGGACCCTCAGTCGAACGGCCAGTTGGTCGACTCGGTGCCGCCGTCCACCTCGACGACCTTGCCCGTCACCCAGCTCCCGGCGGGCGAGCAGAGCCAGAGCGCCGCGAGCGCGACGTCCTCGACGGTGCCGATCCGCCGCATCGGCGTCATCGCCTCCATCTGGCGGCGGAGCTCGTCGGTCAGGAACGGCCGCAGGGCCGACGTCTCGACCGCACCGACTGCGAGCGCGTTGACGCGGACGCGCGGCGCCAGCTCCGCGGCGAGCTGGCGGGTCATGAAGGAGAGCGCCGCCTTCGCCGTCCCGTAGCCGACGAACCCCGAGCGGACGATCCGTCCCGCGGCGGACGAGATGTTGAGGACGACGCCGCCGTCGCGCTCGAGCATGTGCGGGAGACAGGCCCGCGTCAGCACGAAGGCCGAGGTCAGGTTGAAGCGGAAGCACCACTCCCAGCTCGGGAGGTCGGTGTCGAGGAACTTCATCGGCGGGAAGCCGCCCGCGTTGTTCACCAGGAGGTCGACCCGACCGAACTCCGCGATCGTCCGCCGCGCGAGGTCGTCGAGCTGTGCCGCGTCGGTCACGTCGCAGCGGACGGCGAGCGCGCGCGGGCCAAGGCTCCGCACCCGGGCGGCCGTCGCGTCGATCTCGGCCTCCGAGCGCGCCGCGCAGACGACGTGCGCGCCCATCTCCGCGAACGCGAGCGCGATCGCCTGTCCGATGCCGCGCCCCGCGCCGGTGACGAGCGCGACCCTTTCGCTCAGCCGGAAGCGATCGAGGAGAGCCACCCGTATCGCATACTACCGCTGCCGTCCGAGCGGCAACCGCAGCGGCATTGCGCCGAGCCTCCTCGGTCGACGCGAGGGTCCGTCAGTATATGAAGTTGGCCCAGGGATGGTCGGAGCCCGGGATCCGGGAGATGTCCCCGGCGTCCGTGACCTGCACGATCGGGCCGTACGCGCTTCCGACGGGGATGAGATAGGCAACCGCTCCCGACGTCCCACGCACGCAATTGCGGACGAGGAAGCAGCTCGGAGCCTTCCCGTCGACGCTGACGCCGGTGGTCGCACCGACGATCTGGTTTCCGTCGATCATCGCCTCTCCCGCGCCGGGCAGCACGAGGATTCCCG
>VBLD01000466.1:0-457 GCA_005879205.1 Deltaproteobacteria bacterium
CTCGCCTCGGATGCGTCGCGCGCGATCACGGGCGAGGTGATCGCAGCGGACGGCGGCATCCGGTCGACGGTGAACCTCTGGCCCAGGGTGTGAGTCATCATCGCCATGGAGCCGCCGCTGTCGGCCTATCAAGGCTCAGCCGTGCGCGGTGTTCAGCCGACAGTCCAGGAACTTCGAGTCGAAGACGGGGCCGATGAGGAGCCGGCCGTCGTGAAACGCGCCGACGCTCGAGCCAGAGAGCCGTGAGCCGAGCTCGAGATACACCTCCTCGACCCGTTTGGTCGTGGGCTCGATCCGGAAGACCTGTGACGGCGCCGGCATCGTCGGATCGGAGACGTGGCGCACGAAGGTCAGGAGCTTCGGATGGGCGGCGACCCAGAGCTGGCCCTCGCGGTCCACGTCGATGTTGTCCACGCCGCTACCAACGTCGATGCGGCCGCTCGGCGAGAGCGCGCCG
>VBLD01000466.1:554-2699 GCA_005879205.1 Deltaproteobacteria bacterium
GACCCCGCCGGCGGCTTCGAGGAAGCGACGGCCGTCGTAGTAGAGGACGTTCGATATCTCGCGCTGGAAGTATTACTCGATCGTCCGACCCCACCCTGGCGGATTGGCGTGATCGTTCGTGACGAAGAAGCGCTCGTGATCGAGCGGATGCACGTCGTTGGGCGACACCATGAGAGGGTCTGCGATCGTCTTCTCATGAGAGAGCGCTTCACCATTCCAGCGGTAGATCTCGACGGTATGCTTCCCGCCCTCGTGATTGACGGCGAGGAGCGTCGCCCGGCCGTCGGCGCCGACGTGGAGACCGACGCCGTGGGGAAAGAACTCGGGGCTCGCGTCGGGCGTGAGCTTTCGGAGGCGGTGCGCGGAGTCGGCCAGGTCGTAGAGGTAGATGCCGCCTCGCGGCGAACGCCCGGCCAACGCCTCGCGACGGTCCGCCGCCGACACGAAGGCGATCCCCGCTCCGTGATGGATGACGATGTCCTCGGCGCCGACCACACCGGTCACGACGGTGCACTCGCCGGCGAAATGGGGCGTGAGCGTCTTGAACTCGCCCGCCAGCCAGTAGAGCCGAAGAGCCCAGGCGGCGACGACTACGAGAACGATCCCGAGGGCAATGAGCCATCTCTTCATCGTCGCGCCTCCTGTGAGAGATGTCCTTTGACTACCACGAGTTGCTCGTGCTGTGGATCCTCGACAGCCTGCTGCTCAACGTGGTGATGCTGCTCCATCCCATCGCGTCGGTGAAGGCGTGGCAGCTGGGGCACATGCACTAGGAAGCACCGAGCGGACCTGTACGACCATGCACCTGCGCTCTTGACGCAGAGGATCGGAGAGCGGGAGAGTCCGCGCGTTCGTCATCCCTCGCCTGGAAGGAGGCTCTCGATGCATCCCACGACGTCGCTGCTCGTCACCATCGTGCTCGTTGCCGTCGCCCCGGCGGCGCACGCGCGAACCATCGTCGTCAACCCGGACAGCTCGATTCAGGCAGCGGTGGACCAGGCGCGGCCGGGCGATACCGTCGCGGTCCGACCCGGGACCTACCACGAGGCCGGTAGGCCGTGTCCGACCGAGCCCGGGCACACCTGCGCGGTCGTCGTCACCACGGATCGCGTCTCGCTCGTGGGGCTCTCGTCGAGCAAGAACCCCGTCGTCATCGAGAACGCGGGCGGGCAGGATCAGGGCATCGCCGTTGCCAAGCCGGGTGACGGCGGCCCGGCCTGCCTCACCGACGCGAGTCTGCGGATCGACGGCGCCGTCGTGCGCGGCCTCACGGTCAACGGCTTCGACGGCGACGGCATCTTCCTCTTCTGCGCGGACAACTGGCTCGTCGCGCAGTGCGAGACGCACGACAACGCCGAGTACGGCATCTTCCCGTCGCATTGTGGTGCCGGCCAGGTGATCGGGAACGTGGCGACCGGCTCCAACGACACCGGCATCTACGTCGGCCAGTCACACGACGTGCGCATCGACCACAACCTCGCGACCGGCAACGTCAGCGGCTTCGAGCTCGAGAACACCAGTAACTCCCGCGTCGACCACAACGAGTCCACTGGCAACACGGGCGGCATCCTGACGTTCACGAACATCTTCCTCGACGTGAAGCAGAACGCGAACAACCGCGTCGACCACAACTCCGTCCACGACAACAACCGGCCGAACACCTGTCTCAACCCGTCGGACGAGGTCTGCGCGGTGCCGCCCGGCACGGGCCTCCTCGTGCTGGCCGCGGACGCCAACCAGGTCGACCACAACACCGTGACGGGCAACGACTCGTTCGGCATCGCGGTCGCCAACTTCTGTGTCGCGAACAACCTTCCGCCGGAGGTGTGCGCGGCACTCGACATCGAGCCCAATCCGGACAACGACAGCGTGACGTTCAACGTCGCCACCGGCAACGGCGGGAACCCCTCGCCGCTGATCAACCCGGCGTTCGCCGTCGACCTCGCCTGGGACACGACGGGCACGGGAAACTGCTGGACGCACAACACGGCCGGGACGCAGTTTCCGTCGTCGCTGCCCGCCTGCGGAGACTAGGAGCGCGACCCAAGACTTCTTGGGTCGCGAAACGGACGCGAGCGTGTGGCGGCGGTATCACGCGCGGCCGTCGTGCCGCGGCTGGCGAAGCCAGCGCGGCAAACTGACACG
>VBLD01000466.1:2718-4141 GCA_005879205.1 Deltaproteobacteria bacterium
TCGTTTTGCCGCGCCGGCTTCGCCGGCCGCGGCATGACCGTCGCATGGTTAGGCGACGCACATCCTCGCTTTCCTCCTAGCGTGGAGCGCCACGGCAGTTCTCGCCGTGGTCACATAGCGGGGATTCCCCGATGGACGAGGGCGCCACGGCCGCGCTACAGCGGCCGGCCGTGGCGTTCTCCTACGCTCTGAGCCTCGCACACGTGCTCGTCTTGAAGCGGGTGACGGATGATCCGGACAGCGACGCGACCAGCATCTCGGCGCGGCTCGGCTGGCCGGTTGCGGTGATCGAAGAGCTGCTCGGCGATCTCGAACGCCAGGGGATGATCGGACCGTCGCGGACGTCCCGCTGATCCCACGTTCGCGCGCCGATCTCCTGCATCTGGCGCGCGCCGCCCGAGTTGCGATAGAGCGAGCCCATGAGGTTCGACGGCAAGATCGCGATCGTGACCGGGGCCGGATCGGGGTTCGGGGAGGCGATCGCCACTCGCTTCGCCCGCGAGGGCGCGCGGGTGGTCGTCGCCGACCTGAACGAGGAGAACGGGCGGCGCGTCGTCTCGGCGATCGCCAGGGAGGGCGGTGCGGCCCGCTTCTTCCGTGCCGACGTCTCGCGCTCCGTCGACGTGAAGGCGATGATCGACGACGCCGTGTCCGGCTTCGGCGGCCTCGACATCCTGGTCAACAACGCCGGCTTCTCGCACCGGATCACGGCGCTCTGGGAGCTTCCCGAAGAGGAGTACGAGCGCGTCTTCGCAACCAACGTGCGCGGCGTCTACCTCGGCTGCAAGTACGCCGTCCCGGTGATGAAGGCGCGGGGCGGCGGGGTGATCGTGAACACCGCGTCGATCGGTGCCGTGGCACCGCGTCCCGGTGTCACCGCCTACAATGCCACCAAGGGGGCCGTGCTCACGCTGACGCGCGGGCTCGCGGTCGAGGTGGCGCCCTTCCGCATCCGCGTCAACGCCGTCAACCCGGTCGCTGCCGAGACCGGCTTCATGAAGACCGCGACCGGCCTCGACAAGCTGCCGGACGAGCTCCGCAAGCAGCTCGTCACGACCATCCCGCTCGGGCGGCTCACCGAGCCGCGCGACGTGGCGGCCGCCGTCCTGTTCCTCGCCTCGGACGAGGCGGAGTTCCTGACCGGCGTGTGTCTCCCCGTGGACGGCGGGCGGAGTATCTAATGATGTGGAAGGTGGGCGACGTCCGCATCGCGCGTATCCTCGAGTCCGAGGGTCCGTGGGACGGCACCATCCTGCTACCGGACGCGACGCCCGAGAACCTCGCGCGCGAGAAGGACTGGCTCTATCCGACGTTCTGCGATGCGGCCGGGAGGGTCCGGATGAGCATCCACGCGTTCGTCGTCGAGTCCAGGGGCACGCGGATCGTCGTCGACACGTGCATCGGGAACGACAAGGTCCGGTCG
>VBLD01000469.1 GCA_005879205.1 Deltaproteobacteria bacterium
CCTTTTCCTCGGGCAGGAGGATCCCGCGGTCGGGCGAAGACTCATCACGCGGTGGCACGACGACCTCACCATTCGACGGAACGCCATCCAGCGAAAGAGCGAGTCGCCGCGGGTGTCACCTGCCGCGAGGACTCTGCTGACCCGCCGTCTGAGGCATATCGCGGCAGACCTCGACTTCGTCGGAGAGCTGAGCTCCGCGTACGAAGATTGGGCGGCGACCAGCAAGACGACGAG
The DNA here is from genome assembly GCA_005879205.1 of Deltaproteobacteria bacterium. Lineage (GTDB taxonomy): Bacteria > Desulfobacterota > Binatia > DP-6 > DP-6 > DP-3. Next base: position 235 of record VBLD01000469.1, read on the forward strand.
TCCGCGATCACCGAGCCGCCGCGGGGCTCCGACGCGATCGGACGTGCAACCGGACGCAAGCCGCCCGCTCCGGCGTTCCCCTAGCCCACGCACCGGTTAGTCAGGTCCGCTTCAGAGCGGTCCGAGGCCGCCGCGGTCGCGTAGGACCGCTCGACAGTCCCAAAGCCGAACGTTTCCGCGCCGAGCAGAGCTTCGTCGCGGGGGGGCCAGCGCGTTCACGCCCGGGGACCGCGATGCACTTCGAGCTGATCAGCGAGATCGCGGTGGGCGGATTCGACGTGGGGAGGTACACTGGTATGAAGCTCGTGGGATCGGGAGAGTGAGCATGAAGATCAAGCGGTTCCTCGACTGATGGCGTCCCCAGGACGGAAGAAGCACTTCCTGCTGTGCGTTCGAACCACGGGGCACGACGATCTGGAGCTGCGAAAGTTCTATGAGCACTTGCCGGACGATGGCGCGGCGCGAGAAGGGTACGTGCGGGTGGTGGATGAGTCTGGCGAGGACTACCTCTACCCGAGGACCTACTTCATCGCTGTCCCTCTATCCCGAGAGGCCGAGCGCGCGCTGGCCAGGCGAACGGATAAGGGCGTCTAATCCGCTCCAGCGATCGGCGCTGTCGCGCCGCCGCTGAGCGGTTGCCGTTACGCAAGAGCGGGGACGAGGCAAGCCCGCCTTCGTCCTCCGCGTGCCGCTATCATCGCCACATGGACGTGCCCCCATGCGTGGCGATGCCGCCGCGAGCCCGTGGCCGGTCAGTCGGAGTCGTTCCTCGGCCGCCGTGTTCGGCGCGGCGCGATGGTTCGCGTGATCATGAAATGGCCGGTCGCGGGCGTGTCCGGGGGTTCGAAGAGCTCGACGGCGTCCGGCGGCGTTCATGGCTCGGCGTCAATTTCCCGTCCTCGCCGGTCGGCGTCCTGACCTCGCGACGCCAAGGACGCTGCGCTACAGGCCGCATGTCCCTGGCACGCCCTTTGGAGTCCCCACCCCGATGCCAGGGCACATCATCGTCACGGGCGCGACGGGGTTCATCGGCTCCCACCTCTGCACCCGCCTTCTCGGCGAAGGCTGCCGCCTCACGATCGTCACGCGCCGACCCGACTCCGCGAGCGCGCGCTGGCTCGCCACCCGCGGCGCGCGCGTCGTCACCGCCGACCTGACCGAAGCCGACGCGCTCCTCCGCGCGGCGGACGACAAGCCGTGCCAGGCCCTCGTCCACCTCGGCGCCAGCGTCAACCTCGCCGGCGACGACATGCGCGCGACCAACGTCGCCGGCACGGCCAACGTGCTGCGCCTGGCCGAGGCGAGCCGCGCCGGCTACCTCGTGTTCGCGAGCAGCATCGAGGCGCAGGGACTCGCGCGGCCCGACGAGCTCCCGCTCGACGAGACCCGCGCCTGCCGCCCGCCGACTCCCTACGGCGAGTCCAAGTGCGACGGCGAGGCGCAGATCGCCGCGTTTGCGGAACGGACCGGCATCCCGGCCCTTATCGCGCGCATCGGGAACACGTACGGCCCGGGCAGCCTCGGCTTCGTCCACTTCTTTCTCCGCACGCTCCTCACCCACGACGCGGCGGGACCGGCGCTGCCGCTCCTCGGCGCGCGGTTGCTACAGCCGATCTTCGTAACCGACTTGGTCGAGGCCCTCGTCCGCGCACTCCGCGTCAAGCTCGCCGGCGTCTACAACTTCACCGGTGACGCACCGGCCTCGATCGGCGACTGGGTGCTCGCCCTCGCTGAGCTGCTCGGCGTCGAGGAGCTGGCCCGCCTTCGGGGGCGCGACCGCCGTCCCCGAGGCCGTCTACTTCCTCCTCGCCGACGGCGACCGCATCCATCGCGCCTTCACCGATGGCCGGCTCCGCGGCGCCATCGGCGACTACCAGCGCCACTCGCTCCACCGCGGCCTTGCCGCCACGCTCGCCTGGTATGCCGAGGCGAGCGCCCTTCAGCCGCTGCTCCGATGAACGGAGGCTCCCGATGCGCGTGACCCTCGTCTTCCCCGGTATCGCCCTCCCCGGCTTCGACAGCTTCAACAAACGGCCGAGCGTCGACGCCAACTTCATCGACCACGGGCTCGCCTCGGTCGGCGCCGCCGCGAAGGCCGCGGGGCACGACGTCGGCCTGATCGATCTCCGCGCGCTCACCGGGTGGGAGCATTTCCGGTCCCTGGTCCGCACGAGCGACACGCCCGTGTGGGGCATCACGTCGTGGAGCCTCCACTACCCCGACGCCGTGCGCGCGATGCGGGTCATCAAGGAGGAGCGTCCCGAGGCGGTCGTCGTCCTTGGCGGCGTGCACGCGACCATCAACACGCGCCAGGTGATGAACAACGCGCTCGCCGAGCTGCTCGGCGTCGAGGAGCTCGCCCGCCTGCGGCTCGCGCCCCGCGACGATCCGCCGCCCGCGGGCGCGACCGCCGTCCCCGAGGCCGTCTACTTCCTCCTCGCCGACGGCGACCGCATCCATCGCGCCTTCACCGATGGCCGGCTCCGCGGCGCCATCGGCGACTACCAGCGCCACTCGCTCCACCGCGGCCTTGCCGCCACGCTCGCCTGGTATGCCGAGGCGAGCGC
>VBLD01000467.1 GCA_005879205.1 Deltaproteobacteria bacterium
TCATGCCGTTTCTGCTGCCGACGAAGAACGGCGCCTTCGTCCTCTTCGAGCAGCACGTGAACGTCGCGCCGGCCAAGGAGTTCCTCGCCGACGTCAACGCCGGCCGGCCACCCGAGCGGGCGGTCACGCTCTTTCACCTCGTGCTGCGCGCCATCGGCAAGGCGCTCGCCGAGTACCCGCGCCTCAACCGCTTCGTCGCCGGGAGCCGCATCTACGACCGGCGGGGCATCTGGCTGTCGTTCAGCGCCAAGCAACGGCTCGAGCGCGACGCGCCCCTCTTCACGGCGAAGATCCGCTTCGAGCCGGCCGAGACCCTCGACGCCATGGTCGATCGGATCCGCGCCGTGCTCGGCGAAGGGCGCTCCGGTCGCGAGACGGCGGTCGAGAAGGAGGTCAACACCTTCCTCCGCCTGCCGGCGCCGGCGCTCCGCCTGGGCGTCCGCATCGTCAGCCGGCTCGACGCCTGGGGCGTGCTGCCGGCACGCTTCGTCGACCCCGACCCGCTCTACGCCTCGGCCTTCGTCGCCAACCTCGGCAGCGTCGGCCTCGAGGCCGCGTATCATCACCTGTTCGAGTACGGCACGATCCCGATCTTCGTGACGCTCGGCCGCGTGCACCGGGCGCCCGTCGTGCTGCCGGACGGCTCGGTCGGCAGCCGCGAGATATTCACGCTGCGCTACACCTATGACGAGCGGGTCGAGGACGGCTTCTACGCCGCCCGCGCCCTCGAGCGCCTCCAGGCCTGCCTCGAGGAGCCGGCGCAGCTCGCGGGCTGAGCCGCGTCTCGGCCCGGGCGAGGAGGCGGTGCGCGCGGCGCTCCGCCGCCGGGGGCTCGCGTGGAACGGCGAGCGCGACCCGACGCCGCTCCTCGTTCCCAGAGGGCGGCCGGCACGCGAGCGACACGGCGTGCTGCTGCGCCACTACTCCTACCGCCTTTTCCTGCGCGACGTGCTGAAGCACCGCACGGCGCTTCGCCTGGGCCTGCTGACGCGCTACGCGAGCCGCGCCGTCGCGGCGCGCTATCTCCGCTTCCTGGTCGACGCCGGCCTGGTGGCGCGGGTCGGCCGCGGGGCCTACCGGCTGCGCGACGCCCGCATCAGCTCCTTCGGCGGCACTCTCGAGTGGTACGTTGCCGACGTCCTGGCCCGCGAGTTCGGCTGCGCGGGCACCTGGGGTCTCCGCATCCCGCACGCACCGCACGGCGGCGACTACGACGTGGTGGCGTGCGCCGAGGGCGAGGTGATCTACGTCGAGACCAAGTCGGCGCCGCCGCGGCAGATCCTGCAGGAGGAGGTGGGCGCGTTCCTCGACCGCGTCGACACGCTCAGGCCCGACGTCGCGCTGTTTCTCGTCGACACGCAGCTCCGCATGAAGGACAAGCTCGTGCCGATGTTCGACGTCGAGGTCGCACGGCGCCGGCTCGGCTGGGAGCTTCGACGGCTCGAGCGCGAGATCTGGCGCGTCGGGCCCGACGTCTACCTGCTCAACACCGATCCCGCACTTCCGCGCCCGGGGCATCGCCGTGCGGCCGCCTAGCGCCCCTTCTTCGGAGTGAGGATGCTGCCCGAGCGCTCGCGCATGACGTCGGCGGCCTCGCGCGCCTGGCCGAGCGCGCCGCGGACGAGCGCCTGGCGGAAGTGCGCCGCGAGCGCGCGCATCATGGCGCCCTCGGCCGGGTCGCCGCCGCTCGCGAGCGCCGCGAGCCGGTCCATTGCCTTGCCGATCCGCTCGACGGCGGCCGGGACGTCACCTCGCTCGCGCGCGGCCAGCGCGCCGCGCAGATCGGCCTCGACCTGGTCGACGCCCGGCGCGGCGGCCGGGCCGAGCACGAGCTTCAGCTCGCCGAGACGCGAGAAGAGCACCTCGAGCGCCTCGGGGAAGTCGAGGAGGCGGGAATGTCCGGGCTCGTCCGCCATCGAGCCCAGTAGACCGCGGCGGCGGTGCCGCCGCAAGGAGGAAGGATCACCATGCTCTACGTCATCATCGGGCACGACGCGCCGGACGCCACCGACAAGCGGCCCGCGGTGCGTCCGGCGCACCTCGAGCATCTGGCGCCGCTCGCCGGCGCCGGCCGCATCAAGCTGGCGGGCAAGCTGCTCGACCGGACCGGCAGCCTGATCGTCCTCGAGGCGGACTCGCTGGCGGAGGCGTGGGCGATCGTCGCGCGCGATCCCTACGTCACCGAGGGCATCTTCAACCACGTCGAGGTGAAGCCGTTCCAGCAGGTGCTGCCGTGAGTGTGCCATGCCGGCGACCTCGTGTTACAAACGCGGCATGGCGCTGAGTGCGGCGGAGGCCGCCGAGCTCGCGGCTCGGCGGGCGTGCATCATGGAGGCGATGGACGGCGGCGTGATGCTGCTGGCCGCCGCCCCCGAGCGCGTGCGGACGGCGGACATGCTCTATCCCTACCGGCAGGACAGCGACTTCGCCTACGTCACGGGCTTCCCCGAGGCCGACGCGGTCTGCGTGCTCGCCCCCGATGCGCCCGAGCGCTACGTCCTCTTCGTCCGCCCGCACGACCCCGAGCGCGCGATCTGGGTGGGCGCGCGCGTCGGCATCGAGGCGGCCGTGCAGCAGTACGGCGCGGACGCGGCCTTCTCGTTCGACGAGCTCGAGCAGGTGCTGCCGCGGTTCCTCGAGAAGGCGCCGCACGTCTACCACAACGTCGCACGCGACGACCCGCTCGCCGCCCGCCTCCTCACCGCGATCCGCCGCGCCCAGGCGGCGCGGCCACGCTCGGGCACCGGGCCGACCGCGATCCGCGATCCGGCCGACATCCTGCACGAGCTCAGGCTGCACAAGGAGCCGGCCGAGCTCGCGCGTCTCCGCCAGGCGATCGCGATCGCGTGCGAGGCACACCGCGACGCGATGCGCACCGCCCGCCCGGGAATGCGCGAGTTCGAGATCGAGGCGCTGATCGACTTCACGTTCCGCCGCCGTGGCGCCACGGGACCCGCCTACGCCTCGATCGTAGCCGCCGGGGCGAACGCCACGGTCCTCCACTACACCCAGAACGACCGGCCGCTCGCCGCCTCGGAGCTCCTGCTGATCGACGCCGGCGCCGAGTATGCCGGCTACTGCGCCGACGTGACCCGTACGTGGCCGACCGAGCGCCGCTACGCCGGGGCGCGGCGGGACCTCTACGAGGTCGTGCTCGCCGCGCAGCTGGCCTCCATCGCCGCCGTCCGCCCGGGCGCGACGCTCGAGGAGCTGCACCAGAAGGCGGTGCGCGTGCTCGTCGACGCGCTCGTCTCGCTCCGCCTGCTCAGCGGCTCGGCCGACGAGGCGATCGAGAAGGAGAGCTACCGCCGGTTCTACATGCACCGCACGAGCCACTGGCTCGGCCGCGACGTGCACGACGTCGGCTCCCCAGTCGCCGAGGATGCCGGCGGCCGACGGGCCCGCCACCCAGAAGGCCAGCTCGACGACCCGGATGCCCTCCATGGGGCCTGCCATGAACGCTCTCCTTCAGGCGAAGGCGGCGGCGCGCAGTGCCTCCACCTCGGCCACCTGCTTCGGCGCCGCGGCAGACAGCACCTCCGCGCCCGTCTCGGTGACGAGGATGTCGTCCTCGATGCGGATGCCGATGCCACGG
>VBLD01000468.1 GCA_005879205.1 Deltaproteobacteria bacterium
CCCGGAGCCGCCGTCGCGAGCGGTCCGCCTCGCGAAGGACTCCACGGGATCCACGACGCAGCCCCTACATAGATACTCTGGGTATGTAGCGACGCATAGTCGGAGCAAGTCGAGTCCGGTCGTGCGGCGGCTCGCGATACGTCTCGCTGCAACATCGCACCGAGTGAGGGCGATCCATGCGGGAACTGATCCTCCATCACGTGACCCCGGGGTCCTCTCACGGGGAGAAGTGCGCGGCGGCCACCCCCGCCAGCCGTCGGCGTGTGAGGGCCAGATTCAGGCGGGTGTCCCTTCGGTGGCACCGTCCGTAAACCTTTCGCCTCCGGAGCACGGTCAGCCGTCTAGCCCGCTGACCGCAACCGGGCCCCCGCTCTCTGCCGAGCGGTGGCACGCCTCGGCGATGAGCACCGCCCGCGCCCCGTCCTCGGGCGTTGCCGGCGGGGGCTCGCCGTCGAGCACGAGCCGGGCGAAGGCGCGCAGCACCTCGCGGACCGTCGGGACGGGCTCATCGAGCGGCAGGGGCGTGCGCTCGAGGCCGCGCACCAGGTGGGCGAAGCCCAGCTGGTGGTCGCCGACGAGCTGGCCCTCGTCCCCGGCGACGTCGACCATGCCCGATCTACCGCGCGTCGCGCGGCATCCGTTCACCGTCACGACCGTGTCGCTGCCGGAAAGCCGGAGCACCGCCGCGAAGTTGTCCTCCGTGCGGACGGTGCGGACGCGGGCCGTGCGGCAGAACACTTCCGTGACCTCGCACCCCGTGAGCAGCCGGACCAGGTCGAAGCTGTGCACGCCGGTATGCAGCAGGATGCCGCCGCCCGACATCGACGGGTCGTCGAGCCAGCCGAGCGGCGAGGGCTCGAAACGCTGGTTCAGGACGACGGCATGCAGCGCGCCGAGCTCGGGCAGGCGCGCGCGGATGGCGCGCACGACGGCGTTCCAGCGCAGCGTTTGGGCCATGAGACACGGGATGCGAGCCGCGCGCAGCACGCGCACGATCTCGACGGCCGCGGCGCCCGTGATGGCGAGCGGCTTCTCGATCAGCAAGGGCTTTCCCGCGGCCGCCACGGCCGCGACGAGCGCGGGGTGGAGGATGGGCGGGACGACGGCGATCACCGCCTCGACGGCCGGATCGGCGACCAGCGCGCGCCAGTCGGCGTGGAAGCGGCAGCCGAGGCGGGCGGCATCGTCGCGCCCGCGGCTCGCGTCGCGGCGGCAGAGCGCCGCCAGCACCAGCTCGGGAACGTCCGTGTGCAGATGGGTGAGGTAGCGCTGCCCGTGCTTGCCGGCCCCGACGAGCCCGACGCCCAGCCGTCGCATCGGGAACGGAGTCAGGCGTCGAGGCGGGGCAACCGGCTGCGCCGACGGCGATCGCCGAGGCCGGCCGCCGCCGCGCGCTCGAAATATTCCTCGAGCGCGGTCGCGAACCAGTGCCGGGCGAAACGGCTTCCCGCGGCGACCCGCTCGGCGTCGAGCGAGCCGGCGGCGAGCAGGACCAGCGGCTCGAGGAACTCGGGGCAGCCCGCGATCCCGAGGACGACGTGCTCGGTGCGGTCGAGGTACTCGCCGAGCGCCACCACCTTGGCGGGCTGCTGGGCCAGATGATAGCGCATGTGGCCCGCGCCGTAGGTCACCGAGCGTGCGACGTCCTGCATGGCGAGCGTTCCGAGGAGCCGGTCGGCGCGCGTCCGGGCGAGCGCCGCCAGGGCACGGTACATGGCCAGCACGAAGCTTCCGAGCAGGAGGTTCATCCCGAGCGACGCCTCGGGATAGGTCTCGGCCGAGAGCAGCTCCTTCAGGGCCTGCTCCGCCGCCGCGCTCGCTCGCCCGAGCCCCTGGCCACTCGCGAGGGCGCGCTTGCGGCACGCCTCGACGTGGCGCGCCTCGTCGATCATCTGGGCGCAGAGGAAGCTCTTCAGCTCGAGGAACTCCTGGTTGATGGAGAACACCCACTTGCTCGGCATCTCCATCGCGACCAGCGCCACCTCCTCGAGTTCTCGCGCACCGAGTCGTCGCCGGTGAGCTCACCCCACGGCAGGTCGACCGCCGGTGCCCAGCGTCGTGCCTTCGCCTCCTCGTACAGGGCGACGACGTTGTCGGACCAGACGTCGCTCCGGCGGTTGACCGTGTAGCCGAGGTCGGGGAGCTTGGTGACGAGCACGCTGCCACGCGCGGCCATGCTGTAGCGGTTGCGGATGAACTCGGGGATCGCGTCGTAGCCGTAGGGGCCGAGG
>VBLD01000470.1:0-322 GCA_005879205.1 Deltaproteobacteria bacterium
GGATACTGGGCGGGCAACTCGCTCGAGGCGCTCGCCGGCGCCTGGCTCCTCCGCCGGCTGGTCGGCGTGCCGGTCACGCTCGGGCGTCTCAAGGAAGTGGTTGGCCTCGCCACGCTCTCCGCCCTCGGCAGCACCGCCCTCGGCGCGACCGTTGGGGCTGCGGTGACGATGCTCGCACATGGCGGGCACTTCTGGCCTGCGTGGCAGGTCTGGTGGGTCGGAGACGCGGTGGGCATCCTGCTCGTCGCCCCGGTCATCCTCACCTGGCTCGACCCCGGGCCCGGGAGACCTGCGCCGCGGCGATCCGAGTGGGCTGTGTTCT
>VBLD01000470.1:401-3053 GCA_005879205.1 Deltaproteobacteria bacterium
TGGGCTGCATGGCGGTTCGGGCCGCCCGGGACGGCAGCGGGGCTGCTGGTGGTGGGCCTCGTCATGCTGTGGAACCACGCCTGCGGTCGTGGCTTCTTCTCCGTCGACGGCGATTCGTCGGTCCAATCGATGGTCGCCGTGCAGGCCTTCCTCAGTGTCGTTGCGGTGACCTTCCTGGGGATCGCGGCGAGCATCACGGAGCGAAGGCGGGCTACCGACATGCTCCTGGAAACCGAGCAGCGCTTCCGGGTGATGGCGAACAGTGCCCCGGTCCTCATCTGGATCGCGGACACGGAAGGCCGTTGCGAGTTCACGAATCAGGCCTGGGTGGATATCACGGGCCGTTCCGTCGCTGCGGCGCTCGGAACCGGGTGGCTGGCCAGCCTCCACCCCGACGATCTGGCATCCGGCCTCGAGGCGTACCGGGGAGCCGTCCAGGAGCACGCGTCCTTCCAGGTCGAATGGCGCTTCCTGAGCGCCGACGCCACGTACCGCTGGATGCAATCGAACGCACGCCCGCGCTTCAACGGGAACGGCACGTGTATCGGCTACGTCGGCTCCGCCACCGACATCACCGCTCGGAAGGAAGTGGAGGCCGAGCGGCAGCGGCGGCTGGTGGAAGAGACGCACGCCCGGGAGCGCGCCGAGCGGGCTGAACGCCGAGCTCGCGGAGGCACGCGAGGCCGCGCAGGAAGCGTCGCGCCTCAAATCCGAGTTCCTCGCCAACGTGAGCCACGAGGTGCGTACGCCGATGACGCTGATCCTCGGCCATGCGGACATGCTCGCGGATCCGCGCGCGACGGACGTCGACCGAGCGGGCTGCGTCGAGAAGATCCGTCGCGATGGCGAGCACCTGGTGAGCGTCCTGAACGACATCCTCGACCTCTCCAAGATCGAAGCGGGAAAGATGGTCGTCGAGCGGATCCCCTGCTCGCCGCTCGCGCTGGTGGCCGAGGTGGCATCGCTGTCGCGCGTCCAGGCGGGCAAGAAGGGGCTGGGCTTTGCCGTCGACTACCGGGGGCCCATTCCCGAGACGATCCAGAGCGATCCGACGAGGCTGCGGCAAATCCTCCTCAACCTGGTCGGCAACGCGATCAAGTTCACCCCCGCGGGCGGCGTGCGGCTCGCCGTCGCGATGGTCGGTGCGCGCGGGGCGGCGTCGCCGTCGCTCCGGTTCGACGTCATCGATACCGGCATCGGCATCACGCCCGAGGCCGGGGTCCGGCTGTTCCAGCCGTTCGTGCAGGGCGACCTCTCGACGACCCGCCGCTTCGGCGGCACCGGGCTCGGTCTGGCGATCGCCAAGCGGCTGGCGACGATGCTCGGCGGCGACCTCACCGTCGAGAGCGTGCCGGGCGCGGGGAGCACGTTCACCCTCGTCGTGGACTGCGGCCCGGCGGCGACCCGCCTGCTCGAGTGGCCGAGCGAGACGGTGATCGCGACGCCATGCTCCGGCACGAGGGCCGGTCCCCGGCTGCGAGGTCGCGTCCTCCTTGCAGAGGACTCCGCCGACGGGCGGCGGCTCATCGCGTTCTACCTGCGCAAGGCGGGGGCCGAGGTGCACTTCGCGGAGAACGGGCTCATCGCGTGCGAGCTCGCGCTCGGCGCCGAGAAGTCGGGCGCGCCGTTCGACGTCGTCCTCATGGACATGCAGATGCCCGTGCTCGACGGCTACCGCGCCGCCACCCGGCTTCGTCGAGCCGGCTATCGCCGGACGATCATCGCGCTCACGGCGCACGCCATGGAGGGGGACCGCGAGAAGTGCCTGCGCGCGGGCTGCGACGACTACGCGACCAAGCCGATCGACCAGCACCTGCTGATCTCGGTGATCCAACGGCACCTGCCGGCGGGGGACGGGTCTCGCACAGCCGCGGCTCCGGATGCGGACCTGGCGGAGCTGGTAGGCGCCTTCACCGCGCGGCTGCCGGAGCGGGCCGCCGCCTTCGAGCGCAGCCTCGCCGCGAGCGACCTCGAAGCCCTCGCCGTCCTGGCTCACCAGCTCAAGGGGACGGCTGGAGCGTACGGCTTCCCGGACATCGAGGCGGCGGCCGCCGCCCTCGAGGCGGGCGCGCGCGGCCGGGGAGCGCTCGACGAGGTGCGGGCCTGCGTGGGCCGCGTGGTCGAGCTCTGCTCGCGCGCTCGTCGCGGGCCGCTCGCGGCCGGGAGCTCCCCGACATGACGGCCGGTGAGGTGCTCGTCATCGACGACGATCGCGACCTCTGCGCGCTCCTGGCGCTCCGCATCCAGCAGGCAGGATTCCGGGTGAGCTGGCGGACGTCGGCGGCCGAGGCGCTCGAGTTCCTGGACAGCCACGACGTCGACACCATCCTCACCGACGTGGCCATGCCGGGCATGGACGGCCTCGAGCTGTGCGAGCGCATCGTCGCCGGCCGTCCCGACGTGCCGGTCGTGATCCTCACCGGAGCGGGCCGCCTGGAGACCGCGATCGCAGCCATCCGCGCCGGCGCCTACGACTTCATCACGAAGCCGCCCGACATGAACGCCCTCGCGGTGGCGCTCGGGAGGGCCGTCGAGCACCGCCGGTTACGCGGCGAGGTGAAACGCCTGCGGCGCGCCGTCGAGCAGGCGCAGGGCTTCGGCGAGCTGATCGGCACGAGCCCGCCGATGCAGCGCCTCTACGGCGTCCTCGGG
>VBLD01000069.1 GCA_005879205.1 Deltaproteobacteria bacterium
CGCGCGGTCTGGATGAGCGGTCGTCGGGCAGGTGGTTCGAGGGCTGGCAGACGCCGGTTCGGACGATCGCGGGAAGGCGGCCCGTTGCTTCGCCGCGGACGTGGCTCGCCGCCGTCGGCTGGCGACGATTCGGGCTGATCCATCCCGACGAGGGGCCGGCGCCCTACCCGAGACACTGAGCGTTCGCCAGTCGCTACAGCGCGCCCGGCTCCGCGAGCGTGAGGCGGCGCATCTGGCAGGCGTCGCTTCTCCGGCCGCAGATGACGAATGTCGCAGCCGTCGGGCCAGCCTGAATTCCGGCTTGCCCTCCGCTGATACGCCGATACCCCCGAGAAGCGCGCGCATGATCGCAGGGTGACGCCGGAGCCGTGTGATGTCCGTGGCATCCGTTCGGCTGGCGCGCGGGTGCATGGATGGCCGTGAGCACGTCCGACCCGCTCCCCGCGACGCCGGTTGCGCCGCCCGCCGTCGCATGGCCCTCTTGACCCGTGACCACTCCCGACGAGCTCGCCACCCTCTGGCGCCACGGGCGCCGGCCTGTCGACCGCGTCCGGCATTCCCGACTTCCGCTCGCCCGGCGGCCGCTGGGAACGCTACCAGCCGGTCCCGCTTCCGGAGTTCCTCGCCGACGAGGCGGCGCGCGAGCGGTACTGGCGCTACAAGGGCGAGACCTGGCAGCTCATCCGCGCGGCCGAGCCGAATCCCGGCCACCGCGCCCTCGCCGATCTGGCGCACGCCGGTCGCGTCGAGCTGCTCGTCACCCAGAACGTCGATGGCCTTCACGAGCGGAGCGGCTTTCCGCGCGAGCGGCTGGTCGACATCCACGGCACGGACTCGGAGGTCGAGTGCATGGGATGCCACCGCCGCGCCGAGCGGGCGGTGGCGCAGGCCGCGTGGGAGGGCGGGACGGCCGTACCTTGTTGTCCGTGCGGTGCGCCGTGGAAGCCGGCCACCATCTCCTTCGGCCAGGCGCTCGTCGAGGCCGATCTCTCGCGGGCGCTGCGCGCGGCCGCCGCCGCGGATCTGTTCGTCGCCGCCGGCACCTCGCTCGTGGTCGGGCCGGTGAACCAGATGCTTCCGATCGCCGCTCGCGCCGGGGCGCGGACCGCGATCCTGACCGCGTCCGAGACGCCGTACGATGCGGTCGCCGATCTGAAGCTCGCCGGGCCCGTCGAGATGATGCTGCCGGCGCTCCGTGACCGCGTCCTGGCGCGCTGACGGTCACAGCGTCGGCACGCCGCGCGGCGGCCGACCGCGCGGAAAGGCGCGGTCGAGCCGAGCTTTCTCCTCCGCCGAGAGCGTGAGGTCGCCGCCGGCGGCATTGTCGAGCGCGTGCTCCACCCGCGACGCCTTGGGGATGGCGAACACCGTCGTGTGGCGGACGAGGAAGGCGAGCGCCACCTGCCGGGGTGTGGCGCCGCGGGCTCGCGCGATCTCGTCTAGCACGCGCCCGCCGGAGCTTCGGGCGGCCGGGAAGTTGCCGGAGCCGAAGGGGCTGTAGGCGACGACGGGGATCCCGCGGCGCTCGCACCAGGGCAGCACCGCGTGCTCGATCGCGCGCTCCTCGAGGTGGTAGAGCACCTGGTTGCACGCGATGCGATCGGGTCCGGCGAGCGCGACGGCGCGCTCGAGATCGTCGGTGTCGAAGTTGCTGACGCCGTAGAAGCGCGTCTTCCCGTCGCGCACGAGCTGCTCGAAGGCGGCGATCGTCTGCTCGAGCGGATGGCGGCCCGGCCAGTGGAGGAGGTACACGTCGAGCCGGTCCGTCCCGAGCCGCCGGAGACTCGTCTCGCAGGCGCGCAGCACGCCGGAGAAGGACGCGTTCTGGGGCAGCACCTTCGAGACCAGGAAGACCTCGTCGCGGCGCCCGGCGATCGCCTCGCCGACCAGCTCCTCGACGCGGCCCGCGCCGTACATCTCGGCGGTGTCGACGTGGGTCAGGCCGGCGTCGAGGCCGCGCCGGAGGGTCGCCACCGCCTGGGCGCGGTCGGCGCGCTCCATGGCCCAGGTGCCCTGCCCGATGACCGGCACCGGGACGCCGGTCCAGCCGAAGGGCCGTCGGACCACGTCGGCCTCAGGCGCCGCGGAAGCGCGGGGGCCGCTTCTCGATGAACGCGCGCACGCCCTCGGCGTAGTCGGCGCTCTCGAAGCACACGGCGATGGCGCGCCGGACCCCGGCGAGGTCGCGGCCGTCCGGGTCGCGCTGGCTCTCGGCGATGGCGCGCTTGGCGGCGCGGACCGTGAGCGGCGCATTGGCGGCGATGGCTCCCGCGTACTCCGCCGCGAACGCATCGAGCTCTCGCTTGGGAACGACCTGATTCACCAGGCCCATGCGGAGCGCCTCGGCGGCCGTGTACGAGCGCGCGGTGAAGAACATCTCGGCCGCGGCCGACGGTCCCACCAGACCGACGAGGCGTTCGACGCCGCTGAAATGGTAGCCGAGACCGAGCCGGGCGGCGGGCACCGCGAGCCGCGCGTCGTCCGCCGCGACGCGAAGATCGGCGCAGGCGGCGATGGCGAGCCCGCCGCCGACGCAGGCCCCGTGGATCATCGCCACCACCGGCTGCTCGACGGCGAGCAGCGCCTCGAAGGCGCGCACCGTCGTCTCCTCGTAGGCGGCAGCGGCCGTCGCATCGCGCCGGTTGGTCGAGAACTCGGAGATGTCCGCGCCCGAGGCGAACGCCTCCTCGCCGTGGCCGCGGATGACCACGACCCGCACGGCGGAGTCGGCGGCGACCGCACGCACGGCGTCGGGGATCGCCTGCCACATCTCGAGGCGGACGGCGTTGCGGCGGGCGGGGTTGCGGAGCACTAGCCACGCGACGCCGTCGGGCCCTCGCGTGACGTCGATCCCGAACTCGGCGGCGGTCATCGCGAGCCGGGCGCGCCCACCACCGCGAGCACGTCCGGCCCGGTCGCGCCGCCGCGGGCCGCGAGGTAGCGGCTGTAGAGGTGCGCGAGGAAGCGCTCGACGCCGTGGATGACGAAGAGGCTGCGCAGCGAGGGGAACATATCGAAGGCGTGCTGCGCGCCGGGGATCTCGGCGTAGACGACGGGGCCGCCCGTGCTGGCGCGCAGCGCATGCGCGAAGGCTCGCGCCTCGGCCACCGGCACCAGCGTGTCGTGCGTGCCGTGGATCACGAAGAAGGGTGGCGCACCGCTGTTGATGCAGGCGATGGGCGACGCCTTGTCGTACGCCTCGCGGGCGGTCGCGAGCGGCACCTTCATCACGCGGCGCTCGAGGAAGCGGATCAGCCCCTGATGGAGCCAGTGGCCCGACCGGTTCGTGAAGTCGTAGACGCCGTAGAAGGCGACGCAGCCGGAGACCGACGTGTCGGCGCGCTCGAAGCCAGGCTGGTACGCGGGATCGTTGGCGGTGAGGGCCACGAGCGCCGCCAGGTGCCCGCCCGCCGAGCCGCCGGTCACCACCAGGAAGTCGGGGTTGGCCCCATACTCCGCCCCGTGCTCGCGGATCCACCGGACGGCGCGCTTGCAGTCGATCAGGTGGTCGGGGAACGTGGCCCGCGGGCTCAGGCGATAGTCGGCGCTGACGCAGACCCAGCCGCGCGTCGCGAGGTGACGCATGAGGGGAATGGCCTGCTCGTTCTTGCTGCCGAGGATCCAGGCGCCGCCGTGGATCTGGAGCAGCGTCGGGCAGCCGGCGGGCACGGCCCGCGGGCGGTAGACGTCGAGCGCGAGTGGTTTGCCGTCGATGCGCGTGTAGACGACGTTGCGCACGCGCTCGACGTCGCGATGCCAGATGGGAAGCGGCACGAGGATCTGTCGCCAGTCGACGGCGGGCGCGAACTTCTCCCGGACCTCGGGCAGGATCTCCTCCCGGTACGGCGGGCCGAGGCCCTCCGAGAGTGCCTCCTCGACCGCCGTCTCGGCGCGCCGCGCTCCCTGGTAGCACCAGGCGAGCCCGGCCCACGAGGCCAGGGTGATCGCGAGACCGAGCCGGCCGGGCCACGCGTCGAGCGCCCCCGCCCAGATGAAGACGCCGGTGAACAACGCCTGCCAGGCGAGGTGGTGCAGGGCGAGCTCGGCCGTGAGCCAGCCGGCGAAGAAGCTCACCACCGAGCCGCGCGCCGTGTGGATCGGCCGGAAGGCGTTGTAGGTGAACCAGGCGCCGACCACGCTGACGCCGCAGAAGAGCCAGGGGACGGCCGCCGGAGGAATCACGGCTGCCCACCTTGCCACTTCCACCCCCCGACGTGAAGGGTCAGCGGCGGGTCGCGTTGCGCCAGGTGAAGACGGCGCCGTTGCGACCGAGCACCTGCGTGTTCTCCTCGTGGCCGACCAGATCGGGGAGCCCGTCGCCGTCGAGGTCGACGGCCTGGAACTCGTGCGCGCACCGCGGCATCGCCGGGCTGCGCGACGACGGCACCGACAACTGCCGCCAGCACGCAGGTCAACCTCAGGCGACGGCGTGCCACACCTGCTCGCGTAGTCCGAGTGGGTGTGGCACGGCCATCCCCCGGGATGGGCCGGCGCCCCTACCGTGTCGCGCTCAGCGGCGCCGGCGATGGCGCGAAGCGCGGTTTTCTGTCAGCTAGCGCCGGCCGCGGCCACCGAAGCCGCCGCCCCCGCCGCGCGGCCGATCACCGCCGCCGCCCGAACGCTCGCGGGCCTCGCTGACGTTCAGCGTCCGGCCCTGCAGCTCGCGTCCGTTGAGCTCCGCGATCGCCTTCTGCGCCTCGCTCGCCGAGCTCATCTCGACGAAGCCGAAGCCGCGCGACCGTCCGGTGTCACGGTCGGTGACGACCGTGGCGGACGTGCACGTCCCCATCTGCGCGAAGAGCGACTCCAGGTCCGCGCTCGTCGTGTCGAAGGAGAGGTTCCCCACGAATATCTTCTTGCCCATCGGCTCACACTCCTGGCCCCTCATCGGGCCGTCTCGAATTTTGTCGCAGTTGCTGAGCGTGAACCGAACGCCGTGGGAACGGACGCGACGGACTCGCGCACAAACAAGAGGACGTCTGTCTCCATGACAAATGCTCGAGACAATTGCAACCGGGCTCGGGGCAAATTCAGCCGAACCGCGCGGCCGCCGCGGCGTCGTCGGCGCCCGACGCCTCCGAGCCGCCGCGACGGCGCGCGAGGGTCGCCGCCATCTCGTCGTGGACGCGATCGAGGAGCGCTTCCAGGTCCTCGCCGGGCCGGCGCGCGATGGGCGGCCCGAGGCGGACGTAGACCCGCACGCCCCACGGTACGGGGAAGAAGCCGTGGCGGAGCAGGCGCCACGACTCGTCGATCACGACCGGCAGGACGGGTGCCGCGGGCGCCTCCTCGAAGAGCGCCAGCGTCCCGGCCCGCTTGAACTTCCCGAGTTCCCCGCGCCGCGCGCGCGTGCCCTCCGGGAAGATCACCGCCGCGGCTCGTCCCGCACGGACACGAGCGCCGAGCTCGCGGATGGCGGCCAGCGCCCCGGGCGCGTCGCTGCGGTCGATCAGCACGTGCCCGCCGCGGCGAAGGTTGTACGAGATGCTCGGGATCCAGCGGCCGAGCGAGCGCTTCGAGATGTACTTCGGGAAGCTCGCGAAGAGCAGGCTCCCGAGGATGGGGATGTCGAACATGCTCTGGTGGTTCGAGACGACGATGTAGCGGCCGCCGGGCTCGAAGCCGGAGGCGCGCTCGACGGCGAGCCGCATCCCGCAGAGGTGGAAGGCCCAGACGAGCGCGACCTGCAGCGCCCCGGCGACGTACTCCTGTGGGCGCTGGCCGAAGAGACGCGCGCAGCGCTGGGCCACGTCGAAGACGAGCAGGATCAGGGCGAAGACCGGTAGGAAGACGATCGTCCCCGCCCAGGAGCGGACCCGATCCACGGCGGCGTTGCTCTACCGCATGGGACGCACGCCTTCAACCGTGTCAGCCGTTTGTCACGGGGCGAAGCAGCACCCCGGTGCCGGCCGGAGCGCGCATGCCGCGCGGCCCCCTGTGCTTTTGTCCCGGGAGGGCGCCCGGTACGATCGTTGCCAGGTAGTAATAGATGCGGTGTCCGTTCGTCACCACGTGTCGCGTCCCGGCTCGGCTCGAGTCGGTGACCGCCGTCGCCGGCGAAGCGGAGCCGCGCCACCTCGGCGTCGCTCCGGAGGCCGTTGCGCGCATCTGGCGCGCCGTCGAGGCGCTCTACCGGAGCGGCATCCATCCGGCGATCCAGCTCTGCGTGCGGCGCCTGGGCGGGGTGCTGATCGACCGCGCCATCGGCCACGCGTCGGGGAACGGGCCGGACGATCCGGCGGAGGGCCCGAAGGTCCTCGCCACTCCCGCGACGCCGTTCACGATCTTCTCGGCGTCGAAGGCGGTCACCGCCATGATCGTCCACCTGCTCGATCAGCGGAACCTGATCCGTCTGGACGACCGGGTGTGCGAGTACATCCCGGAGTTCGCGGTGAGCACCAAGCAGTGGATCACGATCCGTCACGTGCTGACCCACCGCGCCGGGCTCCCCAACCTGCCGCGCGAGGCGCTCGACTTGGAGCGCCTGCACGACCCCGAAGCGATCGTGTGGCTGCTGTCGGACCTGAAGCCCACCTGGCGTCCGGGACGGCAGCTCGCCTATCATGCGATCAGCGGCGGCTTCATCCTGGGCGAGCTCGTCCGTCGCGTGACCGGGAAGACGGTCCGCACGCTGCTCGACGAGGAGATCCGCCGGCCGCTCGGGCTCCGCTGGCTCGGCTACGGGGTCCGCCCGCAGGACGTCGACCGCGTGGCGCGCAACTACCTGACCGGCCCGCCGGCGTTGCCGCCGGTCTCGCAGCTCCTGCGGCGCGCGCTCGGCCTCGGCTTTCACGAGGTCCCGGCGCTGTCGAACGACCCCCGCTTCCTGACCGGCGTCGTGCCGTCGGCCAACGTCGTCGCGACCGCCAACGAGCTCAGCCGCTTCTACCAGCTCCTCCTCGAGGGCGGGGAGCTCGACGGCGTCCGCATCTTCGATCCCCGGACGATCCGCCGTGCCACGTCTGAACAGTCCTATCTCGAGTTCGACCTGACCCTCGGTCTTCCCTTCCGGTACGGGATGGGCTTCATGCTCGGCGGCCGCTGGTTCGGCCCCTACGGACCGGACACGCGCTACGCCTTCGGCCACCTCGGCTTCACCAACATCGTGTCGTGGGCCGACCCGGAGCGGCAGGTCGCCGCCACGCTCATGACCAGCGGCAAGCCGCTACTCTACCCAGAGCTCTACCATCTCTTCGACGTGCTCCGGCAGATCGGCCTCGCCTGCGACAAGGCGCGGCCGGTGCCCCGCCGGCTCCTGGCGGCGGCGGTGTCGTGAGCGTTCGGGAATCGCGAGGTTCGATGCTACCATGAATATGATGTCGAGGGACTTTTTCCATCGGGACATTCAGCTCTTCATCGACCACCGGTTCGACTGGGACCGGTACTTCAGCCTGCGCGGCGGGGCAGCGGACGTGGCCGAGGAGGTCGAGACCTACCGGACGATCCTGCGCACGGCGGGCGAGGTGTGCGAGGACATCGACGGGAGCGCCCGCGACCACTGGCACGAGGAGGTGCGCCTCGAGGGCGCGCAGGTCGTCGTCCCGCCGCACATCGCCGCCGGCTACGAGAAGCTTCGCGCCGCGGGGCTGCTCTGCCTGACCATCGGACCCGCCTACGGGGGGTACGGCCTTCCCGCCCTGGTCAACTGCGCCTTCATCGAGATGCTGTCGCGCGCCGACCCGAGCCTGATGACCATCGTCGGGCTCCAGGCGGGCGTGGCGCAGGACATCGAGAAGTACGGCAGCGACGAGCTCCGGCGGCGCTATCTCCCGCACTTCGTCTCGGGCGAGCTCGAGGGCTGCATGGACCTCACCGAGCCGCAGGCGGGATCGGATCTCGGCGGCATCCTGACCCGCGTGACCGACGAGAACGGCCGCTACTTCGTCGACGGCGGCAAGATCTTCATCACCAATGGCGGCGCCCAGGTGCACCTGGTCCTGGCGCGCGACGGGGCGACGTTCGAGCAGTCACGCGGCACGACCAACGGGCTCTCCCTCGTGCTCTGTCCGGTGACGCTGCCCGACGGACGCGCGAACGGCGTCCGGGTATCGCGCGTCGAGCGCAAGATGGGCATCCACGGCTCGCCGACCTGCGTGGTCGAGTTCGAGCACGCCGAGGCCTTCCTTCTCGGCCAGCGCGGTGGGGGCTTCCGCGCCATGCTCGACCTCATGAACAACGCACGGCTCGGCGTCTCGGCGCAGGCGATCGGCATCGCCGAAGGGGCCTACCGGGCGGCACGCGAGTACACGGCGCAGCGCGTCCAGTTCGGCACGCCGATCATCGAGCAGCCGCTCGTCAAGTCGATGCTGACCCTGATGGCGATCAACATCCAGGCGGCGCGCGCGCTCCTCTACCGGACGTGCGGCCTGATCGACATGACGGAGGCGCTCCGCCGCCTCCTCGAGACCGACGCCGTCAACGGCAACCGCGCCGCGCTCCAGGCCGAGCTCGAGCACAACACGCAGCTCATCCGGTTCTTCACGCCGCTCTGCAAGTACTACG
>VBLD01000070.1:0-8192 GCA_005879205.1 Deltaproteobacteria bacterium
GTGCCGCCATCGGCGCGCAGGCGACCTGGCTCGAGAGCAACGCCCACGGGCGTTTCGACGACAAGCCCGACGGCAGGGCGGCCGACTCGGTGCGGTACCGCCTCCCGAGCGGGGAAGAACAGGTCTTCACCTGCCACGAGCTCGAGCGTCGGGACCAGGTCCGGCGGTGCGACCGCGACTACGGCGTGCTCCTCATGCGCCGCGGTCAGGTGCTCGGCGTGGAGTGCCTCGTGATCGGGATCGGCGGACTCCGGACGCTCGGGACCCTCCTGCTGACCATCGTGCTGTGCGATGACGCGCAGCGAGCGGAGCTCGCTCGCAAGGTCCAGGCGTTGCTACCGTGGCGGTCCGGGATGCGGCCCGAAGACAGCGCCGAGGTCTGCGTCGAATTCGTGGTCGACGGCAGCGATGCGCTGACGAACATCCTCAACCGGCCTGTCTTCACCTTCGAGGTCGTGGCGGCGGCGGTTGCCGGCGCGGATCCCGCCGTCCGGATCTCTCCCCTACGCGAGGGGGTCCTGTTCCCGGACGGAAACGGAGGCGGCACGCTTCGCGCGCAGAGTTTTTCCGACATCCAGATTCCTCGCGCGCGGTACGAGCTCCTGCGGCAACTGGTCGAGCAGCCACGCGAGTGCACGGTCGCCGACCTGTGTCGCGAGCTGAAGATCACCGAGCGCGCGCTGAGGGTGCGCATCCACCACCTGAACGACGACCTGCACCCGCTGCTGCGCGGCCTCGACGTGCGTCGCGTCGTACAGAAGGACCGCGCGGACGGGCGCTACCATCTGGTGAAGAACATCCGCATCACGCTGGCTGCGGCCGAGACAGTGACGTAGCTCGCCGACCAGACGCGCGACGTGCCGGCCGCGCCCTCGGCCCGCGGCTCACGGATGGGGACGTCCAAAGCGGCTCGCGACCTCCTCGACGGCCCAGTAAACGACGTTCCGCGTGACCAGGCCGCCGGTGATCTCGAAGGCCTCGACCGTCAGGCCGGGCCGGTCGGCGAACACGTTGAGCTTCCGGTAGACCACGATCACGCCGTACGGCCGCTCGATCACGTCCTCGAGCTCGAAGCGGAGCTGCGGGAAGCGCGCGAGGGCGGCGGCATAGAGGTCGCGGATGGCCGCCCGGCCACGGACGACCCCGTCGCCGTCCGGATGCATGACGAGCACGCTCGGGCTCTGGAAGACCGCGGTCTCGGCGTAGTGGCGCATGATGCGGTCGAGGTCGCGGCCGTTCCATCCCTCGAGCCAGTCCTGGACGAAGCGGGCGTGGGTCACGGGTGTGCCTCCGTCCAGCGCGTGATCTCCGCGACCACCCGCTCGGGCCGCTCCTCCTGCGGGATGTGGCCCGTCTGCTCGAGGACGAGCAGCTCGCTGCCTCCGATGAGCTCGTGGTAGCGGCGAGCGGTCGCGGGCGGCACGAGCCGATCGGTGTCGCCGGTGATCACCAGCGTCGGCGCGCGGATCGTCCGCACGCGCGCCGGCCGCTCCGCCGGGGTAGTCTGCTCGAGACGTGCGAGGAACGCGTTCGCCCCGCCCCGGCTGCGCAGCGGCGCGTAGTAGGCGTCGACGTCGGCGTCGGTGATGATCGACGGATCGTAGACCGCCTTCTTGAGGCCGGCGCGCACACGGCCGCGCGCCGGAAGCTCGCGCAGCACGGGGCCGATCACCGGCCAGGTGAGCACGCGATAGGAGAGTGGCCGCCCGTCCACCTCCGCCTCGGGAAGGCCCGCGGCGCCGAGGAGGACGAGCGCCCCCACGCGCTCGGGCCGGACGATCGCGACCTCGGTGGCGACCGCTCCTCCCATGGAGTTCCCCACCAGCACGGCGCGCGGGATGCGTTCGGCGTCGAGGTAGCCGAGGACGGCGCCCGCGAGCCACGGGACGTCGTAGCTCGCATCGCCCGGCTTGTCGCTGAACCCGAAGCCGGGGAGGTCGATGGCGTGCACGCGATAGCGGGCCGCGAGCGGTCCCATCACCTTCCGCCAGCTGTAGGTGCTGGCCGGGTTGCCGTGGAGGAGGACGACGTCGCGGCCGCTGCCGAGGGTGATCGCGAAGACGCCGAGGCCGTTCACGGTCACGTAGCGGCCGTGGTCCCGGGCCGTCGCCCAGGGGGTGGTGCGAGCCAGCTCGACGGGCTGGCGGCGGGCGCAGCCGACGAGCAGCAGCAAGGAGACGATCCAGCCGAATCGTCGCATGCGAGGCCTTTACGCCGGTGCCGCGGCTCTTACCACGGCCCCGTCTCCACGATGGTGGCTACCGTCCGCCTTCCATGTTGGCGACGTCGAACGTGCCCGGCGGCACGTCGGTGTCGTAGCGGACCTCGCGCATCTTGTAGGTCGTGTGCGTGGCGTAGGGGAGCATCGCGACGTCGCTCTCCATGGCCGTCGCATCCGCACCCGCCGCGGCGGACGCCAAGAGGACGACGACCAGGACGGCGTACTTCACGGCGCCCGCCTGGCGGCGCATCGGGTTCAGCGGGTGGGACAGGAAGAGCACGACGACGGGGGCATACAGCATGCAGCCGAGGAGGCCAAGCAGCGTCTCGCCGATCCAGAAGGTGAGCGCGAGGTTGAAGACCAGGATGCCGAGATAGACCCCGGGCTCGAGGAGGCCGCCGTAGCGCACGTGCCGCGCGCCGCCGCGCGACCAGCCGACCCGGGCGTCGAGCCACTGGTAGAGCCCGATCGTGACCAGCGCGACCAGGAACCAGCCGCCGTAGTTGCTGAGCGGCACGCCGAAGTGGATCCCCCCGCCCGGATAGTAATAGATGCGCCCGAGAAACCAGCGCTCGCCGCGCAGGGTGAGCGGGTCGATCACCAGATCGATCAGCATGACGAAGAAGGCGCCGGTCAGGAGCACGCGGCGGCTCGCGCGGACGTCGGGCGTGTCGAGCACCTGGAAGTCTCGCCGCGAGACGGCGAGTGGGGAGTAGAGGAACAGCGCCAGCGTATAGCCCAGGTAGCAGAGGAAGCTGAACGACAGGGAGTCGAAGAAGGGCACGTTGGCGAGCCACAGCTCGCGGTCCCGCGTGGCGTCCAGGTAGACGTACAGGCCGAACGGGAAGCCGTTGCGCGTCGAGCTGAACTCGGCGGCGTACGCGACCAGCCAGGCGAGCGCCGTGAAGGCCAGCGTCCGTCGCCAGCCGAGGCGGGTCACGGCGGCGAAGAGGTAGACCGCGAGGAACACGAAGACGTACGGCCGGAGCACCAGCGACCCCGCAAGCAGGTGGAGGAGGCGCACGCGGTCAGCGCTCCCGCCGCCGCTTGCCGCCGAGGAGGCGCTCGACCAGCGAGCTCGCCCGCTCCTCGATCCCCGTCTGGGCGAGCAGCCCGCGCGTGATCGCCGCCACGAACGCCGGCTCGGGCGTGACCCGTGGGTGCTGGAGCGGCCCGTGCACGTGGAGGGGGATGGCGAGGCGGTCGCGCGCGTCGACCAGCACGGGCCGCAGGCGCGAGCGCCCGAGAAGGTCGTCGGTGAGCGCGGACGACGCCACGACGCGCACCGCCATGTCGACGTCGCCGTCGAGCCCGAGGTCTCCCGTCGCATGCGCGTCGTAGCTCGCGCCGACGAGCACCAGGTCGTCCGAGTGCACGCGGCGGTGTGCGAGCCGTCCGGTGCCCGCGAGCTGCGTGAAGCGCAGGTCCTCGCTGCCGAGCAGGTCGGGGTAGCGGCTTCGCAGGCGATCGGCGGCGCCGCTCCCCATCAATGGCCGCAGGATCTCGAGGATCGCCGGCCCGATGCCAACGCCCGCCACGCGTCCCTCGGCGACGCGGAAGGTCCCGTGGCCGGTGAGCGCGGCCTCGAAGTCCTCGGTTCCCGGCGCGGGACCCGTGAGCGCGGCCTCCAGCTCGAGCGTACCGGCGGGATGAGGCGCCCCGGCACGCACCGGAACGCGCGCGAGGTCCATCTTCTGCCCGGCCAGATGCGCTTCGAGCGCCGACGCCGTGACGCGCGCGTCGCCGGTCGCGGTGCCGCCGAGCAGCTCGACCGCGACCGGATCGAGCGTGAGATCCGGCGGGCTCGCGCGGAGCGTCGCGCGCAGGCGGGTGAGGGACAGCGATCCCAGCGTCCCACGGGCGGCGGTCAGCGTGCCCTGGTACGCCGCCCGCTCGCCGGTGAGGTCGAGCACGCCCTGGCTCGCGATGTCCTCGAGGCGAACGTTGGCGCCCGCCACCTGGGCCCGCAACGCGATCGGCATGGGGGCACCGAGCCGCGGCTCGCGCGCGTCGATCGCGACGTCGGTCAGCTCGACGTCGCGCCCGGTGGCGCGATCGGCATAGCGCAGCGTGCCCTGCCGCAGGCGCAGGACGCCGAGCTGGAACGCGGGTCCGTGGTGCCGCGGCGGATCCGGCGACGGCTTCGCCTTCCCCTGGCGCCCGCCGAGCGTGCTGACGTTCAGGCGTCCGGCGCGGTCGCGCACCAGACGGACGACGGGCTCGTCGACGACGACTCGATCGACGACGAGACGGCTCCGCAGGAGCGGCAGGAGGCGCAGCCGCATGCCGAGCCGGCGCGCCGTGAGGAAGGGCTCGGTGGCGTCGAAGGCCGGGTCGTCGCCGATCGCCACCGTCTCGAGCGCAACCCCGAGGCCGCCCCGCAAGCTGAGGCCGACGCGCTCGGCGCGGACATCTCGCCCGAGCGCGTGCCCCGCCGCGCGCAGCAGCCGGTGCTGCTGGCGGCTCGCGAGGTAGGCGAGGCCGGCGACCGCCCCCGCCACGGCGACGGCTGCCACCGCGGCGACGGCCACGAGCCGGCCTCGGGTCACTCGCCGAGCTCCTGGTAGTTGGTCACGCGCCAGCCGTCGTCGTCGCGCCGCACCGTGACGATCCAGCGCCGCTCGAAGCGGTCGGCGTCCTCGACCACGATCGTGCCGCGGTAGAGGTAGTTCACCATGTCGTCGCCGACGGGGTGCTCCTCGAGGAAGGTGTAGTGCACCGACGGCTTGCGCGTCGTCTCATCGATCACCTGGCCCCGGGTGAGCCCGATCTCCTCCTCGACCTTGTGGCGCGCGAGGTCCTTCGTGTAGGGCAGCGCCGCCGGGAGGTCGATGCGGACGTAGTGCGCGTCGAGGAAACGCTCCGCGGTCCCGCGCGCGGTCGAGGGGTCGGCGCGGCAACCCGAGAGGAGCGCGGAGAGGAGCACGAGGGTCACCGCGGCTCGCGTCGTCGCCGTCACCTTGTACCGCCCGGAGTCGGTTGTTACCATCGGCCCGGTATGCCCACAAGGACGGAGCGCGCGACGGTGGACGCGCTCGCCGCCTATGCCGCGCACCTGCGCAACGAGCGGCACGCATCGCCGCACACGCTGCGCGGGTACCTCGCCGATCTCCGCCAGTTCCTCGCCTTCGCGGGACCGGGTGGCCCCGCCGCCGTGCGCATCGAGACGATCCGTCACTGGCTGCGCGCGCTCGACGGGCGCGCCGATCGCAACTCGATCGCACGCAAGCTCGCCGCCGTGCGGGGCTTCTTCCGCTTTCTGGTCGACACGCAGCGGCTCGAGCACGACCCATCCGCCGGCGTTGCGACGCCGAGGACGACGCGCAAGCTTCCCGCCCACCTGACGCTCGACGACGTCGACCGGCTGCTCGCGACGCCGCCGGCCGATGGCCTGCTCGGTCTCCGCGACCGCGCGATCCTCGAGCTGCTCTACTCCTCGGGGCTCCGCGTGAGCGAGCTCAGGGGACTCGACTGGGAGCACCTCGACGTGGAGGCGGGCCTGGTGCGCGTCCTCGGCAAGGGGCGCAAGGAGCGCGTCGTGCCGGTGGGACGTCCGGCGCTGCGCGCCCTCGAGGCGTACCGCCGGGCGGGAGCCAGCGCCGGATGGCCCGCGGCGCGCGGCGCGGTCTTCCGCAACGCCCGGGGCGGACGGCTCACGGCACGGAGCGTCGGGCGCCTCGTCGACCGTCACGTGCTGGCGAGCGGCACGACCACCAAAGCCACGCCGCACGCGCTCCGCCACACCTTCGCCACGCATCTGCTCGGCGCGGGGGCCGATCTCCGGGCCATCCAGGAGCTCCTCGGCCACGCGAGCCTCTCGACGACGCAACGCTACACGCACGTCGACCTCCGCCGTCTGATGGACGCCTATGACCGCGCGCACCCGCGAGCCTGACCCGATCCGCGCCACCACCATCCTGTCGCTCCGGCACCGCGGCCGCGTGGTGATCGCCGGCGACGGGCAGGTGAGCATGGGCCAGACGATCCTCAAGGCGAACGCGCGCAAGGTTCGCAAGATCTATCAGGACCGCGTGCTCGCCGGCTTCGCGGGTGCCGGGGCGGACGCCATCACGCTCATCGAGCGCTTCGAGGCGAAGCTCGCGCAGGTGGGCGGCAACCTGCGGCGCGCGGCGGTGGACCTCGCGAAGGACTGGCGCACCGACCGGCTGCTGCGCCGCCTCGAGGCGCTCCTCGTCGTCGCCGACCGGGAATCGTCGCTCGTCGTGTCCGGCAACGGCGACGTCATCGAGCCCGAGGACGGCGTCTGCGCGATCGGCTCGGGCGGCAACTTCGCGCTCGCCGCGGCCCGCGTGCTGGTCAAGCACGCCGGCGACCTGCCCGCGCGCGCCATCGCCGAGGAGGCGATGCGCGCGGCGGCGGCGATCTGCGTCTTCACCAACGACCAGCTCACGATCGAGGAGATCGAAGGCTCCTGACCATGGCCACCTTCACGCCGCGCGAGATCGTCTCCGAGCTCGACCGCTACATCGTCGGCCAGCGTGCCGCCAAGCGGGCGGTCGCGATCGCGCTGCGCAACCGCTGGCGGCGGATGCACGTGCCCGAGCCGCTGCGCGAGGAGATCGCGCCGAAGAACATCATCATGATCGGGCCGACGGGCGTCGGGAAGACGGAGGTCTCCCGGCGGCTCGCCAAGCTCGCCCAGGCGCCCTTCGTCAAGGTGGAGGCCTCCAAGTTCACCGAGGTGGGTTACGTCGGCCGCGACGTCGAGTCGATCATCCGCGACCTCACCGAGATCGCGGTCAACCTGGTGCGCGACGAGGAGAAGGAGAAGGTCCGCGTCCGCGCCCGCGAGCTGGCCGAGGAGCGCCTCCTCGACCTGCTGCTCCCGCCCGTCCACGCCGAGCGACACATCCAGGCGGCCGGCAGCGAGCCCGAGCGCGCCGCGCCCACACCCGACGAGTCCGCGACGCGCGAGAAGCTCCGTCGCATGCTGCGCGACGGGAAGCTCGAGGACCGCACGGTGGAGATCGAGCTGACGCGCTCGATCTCGCCCATGATCGAGGTGATGACCCCGCAGGGGATGGAGGAGGTCGAGCACGGCATGCGCGAGCTCTTCCAGAACCTGATGCCGCGCAAGACGAAGAAGACCCGCATGCGGGTCCCCGAGGCGCTCGACGCGCTCGTGCAGGAGGAGACCACGCGCCTGATCGACATGGAGGCGGCCACCAAGGAGGCGATCCGGCGGGTCGAGGAATCGGGCATCGTCTTCATCGACGAGATCGACAAGATCGCGGGTCGCGAGGGCATCCACGGCCCCGACGTCTCGCGCGAGGGCGTGCAGCGCGACCTCCTGCCGATCGTCGAGGGCTCGACGGTCTCGACCAAGCACGGACCCGTGCGCAGCGACCACATCCTCTTCATCGCCTCGGGCGCGTTCCACATCTCCAAGCCCTCGGACCTGATCCCGGAGTTCCAGGGCCGTTTCCCGATCCGCGTGGAGCTCGAGCCGCTCACCAAGGACGACTTCGTCCGCATCCTCACCGAGCCCGAGAACGCGCTCACTCGCCAGTACACGGCGCTCCTCGACACCGAGGGGGTGACGCTGGTGTTCCGCGACGACGCCGTCGCCGAGATCGCGCGCATCGCGGCCGAGGTGAACGAGCGGACCGAGAACATCGGTGCGCGACGCCTTCACACGGTGATGGAGCGGCTGCTCGATCAGATCTCGTTCGACGCGCCGGAGATGGGCGGCCGGGAGATCCTGATCGACGCGGCGTACGTGCGCGAGCGGCTCGAGCAGATCCTCCAGGACCAGGACCTGTCGCGCTTCATCCTGTAGCGGGTTCGCGGACCGCCCCGCGGGTTGACAACGCGTTCGCCCCGACAGTACGGTGCGCGCTTTCACGCTGGAGATCCGACACATGCGGACGCGCCCGCTGCTCCTCGGCTGCCTGCTCGTTCTCGGCGCTGGACGCGCCGAGCCGCTCACGCTGCTCACCAAGGGCAAGGG
>VBLD01000070.1:8250-12692 GCA_005879205.1 Deltaproteobacteria bacterium
CGTCTGCCCCTCCAGTTCCTCGCTCAAGCTGGCCTCCAACAGGCAGACCGGCGGCGAGATTCCCCTGCCCTGCGCCAACTGGCACGCCACCGCGTCGGGGTTCCGGTATCAGGATCCGAGCGGCCTCGCAGGCCCCGTTCGCGACGTCATCTACCATCACACCCGGCTCGTCATCCGGGCGCGCGGTTCGGGAATCGTCTCCCTCGCCGGGCCGGTGGGCTACGTCGAGGCCTGGTTCACGGTCGCGGACACGCGGTTTCTCGTGCGGTTCCACGACCTCCGGCGAAACGACGAGACCTTCATCATGGCCCGCAAGCCCTCTCCCCCCGCGTCGGCGGGTGAGGAGGCTTTCTGGGATACGCTGTGGGGCGACGCCGAGCGCGACGGTGACGCGATCCGTTCGCTCGAGGCGGCGGTCACCCGCAATCCGCACGACGGCCGCTCGTGGTTCCTCCTCGGCATGATGCATCTCTATCGATTCGGCCGGGCGGGAACGGGCTTTCGGGATGCGAGTGAGTTCGCCAAGGGCGAGGCGGCCGCGGCGAGCTCGGCGCTCGACGCGGCGACGCCGCTGCTCCCGGACGACACGCGGATTCCGGGCTTTCGCGCGGCCGCCACCTACGTCGACGGGGTCGCGCACCAGGACGCCCCCCGCATTGCGCTCGGGCTCCAGCAGCTCGCCGACGCCGTACCGCTGAATCCGCTCTTCAACAGCTTCGACTTCCTCGGCGTGGTCCCGCCCGTCGCCCCGCCCGCGAGCCCGCTCATGGCTCAGGCGGTCGCGCTCGTCGACGGCGCCCTCACGCCGCCGAACGTCAACTGCGTGACGGAGCTGCCCGAGCTCTGCGCCAATGCCGGCATGGCCCCGCACAACACCGAGGGGGCGCTCCTCCTCTTGCGGGCGCCTCACCGACGCGCAGACGTTCTACGGTCTCAGCAACCTCCTCGGGGGGAGCTGGCCCTTCCACGCCCTGGCACAGGACCGCGTGGCGACCGCCGCCCAGCGCGCCGCCCTCTATCAGGACGCCGACCCCGCCGACGATCCGCGCATCGTCGGCACGGGCGTCGAGGCGTGTGCCTACTGCCATCGCAAGCGGTGAGCGGCGCGTGACGCGCCGGCGCGCGCGCGCCCGGTAGGCACGCGTGCAGCGCGCGCTGGCGGCCGGCGTCTGTCTCATCGCCGCGTGCGCGCTCCTTCCGGGACGAGGGACGCGGGTCAACGACGCGCTCCGCGCCCGCCGGCTCATGGTGCCGGTCGCGGGCGTGTCGCCGGCCGCGGTGCCGGACACCTTTCGGGCACCGCGCGGCCTCGGTCGCGGCATCCACGGAGCCGTCGACATCCCGGCGCCGCGCGGCACGCCGGTGCTTTCAGCCGACGACGGCCGCGTGCTCCGGCTGAGCCGCAATCGCAAGGGCGGCCTCACGATCTACGCCACCGACCCGACCCGGCGCTTCATCTATTACTACGCGCACCTCCAGGCGTACCGGCCGGGGATCACCCGGGGCAGCCGTCTCGTCCGCGGCCAGGTGATCGGCTTCGTCGGCACGACGGGGAACGCCGATCGCCGCGAGCCGCATCTCCACTTCCAGGTGATGGAGCGGCGGGACGGGCGGTCGCGGAGCGGCGCGCCGGTCGACCCGCGACCCTGCTTCGTCAGCGCCGGGCACGCGCGATGACCCGACACGACAGACCAGGCGGCCCGTGCCACAGGAACTCCGTCGACTTCGAGCCGTCGCCGCTGCTATGCTCCGCCGCCGACGGAGAGGGCGGTGGCCGACCGCGCGCGCATTGCACTCGATCAGTCGCGGCGGCACCTCCGCCGCTCCCGACGACGACCGGTCCGCTCGCCGTCATCGGCCGCCGAGACGACGGGCGGTCGTGACGGCCGCTCCACCGGTCGGGCGGCTCGCGCCATCGATCGCGCGCTGGTCGCGCTCGTGGTCGTCGCCGCGGCCTACACGCTCTGGCGTGGTTTCACCCTCCAGGTCGACTACTACGACGGGTACCGCTACCTCGCCAATGCTCGTCGTCTGCTCGGAGACGACCAGGTCAGCTTCGACAAGATCCGGCCGCCTCTGCTCGCGCTCATCCAGGCGCCGGTCGTCGCGCTGGCGCGGGTCGGTGGTCCTGCGAACCCGGCGCTCGTGCACGGCCCGCACGTGCTGAGCGCCCTGCTGTCGCTGCTGACCGCGCTGGCGCTGTTCTACCTCTTCGAGCCGGCGTGCGGCCGGCGGGCGGCGCTGTTCGGGACGGCGCTCTTCATGAGCACGCGCTACTTCGTGCGCTACGGTGCCCACGTCATGACCGACGTCGCCACGGCGGGAGCGGCGGCGGCGGCCGTGGGGTGGTGGACGCGTGCCCGCGAGTCGCACGGTCTCGCGAGCTACGTCGTCTGCGGATCGGCGCTGGGCTGCGCAACGGCGATGAAGTTCAGCAGCGTCCTGCTGCTCCCCGCTCTGGCGGCCGCGGAGCTGATCTTGACGCCGGGCTCCCGCACGCGCGGGCCGACCGTGACCGGGCGGCGCTGGGTGGGGCTCGCGCTCGCGGGCGCGACCGCCGCAGCCTTGTTCGTCATCGTGGAGGGATTCGCGCTGTGGCGCGTGTACGGGACGGGCGCCTGGGGAGAGTTCCGGGCGGCCATCCAGGGTGCGCGGGGGGCGGTGGATGCCTGGCCGGGCGAATCCTGGCGGGACTACGTTCCCATGTTGCTGACGATGGTGTCTCCGCCCGTCGTGATGCTGGCCGTGACGGGCATGGCGATCGCGCTGTGGCGACCCGAGCGGCGCGATGCACCCTTCTGGACGTGGCTGCTGCTGATCGGCGGCAGCATCGTGTTCTTCGTCGGTCACAACGAGGCACGCTACCTCCTGCCCGCGCTTCCACCGTTCATCTACTTCGCGATCCGGGCCGTCGAGCCCGTGACTGCGTTCTCGCAACGACCGTCGGCGCGAGCGAGCACGCCCGGGACGAGCGCGGTCTCTCTGTTCGCCGGGTTCGCCGTGCTCGTCACGGTCGCGAACGGGCTGGCTCAGGCGTGGAGCGATCAGGACCCCGTCTTTCGGCGCGACGTCCAGCGTCGCGCCGCGGCGCTGGCCGCCGCATCGCTCCGCGACGACGGCCGGCTGTGGATTCTCGGAAAGCGGCACACGCTGTCGACACAGGATCCCGGACCCGTCCCACAGGACGAGTTCTGGAACACGTTTCACTACGAGCGGCACGTCGTCGAGTACTTTCTCGGCCGGAGCCCGCGCGTGCTGCCGGTTCCGAACGGCACGGCGTCGACCGTGACTCCCCGCCTCGCGACATGGGTGGCGGACGGCGACGCGATTCTCCGGCTCGACGACCAGAACTACTACACGAAGGCATTTCCGCCCGGCCCGATCCCGAGGCCGCTCGAGGTCTGGAGCGTCCGTCGGATGGACTTCCACGCAACGCCCGACACGCCCGAGATGCTGGTGGACGGAGCGGGGACGTCGGTGCGCGTCGAGCCCGGAACGAACGGCGGCGAGCTCCTGTTCACCGCCGATCGAGCGCTCGGCGATTTCTCCGCGTTCGTCGTGATGTCAGACGGGGCGGAGCCCCGCTTCGTCGGGAACGTTCGCCTCTCCGCCGGCGTACCGACGTCTGTTCCGGCCAGCGCCGGCCGCATGCCCGCATCGGTGGTCCTGCTCCGCGTCGACGTGCAGAAGGTCGGGCTATGACGCCTGGGAACGCGCGGCATCCAGATGCGACGCACGCCGTGTCGCCGCGGCGCCATCTCACGTCATTACCAGCCGGGCATCGCCACTGCTCGGGTTGCCGTTGCCGTAGTTCTTCGGCCCGAGGACGCATATTATCGTCTCTCGAGGAACCGAACGTGCTGCGGCGAACGGGTCTCAAACTGTGCTCGGCGATCATCGGGTTCGCGGTCGCGCTCGACGTGGGTGCCGGCACGCCCCCAGATGCGACCGGCTCGCTGGTCTGGAAGCGCGACCAGGTCGACGCCCACATCGCGTCCTGGCCGCTTCCCAGGGTGCTGGAGGTGATCTCGTCGGCTACCGGCTGGCAGATCTACGTCGAGCCGGACCCGGCCTCTACCGTCACGGCCGAGTT
The DNA here is from genome assembly GCA_005879205.1 of Deltaproteobacteria bacterium. Taxonomy (GTDB): domain Bacteria; phylum Desulfobacterota; class Binatia; order DP-6; family DP-6; genus DP-3. The sequence continues at coordinate 12,344 of VBLD01000070.1, forward strand.
CCAGGACGTGAAGCCCCGGGAAGCGCTCCAGCGTCTGCTCGGCGGACTGAACTTCGCCGTGCTGCCCCAGTCGAACGGCCCGGAGAAGCTGTTCGTGTACCGCCACTCGGTCAGCGACGCGACCCAGCTCGTTCAAGTCACCGCCAGATCCGTACCGCCGGGGAAGACGCGCGCGCCGATCGCCAACGAGTTGATCGTGACCCTCAAGAGCGGATCGAAGGACCGCGTCGATGCGCTGTCGAAGCGCCTGCACGCCACCGTCGCCGGTCGCCTCGAAACCGTCCACGCCTACCGGCTCCGATTCGAGAACGAGCGCGCGGCCCGCGCTGCCCGCGGCGCACTGGAGGGC
>VBLD01000070.1:12736-20755 GCA_005879205.1 Deltaproteobacteria bacterium
CTCGGGTCCGGCACCGTCGTTGAATCCGAACGTCTCGCCTGCTGCCGATCGGGTCGTCATCGGTCTGCTCGACACGGCGGTCCAGAACCAGGTAACGGCGTTCAAGGACTTCGTGCAGCCCGAGGTCTCGCTCTTCGACGGCTACCAGCCGCCGGCGGACCAGATCACCCATGGCACCGCCATGGCGGAAACGATCCTCGACGGCGTCGCCCGCGCGCTCCAGGACTACGGCGACGCCGGTGCGAAGGTCGCCGTCTCCATCCTGCCGATCGACATCTACGGCGGCAGCGACAGCACCTCCACCTTCGACCTGGCTCGCGGCTTGTACGAAGCGCTCAACCGGCACGCCAACATCGTCAACCTGAGCCTCTCGGGCGACGGCGACAGCCCGCTGTTGAAATCGTTGATCCAAGACGCCACGAGTCACGGAGTCCTGCTCTTCGCCGCAGCGGGCAACGTCCCCGTGACCAGTCCGACCTATCCCGCCGCCGACCCGGGGGTCATCGCCGTCACGGCCGGCGACGCGCGGGGAGACATCGCGTCCTACGCGAATCGCGGTCCGTTCGTCGACGCGATGGCGCCGGGCATCAACGTCGTCCACTATCGAGATTCAGCGTGGCTCGGCACCGGCACCTCGTTCTCCACGAGCTGGGTGAGCGGCTGGGCCGCGGGCTTCATGGCGAATGCCGGTCATTCCTCCTCGAGCACGCAGGCCGAGACGCTGAAGCGCTGGGCCGTGCCGTCCAGCGCGCGTCCCTGAGAACCGGTCGCGCGCCCTTCACTTCCCGATCGCCGACGATGCGGCGACGTGTTCCATCAGCTCCGCGTCGGGCTTGACGATGAAGCCCGCCCGGCGCGCGCGCTTCGTCGCCTCGTCGAACGCCGACACGTAGGCGTCGTGGCTCGGGTAGAGCGACGCCAGCGTCGCCGCGTCGAAGGGTGTCGTGGTTCCGAACAGGATGCAGAAGATCGAGCCGGTTTGCCCCTGCCCCGACAGCGTCGCGATGGGGACGTCCACCTGCGGCGTGCGGATGCCGCCGAGCGCGTTGGCGTGCGCGTCGCGAACGATCGTCACCGGCGGCCCCGGCGCGACTTCGAGACGAGGGGCACGCGGCGGTGGCTTTCCGTGCCGCGCCCATCGGTCCAGCGCCTCGACCGCGGCGTTCAGCACGAAATGCTGCGGTCCGGAGTTGATGGGAGCGCCGCAGCGGATCAAACCGGGAACCGGCGACGACGTCACCGTCAGCTCGGCTGCGGCGGGCGAATCGCCGCTGTCCACCGGTCCAACTATCAGGGTGTAGGCGTCGACGTGCGCCGTCCCCGCCACCTCCCACAGGCGGAAGCGCTTGCCATCGGGCTGACGGTCGGAGAAGTAGCCGAGGAACCCGAGATCCGTTTCGGTCTCGAAGACGAGCACCGGGACGCGGAGATCCGTGCGGATCAGCGCGTGTATCGGCGCCGGGATCCGCGGTTGCGGGGCTTCGGAGAGCGGCGCAGCGCTCGCGCCGCGGCTGTGCACGAGGAACCCGTCGTAGACACGGGCGAGCGGGTGGACCCCGTTGATGTAGGTGACGAGCCGGTACGCCGACTGCGACTCGCCGTCGGCGATGATCTTTTTGACCTTCAGCTCCCCGAGCGGGCTCATGCCCGCGGGATGCCGGATCGCCTGCCCGGCCTGCGAGAAGATGTCGTAGGAGAAGCTGTCGCCGGGATGCATCAACGAGCCGTAGCGTACGGGATCGGTCGTCTTGAGGGGCAGCGGCGGGATCCCCGGGACGATCGCCGTGCCGCCTTCCACTCCCACGGCCTGTGCCGAGACGCCCATCCAGGCGAAGCCCTTGCGGATGAGCTCGGCATGCGCGCCGAGCCAGTCCGCCGCGGCGTCGAGTCCGCCGCTGACGTTGAGCCACTCGACGACCACCGTGCCCTTGAAGTTCTTGGGATTCGACGGCCGGTACACCAGGACACGCGTCCGGTACGCCGCGGTGGCGCCGGGGATGACCTTCCACCTGCCGTCGGACGCGAGGTCGCCGCCGTTGGTGTAGGCGGTCGCGGTCCCGGAGATGAAGTACTCCGCCTGGGAGTAGCCGACCTCGGTGAGGTCGAACGCCGTCGTCGCGAGGAACGGCGCCCCGCGACCACCGGTGACCGGCCCCTCGAGCGTCGGGCTCGCGGTCCTGGCCGCTGCGACCGTCGCGCCTCCCCAGACGAGGCCGAGAGAGACGAGTGCGAGCAGGACCAGGCGAGACGTGCATCGAGTGGTCAGTGGCATCGGCATCCTCGGCGGTCGGCGGATCTCGCCCATACCGCGGGTCGACCGCCGCTGGCAAGATTCTCCGCGACGGTGCGCCAGCGCGTGCGCGTGGCGAGCCTCCCGAGCGACTCGATGCGCCCGCTCGGCTCGCGGTATGCTGCCGTGGGAATGGCGCGCGGACGTTCAGCCGCCGGGTCCGGCGAGGCGCGAACCGCGCGCCTGGCGGACCGCTTCGAGCCGCAGCTCGCGACCCTGGTGCGCACGCCGCCCGAGGGCGACGAATGGCTGCACGAGCTGAAGTACGACGGCTACCGGATCGGGTGTCGGCTCGACGGGCGAAACGTCTCCCTCGTGAGCCGCAACGGCAAGGACTGGACCGACAGGTTTCCCGACGTGTGTGCCGCGGCCGCCGAGCTGCCCGTGCGGCGCGCCTTGCTCGACGGCGAGGTGGCCGTGCTTCTGCCCGACGGCCGCACGAGCTTTCAGGCGCTGCAGAACGTCTTCAGCGGCGGCGAGCGCGCCAACCTCGTCTACTTCGTCTTCGACCTGCTCCACGTGGACGGCGAAGACGTCGCACGTCTGCCGCTGGAGCAGCGCAAGACGCGGCTGGCGGCCCTGCTCCGGTCGGCAGCCCAGAAGCGCCTGAGATACTCCGAGCACGTCGTCGGCCGCGGCGCCGAGTTCCTCGCTCACGCCTGCCGCATGGGGCTCGAGGGCATCGTCTCCAAGCGCCGGGACCGCCCGTACACGCCCGGTCGCGGAGCCGCCTGGCTGAAGACCAAGTGCATCAAGCGACAGGAGTTCGTCGTCGGCGGCTTCACCGACCCGGAGGGGTCGCGGCTCGGCATCGGCGCCCTGCTCGTCGGCGTGCGCGCCGCCGACGGCACGCTGGCGTTCGCCGGCAAGGTGGGGACGGGCTTCACCAACCGGGGCGCGCAGGAGCTGCGGCGCACGCTGGACGGCATCGAGCAGGCCGAGTGCCCTTTCACTCCGACTCCGCCGGGATCGCTCGGCCGCCACGCCCACTGGGTGAAGCCCACCCTGGTCGCCGAGGTGGCCTTCACGGAATGGACGAGCGACGGCAAGATCCGGCATCCGTCCTTTCAGGGCCTTCGAGAGGACAAGCCCGTGAGTGACGTCCGTCGCGAGAAACCGGTTCCACCCCCGCGCGGGACGGCGACCGTCGCCGGCGCGCGGTTGACGCATCCGGACCGGGTGCTGTGGCCGGAGCTCGGCTTCACCAAGCTCGACCTCGCCCGCTTCTACGAGACGATCGCCGACCGGATCCTGCCTCACGTGCAAAGGCGGCCGCTCACCCTGGTTCGCTGTCCGGGCGGCGTCGGCACGCCGTGCTTCTACATGAAGCATTCGCCCGCGTGGGCGGCCGACGGCCTCCAGCGCGTGCGGATTCGCGAGAAGAAGAAGATCGGCGAATACCTGATCGTCGACTCCCTGACCGCACTAATCGGTCTGGTGCAGATGGACGTCCTCGAGATCCACACCTGGAACTCGACCATCGAGCACGTCGAGGAACCCGACCGCCTCGTGCTCGACCTGGACCCCGGCCCGGAAGTGCGCTGGGCCCAGGTGATCGAGGCGGCGCGCCTCGTGCGCTCGGCATTCGGGGCGCTGAAGCTGCAGAGCTTCGTGAAGACCACCGGGAGCGCCGGACTGCACGTCGTCGTGCCGCTCGTCCCGGAGGCGGGGTGGAGCGAGTGTCTGTCCCTCGCGCGCGGCATCGCCGAGGCCATCGAGCGACAGAGCCCGCGTCTCTACACCACCGCCTTCCCGAAAGCCGGGCGCGAGCGGAAGATCCTGATCGACTACCTGCGCAACAACCGCACCAACACCTCCGTCGCCGCGTTCTCCACCCGCGCCACCCCGCGCGCCCCGGCGTCGGTGCCGCTCGCCTGGGAAGAGCTGAGCACGCGGCTGCGGTCGGATCACTTCACCGTGCGCAACCTGGGCAAGCGTCTCTCCGGATCGAAGGGCGACCCCTGGCGTGCGTACTGGCGGTGCAGGCAGCGGATCGCCCCCGAGCTGCTGCGGGCCATCGCGGAGCGATGACGGATGTGCTCCGCCCTTCGGTCTCGTCCGGCGGGGCGGTAACGACTACGCACGCCGGGCGAACCGCCTCGCGTCGCTCGGGACCATCGTCCCCGGGCGGCGTCGAGGAAGGTCGGATGCCGCGCGGCTCCGTCGCCTGATCGCGCACGCACGCGATCGTGCGCGAGACCTGTTCACGTTTGCGTCGGGTCGGTCAGTTCTGTACTCGCGTCCCCGCGCTGACTGCAGCAGCTGGCGCGCCGGACGCCGTCGTGGCGCGCACCGCAGTCGCCGCGTGTGCAAGCCAGGCCGAGATCGTTGCCGTCGTCTTCACTCCGCCGCGGGCGCTGGCACACCCGTTGCCACGCTCGAGCGGCAGAGGGGGAAGACATGAACACACCACGACGGATGGCATGCAGGTGGACGGCCGCGGCGGTGGTACTGCTCGCCGGGACCTCGCGGGCCGACTTCGGCGACCCGTTGGTCGGTCTCACGGCGGAGCAGCTCGCGCGCTTCACGGACGGACGCGACACCTTCGAGGAGGTCGAAGGCGTGGCGGACGGCCTCGGGCCCGTCTTCAACGCCGACTCCTGCGCCGCCTGTCACAACGTCGGCGCGACCGGAGGCGGCAGCGACCTGGTCGAGACTCGCTTCGGCAAGATCACGGCCGGCGCCTTCGACCCGATGGTGTCGCACGGTGGCTCGCTCATCCAGGCCAAGGGCATCGGCGTCCAGGGCGCCTGCACCTTCGTCGGCGAGCAGGTCCCGGCGGAAGCGACGATCCGCGCCGGACGGCGGACCACCCCGCTCTTCGGGCTCGGACTGGTCGACTCGGTGCCGGGGGTGGAGCTCCTGGTGCTGGCCGCAATCCAGGCGCGCTTCCAGCCCGCGACCGCCGGGCGCGCGAACATCGTCACCGACGTGGTGACCGGGCGGCCGGCGGTCGGCAAGTTCGGATGGAAGAGCCAGGTCCCGAACCTCATGCACTTCTCCGGCGACGCCTACCTCAACGAGATGGGCATCACGAGCCCGCTCTTCCCGAACGAGAACTGCCCGCAGGGAGACTGCAGCCTGCTCGCGTGCGACCCCGTCGCCGACCCCGAGGACGACGGCACGGACGTCGGCCGCTTCAACGACTTCATGCGCCTCCTCGCGCCACCGCCTCGCCCGCGCCTCGGCTGGGCCGAGCTCGGCGGAAGCGTCGTCTTCGATCGCCTCGGCTGTGCGAGCTGCCACGTACGGACCCTCGTCACGGGCCCGAGTCCGGTGGAGGCCCTCCGCTTCCGGGTGTTCCAGCCCTTCTCGGATTTCCTGCTCCACGACATGGGCTCGCTCGGCGACGGCATCGAGCAGGGGCTGGCGCGCGGCACCGAGATGCGCACGGCGCCGCTCTGGGGCCTGCGGCTGCTGACCACTTTCCTGCACGACGGACGCGCCACCACGATCGCCGATGCGATCCTCGCGCACGACGGGCAGGGCCGCGCGGCGCGCAACCGCTTCGCCGCGCTCCCGGCCGACCAGCGGGCGCGGCTGCTGAAGTTCCTCGGAGCGCTGTGAGGGGTCGGCGACCTGCGTCACACCGTGGCGCGCGGCGGGGGCAGGCCGGGCACGTCCACCCGGACACGGAACAGCGTCCCGCCGCGCGCCGGGTCCTCGGTGTTGTCCTGCGTCGCGATGTAGAGATCGCGGACCAGCCCGTATCCGCTCGCGAGCGTCTCCATGGCGCGGCATCCCGCTATCGCACGCGCCGCCGCCGGCGGTAAAGCGCTTCCCGCCGCCGTCACTCGGGTTGCTGGCGGGGCGGGGCCAGCGGGATCTCGCGCCAGCCGCCCGACTCCCGCATCGCGGCCTCGGGCGGAGCCCCGTTCCACGACATCCAGCGCGAGCGATGAAAGGCCGTCGCCGCGAGCTGCATGCGGAGCGGCGTCCGCGGCGGCCCGTCGACCCCGAGCGCGTTCCACGGCACGACGGCTTCCACGGTGATGCGGGGCTGATCGCTTCCGAAGTAGGTGGCGACGGCGGCCGGGACGGCGTCGCAGCCGTCTCGCTCGTGGCGGCAGAGCTCGGCTTTCATGAGCGGCGCGCTCTTGGCCGGGAAGATCTTGGGTGGGATGACCGAGAGGCTGAAGCGACGGGGACCGCGGCCGGCGTCGACGCCCCAGTCGACGCGGAAGGCCTCGCCGCGGGGGAACTCCTTGCCGTAGGCGAGCAGATCCGGGTCGTAGTAGTCCATGGCGATCAGGGCGAGGGCGAGTCCCGTGCGGCTCCACGCCAGGAAGAAGTCCCCGAACGGCACCTCCGCACCGGGCGTCGCGAGCTCCGGGACGAGCGCCGCGTCCTTCGGCCAGTCGGCGAGCGAACGATCGCCGGGATCGATGTCGGCGCGCGGAATGGCCCACGTGCCGTGCGGCGGGGGATCGTCCGCGGCCTCCCGATGGATCGCGGCGAGGCGCACGTTCGTCCGCGCGAGCGCGTCGACGAGCGCCTCGTAGGGCCGATCGTCGATGTCCACGAGGCCGAAGTCGTAGTCCTCGCCGTCTTCGCGGCCGCCCCGCGGATGATCGTAGTACTGGAACCAGTGGCTGCCGACGACCGTGGGCTGGCGCGCGAAGCGCTCGGCCGCGGCGGCGGCGCCGCGCGCTCGCTCGGCCTGCGTGCCGACCGTCATCAGGTGGCCGTTGTTGCGGTTGCCGCTGCGGTTCTCCCCCGCCGCGAAGAACCACTCGGAGACGAGCACCGGCTTGCCGCCGGTGAGCTGGCGCAGGCCCTCGAAGTAATAGCGGGCGACCCAGCCGTCGGGGCTGTCGACGTTGTAGTTGGTCGCGATCGCGTCGACCCAGGGCGCCATCGCCCGGACCGCGACCGGATCGTAGTAGATGGGCAGCCGATCGCCGAAGATCAGCGCGTCGGGGTCCGCCGCGCGCAGGGCCTCGTGGATCATGCGGTAGTAGCGCTCGGCCACCAGGCCGGTCCAGCGACGGATCACGGCGATGCCGGCTCCCCCGGGGCGGAGACGAGGGCGGTCGCGCCGCGCGAGCAGGCCGTCGAAGGTGCCGACGCCGGCGGGCGGCACGAAGTCGCGGGCGAAGCGATCCCAGTCCCCGGCGTAGTGCTCGCGCAGCAGCGCGACGAGCCGCTGCTTGGTGCGATTCGCGGCGGGCCGCTTCGCGTAGTAGTCGAAGAGCGCGCCGTTCCACCACCCCACCTCGTTGTCCGTGAAGTACCCGATGCGACGCGGGTCGCCCCGATACGGCGCGACCAGGCGGCGCGCCCACGCTCGAACGCGCCGCTCCGTCGCGGGATCGAAGGGATCGGTCCAGTGGAAGCGGGCCGTCAAGCCGAGGTCGAGGTTCGGGATCGCCGGGAGCCGGAGGAGCCGCGGCGGCAGCGAGCCGGCGCTCGCCGTGTTGAATCCCCACCCGACGACGCGCGCGCGCGTCGTGCCGAGCCAGGCCCCGAAGTGCGGGAAGAACGTCGGCCAGTGATAGTAGATGCGCGCACCCGCTCGGCGCTGCGGGGCGCCGCCGTCGAGACCGTTGATGCCGATCGAGTAGAAGCGCTCGCCGCAAGGCGTGACGAGCCAGGAAACGCCGCCGTCCGAGACGAGCGTCCATCGCGCGTTGCGGGCGGTCGCCCCCGTGCAGGCCGCGCGGGCAGCGCCCGCCGGGAAGAGCAGGATGACGGCCGTCAGAATGAGACGCGGTGCCGCATTCTTCACG
>VBLD01000070.1:20762-22133 GCA_005879205.1 Deltaproteobacteria bacterium
TCAACATACCGGCGGTACGTAAATGCGTGGCGCGGAGGAGGCCCACCATGAAGCTCTATTCCGGACCGCTCAGTCTCTTCACCGCCAAGGTACGCGTCGCGCTCGACGAGAAGGGTATCGCCTACGAACTGGTGTCCGTGCCCTTCAGCCGTGCGCGCGGATACGATCCGAAGCACCCCGAGGTGCTCGCGATCAACCCCAAGGGCCAGGTCCCGGTCCTGGTGGACGGTCCGCTCGCGCTCTTCGACTCGACGATCATCCTCGAGTACCTCGAGGACCGCCATCCGACGCCACCCCTCTACCCCCGCGACGTCGTCGAGCGCGCCCGATGCCGGCAGCTCGAAGCAGCGGCGGACGAGATCCTGTTCCCGCTGGTCTTCGAGCTCATCTCCGAGGTGTTCTACAAGCCGGCCGGCGAGCGCGACGAGCAGCGCATCGCGCGCGCCCGCGCCGGCATCGCGCGCCACTACGACGGGCTCGAGCGGCGGCTGGCCGAGCGGCCCCATCTCTGCGGCGAGTACAGCGTCGCGGACATCGGCTACCTGCTCACGGTCACGTTTGCGGCGAACCTGGGCGCTCTGCTCACCGATGCGCACCCCCGCCTGCAGGCCTGGTACGGCCGCGTCCTCGCACGGCCGCCTGTCGCGAAGGAGATTGCGGGGCTCGCCGGCGCCGCGCAGCAGCTCGCGGGGTGAGCTCGGGGGGCTTGCGTCAGCGTAACTGATCGGTTACGCATTGCCGCGTGCGCCAGCGGGCCGTCCAGACGACGAGGTTGGATCGTACCCTCGCGGCACTCGCGGACCCGACGCGCCGGCGTCTGCTCGATCGCGTCGGCCAGCGCGCCGTGCGCGCCGGCGACCTCGGGCGCGGGCTCCCGATGTCCCGGCCGGCGGTGTCGAAGCACCTCCGGATCCTGCGCGAAGCCGGGCTGCTGGAAGCCGTCCCGCAGGGCCGCGAGATGCGCTACCGCCTCGCGCCGCGCCCGACCTCGCTCGCGGAGGTGCGCCAGTACGTCGAGCGGGTGAGCCGGGCATGGGATCGGGCGCTCGAAGCGTTCAAGGCGTTTGCGGAGGAGGACGCATGACGATCCGGAAGTCCATTCACGTGAATCGACCCGTCGAGCGGACGTTCCGCCTCTTCACCGAGGCGATCGGCAAGTGGTGGCCGCTGAAGGAGGGGTTCTCGTTCGGCGGGTCACGGGCCGACGCGATCTTCATCGAGGGACGCCAGGGCGGACGCTTCTTCGAGCGCTTCACCGACGGGGAGGAGTTCGACGTCGGCGTCGTGACCGTCTACGCCCCGCCGACTCGCATCGTCTTCACCTGGAAGCCGCCGGAGTGGGAGGCCACCGAGGTGGAAGTCCGCTTCTCG
>VBLD01000070.1:22298-27291 GCA_005879205.1 Deltaproteobacteria bacterium
ACGAGCCACCAAGGTGATCGCCCTGGCCAATCATCTCGGCCTCGACTGCGACCTGCGTCTCGTCGACCTGTTCAAGGGCGAGCAGCACAGGCCGGAGTTCGCCGGGCTCAACCCCAACGAGCGGATGCCCGTGCTGGAGGACGACGGCTTCGTGCTGTGGGAGTCGAACGCGATCCTGCACTATCTCGCGTCGAAGAAGCCCCAGAGCGGACTGTGGCCCTCCGACGCCAGGGATCAGGCGGACGTGCTGCGCTGGCATTCGTGGGAGGCCGCACACTGGTTTCCCGCCTGTGCGATCCTCGCGTTCGAGCGGCTGATCAAGAAGCTCTCGGGCCAGGGCGAGCCGGATCCCGCGGAAGTGGCCAGGGGCGAGAAGCAGTTCCACCAATGCGCGGCAGTACTGAACGCCCATCNNACTGAACGCCCATCTGCGGGGTCGGAAGTGGCTGGTCGGCAACGACCTCACGATCGCGGACTTCGCCGTGGGCGCGCCCCTGGCCGTGGCGGAGGCGGCGCGCTTTCCGGTCGCGGAGTACGCCGAGATCAGGCGGTGGTACGGCGCTCTGGCATCGCTCCCCGCGTGGAAGAAGGCGCTGGTTCCGCTGCCATCGTGAGCCACGGCCGGGCACGGCGGCCGGGGTAGTTTGCGAGCGCGGCGTCTGCGGCATATAGCGCGCCGCGATGGCGCGGCATCGCATCCACCCCGGCACCCGCGTCCGGCTCGACGAGATCGACCCCGGCGACACCGGCTCGCACGACGACGAGGCGGCGGCGCGGGCGACGCTCGCCCGCGACATCGAGCGGCTGGCCGAACTTCAGGACCGTCTCTACGCCAGCCAGCGCCACGCGGTCCTCATCGTCCTCCAGGGACTCGACACCGCAGGGAAGGACGGGACCGTGAAGCACGTGATGAGCGGGGTGAACCCGAGCGCCTGCGAGGTCGTGCCGTTCAAGGTCCCGACGGCCGAGGAGGCCGCCCACGACTTCCTCTGGCGGGCGCACCGCGCCACGCCCCGCCGCGGCCACATCACCATCTTCAACCGCTCGCACTACGAGGACGTGCTCGTGCCGCGGGTCCATCGCACGGTCCCGCGCGCCGTCCTCGCGGCGCGCTACGGCTTCATCAACGACTTCGAGCGGATGCTCGCCGAGAACGGGACGCTCATTCTCAAGTTCTACCTCCACATCAGCAAGGCCGAGCAGCGCCGCCGGCTCCTCGAGCGGCTCCGCGACCCTGCGAAGATGTGGAAGTTCTCCGAGCAGGACGTCGTCGAGCGCCGGCGCTGGACCGCCTACATCCGGGCCTACGAGAAGCTGCTCTCGAAGTGCAGCACCAAGTGGGCGCCCTGGTACGTGATCCCCGCGAATCACAAGTGGTACCGGAACCTCGCGGTGGCGGAGGCGACCGTCCGCGCGCTGCGCAAGCTCCGGCTCCGCTACCCGCCGCCCGCCATTCCTCCGTCGCGCCTGCGGCGGATCCGCCTGTGACCGGCACGGACGGGCGATCTCAGCCGGGTCGCGCCGATACGGGCACGCCTCCGGCACCACGCCGTCCTGCCCCGGTGCGACGCTCGCCCTTCCCCGCCTGCCGCCGTCCGCTGGACGGTTCCGCCGCGGTCTCCGCGCTCCCGGCATGCAGGAACGCCTCGCACAGGCCTGCGCGCATACCCTGCCCGCTCTCGCGGCAGCAGCTGATGCGGGAACGATCAACCGGGCCGGCGCGAGTTCATCACGGGCACGACGAGGGACACGGATTGGCCCCTCCGGGGTTGCAGTGGAAGGTGCAGCGGCCGGCGCTGCCGAGGAACGTCACACAATCCGCATCGCTGCTGCACGCCACGCAGGTGCCGACGCCGATCGGGTCGCACCAGCCCGATCCGCCGGGTCCGGGGATGGTGGTCGACGTGGTGTTGCAATCACGACCGCAGACGCTGCCGGCCACGCAGCACACGATCGGGCTCCCGCACGCGACCGGCTGGCTCGGCGGGCACGGATCCGTGCAGCCGCCCTGACCGCAGATGCCGCCCGGCGTGCAACAGTAGTCGGTGCAGGCCACCGGGAACTGGCCGCCGCAGCAGCCGGACCCGTCGCAGGCGCTGCCCGCCGGACAGCAGAATCCGCCGCACGGAACGGGGTAGCTCGGATTCGAGCAGTGGGGGAGCGTGGTGGTGGTCGTCGTCGATCGGACGCAGGAGTCGTCGTCGCCACAGACCGAATGGGCGCTGTCGCAGCAGAAGGTCTGGCAGTCGATCGGCCGGCGAGCGGGACAGCACCCCGGGACGGCACAGCCGGTCAGGCCGCGCATCGTCACCCGGTAGTGTCGCTTGACGTCCCGGACCACATGCGGTGCGTCCGAGATCATCGCCTCCGTGACGTCGAGGAGATGTTTCTCGACCTTCACGAGCTCGTCGGCTCCCGTCGCGGCCGCCGCCATCTTCTCGGCAAAGGCGTCGATGAGCTTGCTCGTTCCGCGCTCGAACAGGAACTGCGTGCTCTCGCGGAAATCGCCGGGCGAGACGTGGTCCTCGATCATCAGGTGGCTGCCGCCTTCGAGCGCCGCCATCTGTGCCGCGGGAACCCAGGTGGTGGCACTCCAGAGCATGCCACCCATGACCGCCGCCGCGGCGAGAGGGATGGTGACCTCGCCGGTCACGACGATCAGACCCAGGGTGGCCACACCGATCGCCGCGTCGCCGGCGGTCTGGAATCGATTGGCGAAGGCCGCGATGTCCATCGGGACGTCGCTGCCGAGGAACTTCTGGAACTGATCGGCGATGTCCTGCGCGCCGTCGAGCGACTGGAAGACGGCGCGGCGCCGGCGGGACGCAGGATAGCGCGCGTTCAGCAGGTAGGCCGGCGTCGACGACGACGTCGTGACCCGCGACCTGGCCCACCGCCACCCGAGGAACGGCTCCGCTCATCACCGCCTGGAACAGGGACTTCGAGGTCACGTACTGTTGCCGAAGGTCCTGCAGACCCGCTCGCAAGCGCGCGACGTCGACGCGCCCGCCCGACGCGGCTTCGAGGGTCTTCAGGTCCTGCACGGTCACGGCGGCGAGGTTCGCGAGCTGATCGAGCACCGCCACCGTCAGCGTGCCGGGCGGCAGGCCGGTAGCGGGAAGCGCCGCGATCCGGAACGCGTCGACCACGGGCCGTTGCCCTGATCCCTGCCGCACCGCCACACGGACGGTTCCGGCGTCGATGCGGAGGTTGTCGGCGTCGAGAAACGGGGGAACTGGGAAGGCGATGGTGTGGGCGCCGGTCGCACGGGCAGCCACCGACGTCTCACGCCCGGCGCCGTCGATGAACACCACGAAGGCGCGCTTGGGGTGGAGGGCTCGTCCCGAGATCGTGAGGACGTCACCGGGAGCGCCCTGCGGCTGCGAGATCGTGAGCGCGGTCTTCGCCGGCTCCTTGCTGCGCGCCGCCGACGCCGGCGCGCCGACGAGCAAGAGCGCCACGAGCAGGACACCGCGCCGCCCCATCCGCTACCCCTCCCCTCTCCCGCGTCATTGTCCGAAGCAGGTGATCGAGAGTCAAACCAGCGCGAGATTCAGGCGCTCTCATGCGGAACCTCACGGGCGCTGATTCGACTCTGCCCGCGCGTTGTGAGAACGGGTGGGGCGATGGCGGCATGGCTCGCCGGGGCCGGCGTGATCGTCCTCGCCTGCACCGCGGGGTTGACCCTGCGTCGCACGCGGCTCGGCCGGCGGTTCGCCCGCATGGCGGGAGCCACGCGCCTGACGTCGCGTGCCGCGGCGCGCTGGGTGGCGCAGCGCGTCCGCGCGGTCGGGCAGGACGAGGCCGAGCGCGACCGGCTCCGGCAGGCGTTCCATCTCCGGACCGCGGAAGACGTGGCCGCGACGATGGGTGCCATGAAGGGCGCGATGATGAAGCTCGCGCAGATGATGTCGTACGTCGACGCGGGCCTGCCGGAGTCCTACCGCGAGGCGCTCGCGCAGCTCCAGGAAGCGGCCCCCCCGATGACCTTCGAGCTCGCGGCGCGCGTCGTCGAGGAGGAGCTCGGCCGGCCACCGGGACGCGCCTTCGCCCGTTTCGATCCCGAGCCGCTCGCCGCCGCCTCGATCGGGCAGGTTCACGGCGCCCGCACCCACGACGGCCGGGACGTGGTCGTGAAGGTGCAGTACCCGGGCGTCGCCGACGCGATGGCCGCCGACATCGACAACGTCGATTTTCTCTACCGGATGCTCGGCCTCTCGTTCCCCAACCTCGATCCGCGGCCGCTGGTGGAGGAGCTGCGCGCCCGGCTCGGCGAAGAGCTCGACTACCGCCGCGAGCGCGCCAACCAGGAGCGCTTCGTGGCGCTCTATCGCGGCCATCCCTTCATCAAGGTACCCGAAGTGGTGCCCGAGCTGTCGACCCGGCGCGTGCTGACCATGGAGCGGGTCGGCGGCCTCGCCTGGCGCGACGCCCTCGCTGCGCCGGAAGAAGCGCGCAACGTGTGGGCCGAGGCGATCTATCGTTTCGTCTTCGGGACGTTCTACCGTCACGGCCTGTTCAACGGAGACCCCCACCCCGGCAACTACCGCTTCCAGGCCGACGGCAGCGTCGCCTTCCTGGACTATGGATGCGTGAAGGTGTTCACCCCCGAAAGCCTCGACGACGTGCGCCGCGTCACCCTGACGGCGCTCGGCGGTGATGCGACGGCAAAGCGACGGCGCTCCGCCAGGAGCTCGTTCGCCAGCGCTTCCTCCGGCCCGACGACGACACCCCGCCCGATCGCCTCCTCACCTGGTTCCGCATCGGCTACGCCCCCGTGCTCGACCGGAAGCCCTACACCTTCACCCCCGCGTGGGCCGAGGAGGCGGTGCGAGCGACCGTCGACCCGGGCTCTCCGTGGGCGCCCGTGCAGCGTCGCTTCAACATGCCCGCCGACTACGTGCTGCTGAACCGCATCACGCTCGGGCTGATCTCCGTCCTGGCGGCGCTCGGCGCGACCAACGTCTGGCGGACGATCCTCGACGAGTTCTGG
>VBLD01000070.1:27354-27867 GCA_005879205.1 Deltaproteobacteria bacterium
ACGACGCGGTGACGGTGCTCGAAGAAACGGCGGATGAACCAGCGCACGAGACTCGAGGCGAAGCGCGGCTCGAACCTCAGCTGATCGACGAGGACGACCGCGGAGCGGTCCGTCGGGCTCGGAACGATGCGCCGTTCGTGACGCCAGAGCTTCATCGACCCCATCGGCGACTGCTCCACGAAGCCGTCGCCCGCCGTGATCTCCAGCAAGGTGAGATCGGAGTAGTCGAACGGGAGCACGCCGAAGAGAAAGACGTAGCTCCGGAAGAGCGGCGCGCCGGCCGTCAGGGGGACGTCCGCGAGGCTGCGAATGCCGCGGGGGACGGTCATCCGGAGGACCGGCCACATCTCGGCGGAGATGCCTTTCACGGACGTGATCCATTCCCAGACCTGCTCGCGCGAAGCGGGCAGCGTCGACTCGAAGCGGAGGGAGATCGGTTCGGCCATCCGATCAGCGGTCCGCGGGCGACGTGGCGACGGCATCGTACCCTTGGCCCGAAAACTCCAGAAGACA
>VBLD01000471.1:0-560 GCA_005879205.1 Deltaproteobacteria bacterium
GTCTGCTCCCTCGACGGCGAGATGGGCGCGATGATCGCCCGCGAAGGGGTGGGCGGCTCGTACCGCGCAGGCGATGCCGCCGACCTCGCCCGCGTGTTGCGCACGCTGACCGTCGACCGCGACGAGCTCGGCCGCATGGCGGCCCGAGCCCGGTGCTTCGCCGAGGCGAGCGGCGACGCGCGGCGGGTCTACGGCGCCATGGCCGACTTCGTCGCGGAGGCCGCGTGCCCCCCGGCGGTGGGAGCGGTCGCGTGATCGAAGAGCGCGGCGAGTCCGACAACCTGCGGGGCCTCGCGAAGCGCGGCATGGCGTGGGCCGCCGTCGGGCAGGGGGGCACCGTCGGCCTCCACTACGCCATCATGCTCGTGCTCGCGTGGCGCCTCGCGCCGACGGAGTTCGGTCTGGTCGGGCTCGCCACCATCTTCGTCTTCACGCTGAATTCGGTCGCCGAGCTCGGCCTGGGCGCGGCGATCGTCCAGCGGCGCGACCTGACGCCGGGCCACGTCGCGGCGGTGTTCTGGCTGAGTCTCGCGGCAGGGATCGGGCTCGCGGGCGGCCTC
>VBLD01000471.1:579-1081 GCA_005879205.1 Deltaproteobacteria bacterium
GCCCTGATGGTGCCGGTGCACGCGCTGCTGGTCGTCCCCCGCGCGCTCCTCCAGCGGTCGCTTCGCTTCAAGCGGCTCGCCGTCACCGAGATCGGTGCCGAGGTGGTCCTCGGCGTGGTCACGATCGGGCTCGCCTATCGGGGCTACGGTCTCTGGAGCCTGGTGACCGGCCTGTTCGCGCGGCACGCGGCCCGGGCACTGCTGCTCTGGTGCCTGCAGCCGTGGCGGCCGACGCTGCGCATCAGCGCCGCGGAGTGCCGTGCGGTCCTCGGCTTCGGCGGCTTCGTCATGGGCAGCATGCTCGCGACACAGGTGTTCGCCAACATCGACTACTTCGTGGTCGGGCGCTATCTCGGCGCGGCGGCGCTGGCGCATTACACGCTCGCCTTCCAGCTCGCGATCGCCCCCGTGCAGCGGATCGGGGAGATTCTCTCGCGTGTCGCCTTCCCATCGCTGGCGCGAATCCAGACCGATCTGCCGCGGGTCCGCCGCGCCTTCGCCC
>VBLD01000471.1:1186-2222 GCA_005879205.1 Deltaproteobacteria bacterium
CTTGCAGTTACTGGCACTGGCCGCGCCGTTCTACGTCCTCGACTGCTCGCAGGTGGTGTTCCGCGCGATGGGGCGTCCGGCGATGGACCTCGGTCTCGAGGCGGTCCGCGTGTTGATATTCGGCCTGGTGGCCGCGGCCGTACTCGGGTCCGGGACGGCCGGCGTGGCGGCGAGCATCCTGGCGGCGGCCACGGTGACCGGCAGCGTGAAGCTCTTCGCGGCGCGGCGCTTGACCGGCGAGCGCAGCCGCCGCACCGTTCTTCCGCTCGTCTACGCGGTGGGGACGCTCGCGGCGGGAGCGGGACTCCTGGCGAACACCCTCGTCGTGACCTCGGCCGTCGCCGGCTTGATCGTGGCCATCGCAGCCTGGGTGGGATTCGTCCGCTCTCCGCGCGCGCGCGTGCGGGTCGCGGGGCTGGCGAGCCTCGATGGGTAAGCCACCTCGTCCCGCGCCGCGCCCGCGCGGCCCCGGCGGCGGTCCGTGGAGGCTGATCGGGGCGGCGATGCCGTTCATGGTCGCGCTGGTCGCGCTCGCCCCGCTGCATCCCTCGCGAGCCCTCATCCGCACCGCCGCGGTCACGTACGCGATCGTGGTGGCGGTGCTGATCGCCGAGGCGATCACGGCGGCGGGCAACCGGCGGGTCGGATGGATCATGCTGCTCGGCGCCCACGCGTTCTGGTTCGCGATACCGGCCTGCGTGCAGTCGGTGGTCCCGGACCTCTGGTTCGGCGACTGGATCGGCATGAGCATCCACGAGGAGCACCTCGCACTGGCGGCGGCGCTCATCGGTCTCTTCCTGCTTTGTGGGGCGGCCACCTACTGGCTGATGGTGATGATGAGCAAGCCGGCGAGCCCGACTCGTCGCAGGACCGTTCCCGCGCGGAACACCGTCCTGCTCGTAGCCCTGCTGATCCTCGGTCTCCTGCCGTACTTCGTTTATGCCGCCTCGAGTGGCGGCGCCGGAAAGCTGACCCTGATGCTCGTGGGGCGGGCCGACAAGCCGTGGCGGTACGAGACCTTCTACGCCGGCGCCTC
>VBLD01000471.1:2232-4100 GCA_005879205.1 Deltaproteobacteria bacterium
CACCGTCTTCTGGATATCGCAGGCGAGCCTGGTCGCATCCGGATCGCTCGGGCTTCTCGGCGCGCTGTTCGCGCGCGGACGCAAGCGCCGATCGATCAACGCGCTGGTGGCGTTCGTCGCGATTGCCGTCGTCTTCCTGGATCAGGGGACGAGATCCCTGACCGCGATGCTCGTGATGCCCCCCGGGCTCGTGTGGATGTTCGTATCGCCGTCGCGCGTCGTGCGGAAGGCCCTCTGGGCCGGGCCGCTGCTCGCCTTCCTGCTCCTCGTGGTCACCCAGCTGCAGTTCTATCTGAGGAGCGATCACGACCGCGCGCAGCTCCGCGACAAGTCCATCGCCGAGGTGCTCGCCCCTCGCCAGCACAGCGACTTCTTCACGGAGACGGCGATCGCCGCCAGCATCGTTCCGGAGGAGCGCGACTACACCGGGGAGAGCCCGGAGTGGATCATCCTCACCAACATCGTCCCCCGCTCCTGGTGGGAAGGAAAGCCGGTGCCGCAGACGATCTGGGTCTACTCGTTCTACCGCTGGGGACGGGACGTGTTCGTGACCGGTGGCAACGCGCTCCCGTCGGTCGTCGGCCAGTACTACATGGGCTGGGGCTGGGCGGGGGTCGTCTGGGCAGGGGTGCTGTTCGGCGCCTGCTTCGGCTGGCTCGAGCGAATCGCCGCGCGCGCCCACGGCGAGCCGTATCTGCTCCTGGTGCCGTTCACCTGGATGGTCTTCCTCTTCGTCGCCTTCCGATACCTCGCGCCCGGATTCCATTACTCGGCAGTTCTACTGTCGTCCGTCTGGCTCGCCGCCCGGCGCACCCCGCGGAGCGCGGCGGTGCGCCGCCGAGTGCCGGTGCTCGGGGGCTTTGCCGTCGCCCGACCGCTATGACCGCGCCTAGCGGGAATCTTTTTTTGAGGAGCTGATCGCCGATGCGCATCGTAATCAACGCCGTAAACACCGCCTCCGCGGGGGGCCGGGGTGTCTTCACGGGGCTGGTGCCCGCCCTCTCGGCGGTGGCCAGCGGCGACGAGATCACCGTCCTGCTGCCGCCCGGGGAGTGTCGGTTGGAGATGCCCCACGACACGCGGAGCGTTCTCGTCCCGCAGGTGAGGAAGGGGCCGCGCGCGCTGTGGCGCCTGGCGGACGACTTCTTCCGACTCCCGGCCATCGCCCGCCGTCTGAAGCCGGACGTGTTCTTCTCCATCACGGACCTCGCCCCGTCGAGGGTCGGCTGTCCGCACGTGCTCCTGCTGCACAATCCGTGGGTCACCTATCGCCTCGCCCGGCGGCAGATCGGGCGCTCGCTGCGCGATCAATTCATCTACGCCACCTACTACCCGGCTCCGCTGGCTGTGGCCGAGCCTGACACGCGTGATCGTGCAGACGCCGGTCATGGCCGACCGCTTGCGCGCGAGCTTCGGCGTACCCGCGGAACGCCTGGCGGTGATTCCTTCGGGCTGCCTCCTGAGACCCGGAGGTGCGCCGCTCTGCCGCCGACGCGTCACTACCGCCGAGCCCCTGCGCCTCTTCTGGCCCGCCCGCCCATACCCGCACAAGAACCACGAGGTGCTCGCCCCGCTTTGCCGCGAGCTCGTGCGGCGCGGCCTCTCCGATCGCGTGCACTTCTACCTGACGCTCGACGCGCGCGCGGATCGGCGCGGGCGGCGGCTGCTCGAGGGACTGCGGTCGAACGCGTCGATGGTGACGAACCTCGGGCCGCTCGCCACGGACGAGGTGGAACGCTGGTTCGACCGGACGGATGCGCTGTTTCTTCCGACCCTGCTCGAGTCGTTCGGGCTCACCTATCTCGAGGCGGCGGTGCGGCGACGGCCGGTGCTCACGAGCGATCGCGACTTCGCCCGGCATGCGTGTG
>VBLD01000471.1:4178-4688 GCA_005879205.1 Deltaproteobacteria bacterium
TCCCGACCCGCCGAGCGGTGGCGCCGCAACGTCGTGGAAGGATGTCGCGACGCGAATCCTGAACGTGCTGCACCAGGCAGCGGGGCGCGACGGGCAGGGGACGGCGGAGGTCGAGCCGAGGCTTGCCGTCGCGGCGGGAGGGTCGAGGTGAGGTCACTGGAGCCCTACGTCGAGCCCTGGACGGCGGCGCGCAGCTTCCTCTGTCTCGCCGTCAAGTCGAAGCGCACCGGGGCCGAATGCGCGACGCTCCGCCGTCTCCACGACCAGCTCGGCGGCGACGGCGCCGCGCAGCTGGCCGCCGATCACCGCGCCGAGCCGATCGTGGCTCACGGGCTCTCCGAGGCGGGCATCGGCGGCGCGCCGTGGGAGGAATGGCACGAGGCGTCGCGCGCGCGCCTGGGGCGGATGATGTCCCTGCTCGACGAGATCGCCGCCCGCGCCGGCACGCTCGGCATCCCGGTGGTCGCGCTCAAGAACGGTGCCATCGCACGCGCGCTCCACCCGTGTCCC
>VBLD01000471.1:4742-6759 GCA_005879205.1 Deltaproteobacteria bacterium
ACGAGGCGCTGACCGCGCTCGGCTTCGCCGTCGTCACCGGTGGGGCACGGGCTGCCGGCGTGGAGGAAGGGCTCGCCGAGGGAGGCACGGACTACGCGCTCAGCGCGGGTGGCGAGACGTACGCCATCGACCTCCAGTGGCGGGCCGTCTCCGGACGCTGGCTGCGCGCCGACCAGGAGCCGAGCGCCGACGAGCTGATCGCCCGCTCGATCGTGATGCCCGGAACGGTGGCCCGCATGCTCGCCCCGGTCGACAACCTGGTCCAGGTCGCGCTCCACACCGCCAAGCACAGCTACTGCCGGCCGCCCGGCTTCCGACTGCACCTCGACGTCGACCGGGTGGTGCACGGGACGGAGATCGATTGGGACGCGGTGGTGGAGATGGTCCGCCGCCTCGGCGTCGACACGGGTGTCTTTCTCTCTCTAAGCGTTCCCCGCGGCCTCTTCGGGACCCCGGTCCCGGACCGGGTCCTGCGCGAGCTGGCGCCGGCTCCGGCGCGCCGGGCGATGCTTTATTCCTGGCTCCGATCGGTCAGCGTCTTCGAGCCCGAGCACCCGAAGTTCAGCCGCGCCACCCAGCTCGCCTTTCACCTTGCGCTGGCGGATGGCCCGGGCAGCGTCTGGCGGACGTTCTTTCCCCCGGCCGCCGAGATGCGCGATCGCCACGGCGTGAGCGGGGGCCGGGGAGCGCTGATGCTGAGCTACGGCCGCCGGCTGGCCGATGTCGTGCTGCGGTATCAGCACTGAGCATGCGCGGGTCGATGATCGGAAAGCGGGCCCTCGACGTCGCCGTGGCGCTGCCGGCGCTGGTGCTCCTGGCGCCCGTCGTCCTGCTCGTCGCCGTCGCGGTCCGGGTGTGCATGGGATCCCCCGTGCTCTTCCGGCACCATCGCGCCGGCCACCGGGGCCGCCCGTTCACGCTGCTCAAGTTCCGCACCATGCGCCCCGGCCGTCCCGGCGACTCCGACGAAGCGCGGCTCACACGGCTCGGCGCGTTCCTGCGTGCGGCGTCACTCGACGAGCTACCGCAGCTCTGGAACGTGCTCGGCGGCGACATGTCGCTGGTCGGGCCGCGTCCCCTCCTGATGGAGTACCTGGAGCGCTACTCGCCCGAGCAGGCGCGGCGCCACGAGGTGCTTCCGGGGATCACCGGGCTGGCGCAGGTGCGGGGCCGGAACGCGCTCAGCTGGGAGGAGAAGTTCGCGCTCGACGTCTGGTACGTCGACCACGCGAACCTCCGTCTGGACCTGTACATCCTGTGGCGAACCCTGGTCGCGGTGGTCCGCCGGAGCGGCGTCAGCGCTCCCGATCACGCGACGATGCCGGTCTTCCTGGGCTCCCGACAGTGACCCTGCGCGGCCGGTCAGCGGCCGCGCCCTCGAGACAAACCATGCCAAACGTGCTGCTCACGAGCGCGGGCCGCCGCGTCGCGCTGCTCCGCGCCTTCCGCGCGGCGGTCGCATCCGTCGGCGGCGGCCGCGTGCTCGCCGCCGACGCGGGCGGGACCGCGGCCGCGATCCACGAGGCCGACGAGGGATTCGTCGTGCCGCGCTGCGATTCGCCCGACTACGTGCCCGCTCTGCTCGCGATCTGCCGGCGCGAGAGCGTCGCCCTCGTCGTGCCGACGATCGACCCCGAGCTGCCGGTGCTCGCGCGGGCGCGGGAAGCCTTCGCCCGGGCGGGCGTGCTGGTCGCCGCGAGCGGGCCGGCCACCAACGACATCGCCTTCGACAAGGCGAACACCGCCGCCTTCTTCGACCGCGAGGGCATCCCGGCGCCGCGCCAGCTCGACCTCGGCGGCGCGGTCGCCGGGCGCAATGGCTTCGCGTTCCCGGTCGCGCTGAAGCCCCGCTTCGGATCGGGCTCGGTGGGCGTGCACATCGTGCGCGAGCTGGACGAGCTGCGCTTCTACGCGCGGCGCGTGCCCGAGCCGCTCCTGCAGGAGTACGTCGAGGGCGTCGAGTTCACGCTCGACGTCCTCGTCGGGCCCGACGGCCGCGCCGCCTGCGTCGTTCCCC
>VBLD01000071.1 GCA_005879205.1 Deltaproteobacteria bacterium
CCTCGGCCGGCGGCTGCGATCCGCCCGAGACCTGCACCGGCTCGGGGGCGGCCTGTCCCGCCGACATGAAGAGCAGCGGCGTCTGCCGGCCGGCCGTCGGGCCGTGTGACGTCGCCGAGCTCTGCGACGGGGCCACCGACACCTGCCCGCCCGACACCTTCGTTTCCGCGGGGACCGTGTGCCGCCCATCGGGCGGCGTCTGCGACCCGGCGGAGACCTGCACCGGCGCTGCGGCGGGCTGTCCGGGCGACGCGAAGAGCACCGCCGTCTGTCGCCAGTCGGCCGGTCCCTGCGACGTCGCCGAGAGCTGTGACGGGGTGAACGACGACTGCCCGGCGGACACCTTCGCGCCGCCCACCACCGTGTGCCGTCCCTCGGCGGGCGTCTGCGATCCGGCCGAAAGCTGCTCGGGGGCGAGCGCGCTCTGCCCGACGGACGTCAAGAGCACGGCGGTCTGCCGGCCGGCGCTCGGCGTGTGCGACGTGGCCGAGAGCTGCGACGGCGCCGGCAACGACTGTCCGCCGGACGCGTTCGCGCCGTCGAGCACGGCGTGTCGCCCGTCCGCCGGGATCTGCGACACCGCCGAGAGCTGTACGGGAACCAGCGCGGCCTGTCCGTCCGACGCCAAGAGCACGGGCGTGTGCCGTCCTGCCGTCGGCCCGTGCGACGTCGCCGAGAGCTGCGACGGCGCCAGCAACGGCTGCCCCGCCGACGGCTTCGTCGCGCCGGGGACCGTCTGTCGCGCGTCGGCCGGCGGCTGCGACCCGGCCGAGACCTGCACCGGGTCGAGCCCGCTCTGTCCCGTGGACGTGAAGGGCGGCGGTGTCTGCCGCCCGGCCGTCGGACCCTGTGACGTCGCGGAGCTGTGTGACGGCGTGACGAACACGTGTCCGCCGGACGGCTTCGTCGCGGCCGGGACCACCTGCCGCGCCTCCGCCGGCGTCTGTGACCCGGCCGAGACGTGCACGGGGTCGACCGCAGCCTGTCCGATCGACGCGAAGAGCACCGCCGTGTGTCGCCCCGCGGTCGGACCCTGCGACGTCGCGGAGAGCTGCGACGGCTTCGGCAACGACTGCCCGGCCGACGCCTTCCGGCCCGCGGGTGGTCTCTGCCGTCCGGCGGCGGGGGTCTGCGATCTGCCGGAGACGTGCACGGGTCTCAGCCCGCTCTGCCCGTTCGACCTGAAGAGCATCGGCGTCTGCCGGCCGACCGCCGGCGCCTGTGACCTGGCCGAGAGCTGCGACGGCGTCGGCAACGACTGTCCGCCGGACGGCTTCGCCCCCGCGACCACGGTCTGTCGTCCGTCGGCCGGCACCTGCGACACGGCGGAGACCTGCACGGGGACGGCGGCGGCCTGCCCCGCCGACCTGAAGAGCACCGCGGTCTGCCGGCCCGCAGTGGGCCCCTGCGACCTGACGGAGAGCTGCGACGGCTTCGCCAACAGCTGTCCACCCGACGGCTTCATCGCGGCGGGGACCGTCTGCCGCGCCTCGAGCGGCAGCTGCGACCCGGCCGAGGTCTGCAGCGGCTTTGGACCGCTCTGTCCGCCGGACGTGAAGAGCGCCGGCATGTGCCGGCCGTCGGCCGGCCCGTGCGACGTCCCCGAGTTCTGCGACGGCGTCACCAACACCTGTCCCGCCGACGGCTTCGTCGGGGCCGGAACCGTCTGCCGCGCCTCGGGTGGCATCTGCGATCCGACCGAGAGCTGCACCGGGACGGGTCCGTCGTGTCCGTTCGACGTCAAGAGCAATGCCGTGTGCCGCCCCGCGGCCGGCCCGTGCGACGTCGCCGAGAGCTGCAACGGCCTGACCAACGACTGTCCTCCCGACACCTTCTCGCCACCGGGCACGGTCTGCCGGCCCGCCGCCGGGACCTGCGATCTCCCCGAGACCTGCACCGGCGTCAGCATCTTCTGCCCGCTCGACGCCAAGAGCTCGGCCGTCTGCCGGCCCGCCGCCGGCGCCTGCGACGTCGCCGAGAGCTGCGACGGGTTCAACAACAACTGCCCGGCCGATGGATTCGCGCCCACCGGCTCGGCCTGCCGTCCGTCGATCGGCGTCTGCGATCCGGCCGAGTCCTGCACCGGGTCGAGCGCGACGTGCCCGCCCGACGTGAAGAGCACGAGCGTGTGCCGCCCCGCGGCGGGCGTGTGCGACGCGGCCGAGAGCTGCGACGGCGTCAACGGCGACTGCCCGCCCGATCAACTGGCGCCGTCCGGCACCGTCTGCCGCCCCGCGGCGGGTGTCTGCGACGCGGCCGAGCTGTGCACCGGAGCTAGCCCGACCTGTCCGCCCGACGTGAAGAGCACCGCCGTCTGCCGGGCCGCCGCGGGGTCATGCGACGCCGCCGAGACCTGCAACGGAGTGGCGGACGACTGCCCGCCCGACCTCTTCAAGCCCGGCGGGACCGTCTGCCGGCCCCCGGTGGGAAGCTGCGACGTGCCCGAGTTCTGCGACGGCACGACCATCAACTGCCCGGCGGACGCGCTCCAACCGAGTGGGGCGGTCTGCCGGCCGCTGGCCGGTCCCTGCGACGTGGCCGAACGCTGCGACGGGGCGAGCGGAACCTGTCCGGCCGACGCCTTCCAGGCGACGGGGACGGTGTGCCGCGCAGCCGCGGGCGCCTGCGACGCCGTCGAGACCTGCAGCGGCACCGGCGCCGACTGCCCGACCGACGCGCTCCTCTCCGGCACGGTGTGCCGTGCAGCGGCCGGCCTCTGCGACGTCGCCGAGCTCTGTAACGGCCGCTCGGTGGCCTGCCTCTCCGATCAGTTCGTCGCCGCCGGGACGGTCTGTCGCGCCCCGGCCGGCATCTGCGACAAGTCCGAAACCTGCAGCGGGACGACGGCGGCCTGTCCGGCCGACGCGAAGTACTTCGCCGCCATCTGCCGCTCCTCGCACGGCGCGTGCGACCCGCCCGAGCAGTGCGACGGCGTGAACGACACCTGTCCGGCCGACGTCAAGAGCACGCGGGTGTGCCGCGTCGCCGCCGGCGCCTGCGATGTCGCGGAGACGTGCGACGGCGTCTCGGACGACTGCCCGGCGGACGTCGTCCAGGCGGCCGGCGCCGTGTGCCGGCCTGCGGCCGGCGTCTGCGACGTCGCCGAGATGTGCAACGGCACCGGCGGGACGTGCCCGGCCGACGCCTTCCTGCCGGCCACGGTGGTGTGTCGCCCGTCGACCATCCCGTGCGACGTCCCCGAGAGCTGCAGCGGCACGAGCGCCGCGTGTCCGGCCGACACCGGCCTCCAGGACCCCGACGGCGACGGCGTGTGCAGCGCCATCGACAACTGTCCGACGGTGGCCAACCCGGGTCAGGAGGACAGCGACGGCGACGGGATCGGCGACGCCTGCGACCCCTGCAACGGGACGGCCGGAGGCACGGTGTGGGCCAAGCTCGCGATCGCCGGGCTCAACACCATTCCGGGCGACGACCGGGTCAGTCTCGAGGGTGAGGTGGTGATGCCGTATCCCTACGCGCCGCCGCTCGACCCGACGGCGAACGGCGTGCGCGTGGTGCTCGCGGACTCGACGAACCACACGATCCTGGACGCCACGATCCCTGCCGGTGCGTACGACCCTGCAACCGTGGCCGGGTGGCTTCACCCGACGTCCAGGAAGTGGCTCTACAAGAACTCGGGGGCGGTCACGCCACGGATCGACGGAATCGCCCGGGTGGCCATCAAGGACATGTCGGCGCGATTCCCGGGACACGTGAGTTCACCGTCATCGGCAAGTTCGGCAGCTACGACGTCCAACCGAGCTGGCTCCCGCTGCAGGCCACGATCGGCGTGAACCCGGCGGTGGGAGACACCGGCCAGTGTGGTCAGGTTCTCTTCGCCAGCGCCGCGTCGCGGCCCACGTCCCCGGGACCGCTCTGCAGCTTCAGCCCGACCGGCAACGTTCTCCAGTGCCGGTGAGCCCGGCGGCGCGCCCGGGCTCCGCGCTCGCAACGCGCTGAGTCCCCCCGACCTCGATGCTCACCGGCTCCGGGGTCGCCTGCGCGAGCTCGGCGACCACCGCGAGCAGCTGCGCGGGGTCGACCGGTTTCGCGAGGTGCGCCTGGAAGCCCGCGGCGAGCGCCCGGCGGCGATCCTCGGCCCCCGCGTACGCGGTGAGCGCCGCGGCAGGAAGCTCCCGGCCTCGTAAGCGCGCCCGCGCGCGACCGAGGAGCGTGTAGCCGTCCACGCCGGGCATGGCGATGTCGCTCAGGAGCACGTCGCTCGGCTCGCGCTCCAGTGCCTCGACCGCATCGGCGGCGGACGCGACCGCGCGCACGCTCGCCCCGGCCTGCTCCAGGACCGTGACCACCGACTCGCGTGCGTCGGGATCGTCGTCCACGACGAGCACCCGGACGCCTTCCAGGGTGGCGGCGGCACGCTCCCGCTCGCCGCGCAGCGCCGGTCGCAGGGCGACGACGTCTTTCGCCGCCGCGCGCCCTTCCACGAGCGGGAGCGTCACCGTGAACGTCGCCCCGCGCCCCGAGCCGTCGCTCTCCGCGCTGACGGCGCCTCCGTGCAGCACGACCAGATGGTGGACCAGCGCAAGCCCCAGCCCGAGCCCGCCGTGCGTCCGCGTGCGGGTGTTGTCCGCCTGGCGGAACCGCTCGAAGACGTGCGGGAGAAACTCGGCCTCGATACCCTCGCCCTCGTCCCGGACGGAGACCACCGCCTCGGAACCGGCACGCGCGACGCGGAGGACCACGCGGCCGCGCGGCCGCGAGAACTTGACGGCATTGGAGAGGAGGTTCCAGAGCACCTGCTGGAGACGTGCCGGGTCTCCCTCCACGTGGCCGCCGCTCAGCTCGAACACGGGCTCCAGCTCGACCTCCCTGGCCTCCGCCTCGGTACGAACCGCATCCAGCGCGGCCTCCGCGACCTCGGCCAGATCGACGGGCCTGAGCTCGAGGACGAGCTTCCCGGTCACGATGCGCGACACGTCCAGGAGGTCCTCGACGAGCTTCGCCTGCATGACCGCGCTCCGCTCGATGGCCTCGAGCGCACGCCCGCGCCGTTCCGGGTCGAGCTTGCCGCTCCGCAGCAGGCTCGCCCACATCCGGATGGCGCCGAGCGGCGACCGCAGCTCGTGCGATACCATCGCCAGGAACTGGTCCTTCAGGTCGTTGGCCCGGCGCAGCTCGCGCGTGCGCTCCTCCACGGTCCGCTCGAGCTCCACGGCGTGGCGCTCGAGGGCCGATCGCTGCTCTTCCAGCTGGCGGCGGAGGTGTCGCGTTTCGAGCGCACGCTTCAGCGACGCAACGAAGTAGTCACGGTCGATCGGCTTCGGGATGAAGTCGTACGCCCCGCCCCGCAGGGCTTGCAGGACCAGGTCGTCCTGTCCGTGGCCCGTGATGAGCAACGTCGGCGTGGCCGGGAGGAAGGTCCGGACCCCCGCGAGCAGCGCCAGGCCGTCCACTCCGGGCATCTTGATGTCGCTGACGACGGCATCGTAGTCCGCGGCCCTCATCCGCCGGAGCGCATCGGCCGCCGAGTCGCAGGTGTCGACGGTCACGTCCGCCAAGCGCAGCCGGAGCGCCTCGGGCAGCGCCTGCAGCAAGGCGGGGTCGTCGTCGACGATGAGGATGCGCGTCATACGGGCCCTCCGAACGGCGGCAGCTCGATCCGGAGGGTGGCGCCGTTCCCTTCCCCGCTCGCGTGGCGGGCGAGGGCGATCGAGCCGTCGTGCTCCCGGATGATGCCCCGGGCGATCGACAGGCCGAGGCCGGTGCCCGCGCCCACCTCCTTGGTGGTGAAGAAGGGATCGAAGATCCGTTCCTCCAGTCCCGGTGGGATGCCGGGTCCGGTATCGCGGAACCGGACCCACACCGTGCCCTCCCCGACTCCGGAGTCGATGAGGATGCGCCTGGCGGCGGAATTCGACACCGCATCGCGGGCGTTGGTCAGCAGATTCAGGAAGACCTGCTCCAGCTGGATGGCGTTGCCGAGGACGAGCGGATCGTCCGGGCAGAGGTCCATCTCGACCTCGATCTGGCGGAGAATGAGCTGCTCGCGGATCAGCCCGAGGGAACGTCGGACGATCTCGTTCACCCGCAGCGGCTCCCGGCTGAGGGGCGCCGACCGGCCGAACGCGCGCAGGTGGGAGATGATCTGGGTGGCCTTCCGCACCTGCTCCATGGCCTGGCGGAGGTCCTCGAGAAGACGCGCCCGTTCCGCGACGCCTAGGTCGAGATGGTCGATGGCGTTCCCGACGAACAGCTCGATGTTGTTGAGGGGATTGTTCAGCTCGTGCGCGATCCCGGTCGTCAGCTCGCCCACCGTCGCCAGCTTGCCGGCCTGGACGAGCTGCTCCTGCTTGTCCCGGAGCTCCTGCTCACGGCACTCGACCTCACGCGTGGTCTCGCGCAGGTCGCCCATGATGTGAATCATGGCCTTGCGACCGTTCTCCAGGCGCAGGTTGGAACGCTGAAAGTCCTCGAGGATGTGCACGAGAGCACGCCGCGAGCCGTGCCGCCGATCGGTCTGGCGCGCGAGACGGTGCCGCCCCTGCTCGTAGTCGACCAGGATGTGCAGCATGGCCCTGCGCTGCCGGGCGAGCCGCCTGTTGAGCTCGTTCATGTCGCCCATGATGTGGAGCAGGGCGCGACGTCGCTCTTCGGCCCTCTGCACGCGCTGCTCGAGACGCCGCACCTGCGCGCGCAGCGCGGCCGGGCTGTCGACGAGATGCTCGGCGGGTCCGGAGATCACGCCCGGCTCCGCTCCAACTGCTGGCGGAGACTCTCTATCTCCTTTTCGAGGGCGATCATCTTGAGCTCGCGGCCCACGACCACCTCCTCGAACTTCTCGAGGTCCAGGATCTTCTCCTGCAGCTCCGCCTGCGATGCCCGGAGGTCGCCGACGACGCGCTCGTACGCCCGCATGTCACGCAGGATGCCGATGGCACCGATCACCTTGCCGTCGGCGTCGCGCAGCGCCGACGCGTTGAGCGTCGTCGGGATGATCTCGCCCGATGCGCTGCGCGGGTTGAGACGCGCGTTCCGGGTCACCCCGCGCTCCACGACCTCGCGCAACGCCGCCAGGAACTCCCGCGTCTCCTCCGGGTCGATGAAGCGAGACAGCGACTGCTCCACGACCTCGTCGGTGCGGAACCCGAGCAACGCGTACACGGCATCGTTGGCCTGCAGGATCTTGCCGGAGAGGTCGGAGACGAACACCGGGTCGGGCGCGTTCTTGATCAAGCTCTCGGCGTAGGCCCGCGCCTTGTCGAGTTCGCGCATGTCGCGCAGGATGCCGATCGCTCCGATCACCCTCCCGTCGGCGTCGTTCAGGGCGGAGGCGTTCAGGCTCGTCGGAATGACCTGACCCGACGCCGAGCGTGGATGAAGCATCGCGTTGCGCTTGACGCCGCGTTGGACCACCTCGCGCAACGCGGCCATGAACTCGCGGGCCTCCTCCGGGCTGAGGAAGCGCACCACCGACTGCTCGAGTACCTCGTGGCGGCGGAGCCCGAGGAGCTCCGACACCGCGTCGTTGGCCTGGAGGATGCGCCCCTCGAGGTCGGAGACGAAGACCGGGTCGGGCGCGTTGGCGATGATGATGTTGGCGTCGAGCGTGCTGCGTGACCTCGCGTCTCCGTCGCTCGCCCGCTCGGTCCCGAGCGAAGGCCTGCTGCGTCCCGCCATCTCGTAGTCCCCCCGCAGCCAGCAGAGGATTCTTGATCGCGAGGCCACGTAATTACCCCTTTCCCGCTCCGGCCGCACTCACGCACGCAGATGCGAGGCTCTCCCCTCAAGGCACGAGGGGCATCCGCTGGGCGCCGGCACCGGCCGGCGGCCCACCGGGCGCGGACGGCTGCGCGCGGGTGGCCCCCGAGGCGCAGCCTGTGGTAGTGAGTCCGCGCACCGATACACGCGCTGCACGAGGTCCGGCGGGCTGGGTCTGGGAGTCGGTGGGGTGGCTGCTCGTGCGCGAAGGAGTACGGCCACGGACCAAGACCGCAACCGGACGCCGGACGACGACGTGTTCCGCGCGGCGTTCGAGAACGACAGCCGGAAGAGCTGTGTGCGCGGCGGCAGCGCGTATTGCCTGATCGCCGGGCTGGTGATCCTCGCCACCACCCCGCTCGATCGGGTCCGCTTCCCGGAGCTCGCCGGTCCGCTGCTCGTCATCCGGCTCGCAGGCATTACCGCGATGGCGGCGATTCTGGCGCTCCTGCGCAGCGACCACGGACGGCGTCACCCGCGTGCCGTCGGCGTGCTTCCGCCGAGCGCGACCGGGGCGCTGATCCAGGCGCTCGCCTTCGCCACCGGCGGCCACACGAGCCCGGTCAACATCGACACCAACTTCGCGATCATCGGGGTCGCCTTGATGATGCCGTGGACGATGGCCTGGTCCGCGCTCTCCTGCCTCGTCCTCGTCGGCGAATACGTGGCGGCGACGGCCACCGCCGGCACGCTCCGCGACCCCCGGTTCACCGACAACCTGCTCGTCCTGACGGCGGCGAGCGGCCTGGCGATCGTCACCACGGGCGTGCGCGAGCGCTGGCGCAGGCGGGAGTTCGCGCACCGGTGGACGCTCGCCGGCGCCCATCGCGACGCCCGGGCGAGCGCGGAACGCTACCGGTCGCTGGTCGAGATCGCCGGCAGCGTCATCGTCGTCCTCGCGCGCGACGGGCGCATCGTCGAGTTCAACCGGGAAGCCGTGCGGGTGCTCGGCTGGCCGCCCGAGGAGGCCGTCGGGCAGGACTATCTCCGGCTGTGCGTGCCCGCCTCGTGTCACGGCGCGGTCGGTGCCGGGATCGTCCGTGCCCGCGGCGGCGAAGCGGTGCACGGCCTCGAGGCGCGCATGCGGACGCGAGGCGGCGACGAGCGCGTCTTCGTGTGCAACGTGAGCCGCCTGGCCGACGGCGGCGTCATCCTCTGCGGGGAGGACATCACCGAACGGACGCGCGTCGAGGAGGCTCTGCGCGCGAGCGAGGCACGCCTGAGGACGGTGATCACGGGCGCACCGGTGGTGCTCTTCACCTGCGACCAGGCGGGCATCTGCACGCTCTCCGAAGGGCGGGGCCTCGCCCGCCTGGGCCTCCGCCCCGGTCAGGTGCTGGGCCTGCACTTCTCGGAGGTGCTCGCCGGTTTCGTGAGCGATCCGGAGCGCTCGGCGGGCTACTTCCAGCGCGCGCTCGCGGGCGAGCGGGTCACCTGGCTCGGCGCCTCGGGCGAGATGATCTTCGAGTGCCGGCTGACGCCGATGCGCGACCGGGAAGACAACGTGAGCGGGGTGATCGGGGTGGCGATCGACGTGACCGAGCGCGAGCGGTCGGAGAACGCGCTTCTCGTCCTCGAGCGGAAGCTCCTCGAGGCGAAGCGCCTCGAGAGCCTCGGCGTGCTGGCGGGCGGCGTCGCGCACGACTTCAACAACCTGCTGGTGAACGTCCTCGGCAACGCCTCGCTCGCCGCATCGGAGCTGGCGGAGGACTCGCCGGCACGCCCGAGCCTGCGCCGCATCGAAGCCGCCGCCCGGCGAGGATCGGAGCTCACGCGGCCGGAAAGGAACCCGTCTCGCTGCAGCCCGTGAACGTGAGCGCCGCCGTCGAGGACACCCTGGACCTCCTGCAGGTGTCGATTCCAACCCGGGTGGTGGTGCGCCAGGAGCTCGGGCCGGACCTCCCGGAGGTGGCCGGCGACCCCAGCCAGATTCGCCAGGTGGTGATGAACCTGATCATCAACGCCGCCGAGGCGATCGGCGATGCCGGCGTCATCACCGTTCGCACCGAGCTGGTGCACCTCGACGACGCGGCGCTGCGGCCGATGCAGCGCGGCTCGGAGGCGATCCCCGGGCCGCACGTCTGCCTGGAGGTCGCGGACACCGGCGCCGGCATGAGCGCGGCGACTGTCGCGAAGATCTTCGACCCGTTCTTCTCGACGAAGTTCGCGGGACGGGGGCTCGGGCTCGCGACCGTGCTCGGCGTCGTCCGCGCGCACCACGGGGGCCTCACGGTCCGGAGCGAGCCGGGCCGGGGCACGACGTTCCGCGTCTTCCTGCCCTGCGCCGAAGCCCCGGCGCGCGCGGCGGCACCCCCGCCGGCCGAGCCGACCTCCCGGACCGTCCTCATCGTCGACGACGAGGAGGACGTGCGTGCGGTGACCGCCCACATGCTCGAGCGCCTCGGCTGCAGCGTGCTGGTCGCCGCCGACGGGCGCGAGGGGGTGGAGGTCTTCCGCGCCCACGCGCCGGTCATCGACGCCGTGCTGATCGACCTCACGCTGCCTCGCCTGAGCGGCGAGCGTGCGTGCCGCGAGATGCGGACCATCCGGTCCGACGCTCGCGTGATCCTGATGAGCGGC
This sequence comes from Deltaproteobacteria bacterium, assembly GCA_005879205.1. Taxonomy (GTDB): domain Bacteria; phylum Desulfobacterota; class Binatia; order DP-6; family DP-6; genus DP-3. Next base: position 10,300 of record VBLD01000071.1, read on the forward strand.
TACAGCGCGGACGAGGCGCCCGGACACCTGGCCGAGGCCGGAGCCGCGGGCTTCCTCCGCAAGCCCTTCTCGGTGGCCGATCTGCGCTCGATGATGGACCGCACGTTCGACGTGTCAGCCCACTGAGCGCGCCCTTCAGGCGTGCGCGGCGACGGCGGTCGGACGCTGGACGTACAGCTCGTCCCGGGACGGCTTCGTCGCGGCCGGCGCCTCGGCAGGCGCAGCGGGTAGCGGACCTCACGCCCGTGGTCGCCATGGAGCCGTTCGGCGGTATACACGCCGCCGAACTTCCACAGCATGCGGCGAAGTTCGGCTGCCCCTGGGCGAGGAAGCGCAGCGTGATGCCGGCGGTGTCGCGCAACGCGCGCCAGCCGAGGTGCTTGCGGTCGAGGATGAACGAGGAGAAGGCGCACGGCACCCCGGATCGGAGCAAGCTGGCGAGCCTGCCAGCTAGCGCGCGGGCCCGGATCCTGTCAATCCGCCTCCGCAGGGATCGAGCGCTCGTGGCGATCGTTGCCGCGGCCGCCGGCGCGCCGCGGCACAGATGTGTCACGAGCGGCCCGTTCGGCGCTCCGAGGCCGCCAAAGACGTGGCCGGACGCGCGCGGCGCCCTGGTGCGCGGCTTGCACACCAACCCCCTCCGGAGGCGTTGCCATGCGGAGCAGTACAGCAGGGATCGGGTGGGCCACCGCCGCGAGCGCGATCGTCGCCGTGATGGTCGGCTGGCTCGCGCGTGACGCACGGGATGTTCGTGGTGCCGGCGTCGGACCCGAGATCCTCCGACAGCGACACGCTCCGCTACTCGCGGCACGAATTCACCACCTACTTCCTCCAGCACGCCGAGCGCCACTCACGCGGACACGACGGTGTCGGGGCGGGTCGTCAACCGCCGGGACCTGGCCGATGGCGTCTTCAAGAACCAGCTCGTCATCCCCGTCCCCGACCTTCCGCTCGGTCCGGCCGCCATCGTCGCGAGCCGGGCCGGTCACGGACCGCCTCAGATCAGGATCGACGACACCGATTTCACGATCGCGCCGGCGCCCCTCCCCGTGCCCACCCAGTACGGCGAGTGGCGCGTCCCCGGCTACCACGCAGCCGTCGGCCGCGACGGGGTCGTCTACGTCAGCCTCGACCTGACGGGCACGACGGAGCCGCTGGTCTTCGAGGCCCGGGCCCTCGGCTATCCCCTGCGCTTCACGAACGCGGACATTATCTTCCGGAACGCCCAGGGCTTCCTCATGCAGCTCCTGGTCGGCGTCGACGGCGAGCCGGTGCCCGGGATGTTCGTGGTGCCGGCGTCGGACCCGAGATCCTCCGACAGCGACACGCTCCGCTACTCGCGGCACGAATTCACCACCTACTTCCTCCAGCACGCCGAGCGAACTGGCACCTGGACGGCAGCGCGCACGTCGACCACAATCATCTGATCCTCGCCATCGCCGGCAAGCTCGGCCCGCAATCGCCGGAGCCCGGCGCCACGCCGGCCTTCGGCCTCGCGATCTCGACCTACTCGCTCTTCCACCAGGGGCTGGTCGGCGTCTCGTCGGTCACCATGAACGGTCGGGCCGCCACCGACGGGTACGACACCACCGGAACCCCCCCGACTCCCGACGGCGACGTGTTCAGCAACGGGATGGTCACGCTCCGCGGCCACGCGACGATCGATGGCGACGCCACCGGAGGCGGATTCGACGTCGCGCGTGATCACATGGTGAGCGGCAGCCAGACGATCGGGACGCCGATGTCCTTCATGGAGATCAAGGTGCCGGCAGGCATCCCCGACCTCGGCGACCTGAAGGTGCTGCCGGGCGCGCCAGAGCTGGCGGACCGGGCGCCCGACGAGAATCAGGGTGGCAACAAGGGAACCCACGGCGACGGCGGCAAGGGCAACGGAGGCAAGGGACCGAAGCCGAAGCACGGGCGGCACGCTCGCCGGCAGCGGACGCTCGTCGGACCGGGCAGCTTCCTCGCCTCGGATCTGATCGTCGCCGGCCGGTCCACGCTCTTCGTCGACAACTCGGCGGGACCGGTGACCCTCTACGTGACCGGCCGCGTCGCGGTGAAGGGCAACGGGCGCATCGTCGTGGCGGACCCGAACCCCGAGAAGTTCGCGATCTACGTCGCCAGCGACCGGCCGGTCAGCTTCGGCGGCTCGGCGGCGACACGTTTCTACGGCGTACTCTACGCGCCTCACTCCGCCGTCGAGATCGTGGGCGGCGGCCAGTGGTACGGGGCGTTCGTCGGCGGTGCGCTGCGCGAGAGCGGCCGCTCGACCGTGCACTACTACCGGGCGCTCAAGGGTCCATGACGGCCGCTCAGCAACGCTGCTGAGCGGGGCCTCGGGAAACGCCGGCAACCGCACCGCGTCGGCGCGCCACGGTTTGCCGCGCCGGCTTCGCCGGCCGCGGCACGCCGCTCGCACCACGCACGCACCGCCACACGCTCGCTTCCGGTCCCGACCCGCGACAAGCGTCGCGGGTCGCGTCATGTCCGGCGCGCGAGCAGCGCGCGTGTGCGCGCCGGAGCCTCCTCGTCGCCCTCGACGCGGAACGGGATGGCGAGGAAATCCGTGGCCCCCGCCTCGGCCAGCCGATCGAGCTGCTCGCCGACGGCGCTCTCGTCGCCGACGATCGCCACGTCGCCCGGACCCTCGACGCCCTCGAGGTCGAGCATCCGGCGGTAGGACGGGAGCCCGCCGTAGATCTGGAAGCCGCGGGCCGCCGACGTCCGCGCCGCGGCGACGTCGCGCGTGACGGCCACCGGCAGCCCGACCACGACGCGCGGCGCCGGACGCCCCGCCCCTGCCGCGGCCTCGCGGATGCGCGGCACGGTGTGCTCGCGGATGGTGCGCAGGCCGGTCATCCAGGTGATCGTGCCGTCGGCCGCGCGGCCGGCGAGCGCGAGCATCTTCGGGGCGAGCGCGGCGACGAGGATCGGGCACGGCGTGGCGCCCGGAACGGCGAGCTGCGCGTTCACGCGGTACTCCTCGCCCGCATGGCTCACGCTACCGCTCCGGATGAGCGATCCGAGCACCGCCAGGTATTCCTTCATGTGGCTGTAGGGCTTCGCGAAGGAGAACCCGAACATCCCCTCGATGACGATCTGGTGCGAGAGCCCGATGCCCAGCGTGAAGCGGCCGCGGGCCGCCGCCTGCGCCGACAGCGCCTGCTGCGCCATGGCCACCGGATGGCGCGGAAACGTCGGCACCACGGCCGTGCCGAGCTCGATCCGCGACGTCTCCCGCCCGCAGATCGCCGCGGCGAGGATCGCGTCCATGCCGAAGATGTTGGCGAACCAGCCGCTCGCGAAGCCGTCGGCCTCGGCCCGCTTCGCCTGGGCGACGAGGCCGTCGACGTCCGCCGGCGCGCCGCCGATGTCACCGATGCCGACGCCGATCTTCATGGAGCGGCCTCTTAGCGCACCGCGGCCCTCGGGCGAAAGGCCCGCCCAAAAACGGGCGGTAGACGGGCGGTAGACGGGCCGTACAACTTGACACCTCGCGCGACGGGCGGCTAGCGTCCGTCGCCTGTTGAGCGACGCCCTCTCCGGCATCCGTATCCTCGACCTCACGCACGAGCCCGGCTTCCTCGCCGGCAAGGTCCTCGGCGACCTCGGCGCCGACGTCGTGAAGGTCGAGCCGCCGGAGGGCGACCCGGCGCGCCGGCGGCCGCCCTTCTGGGGCGGGACGGCCGATGCCGACCGCTCGCTCCTCTGGCTCGCGCTCAACACCTCGAAGCGCGGCATCACGCTGGCCGTCGACCGGTCGCGCGGCCGCGAGCTGCTGCTGGCGCTCGCCGAGCGGGCCGACGTGCTCCTCGAGAGCGAGGCGCCGGGCAGCCTGCAGGCGCGCGGCCTCGGCTGGGAAACGCTCCACGCCCGGAACCGGCGTCTCGTTCTCTGCTCGCTCACGCCCTTCGGGCAGACCGGCCCGCGCGCCGGCTGGCGCGGCTCGGACCTCACGGCCGTCGCGGCGAGCGGCAACCTATATTCGACGGGCGATCCCGACCGCGCCCCCGTCCGCTGCTCGCTGCCGGTGTCGTACTACCACGGCGGCCTCGAAGCCGCGGTCGGCGTCGTCTTCGCCCTTCTGGCACGTGACACGACCGGTGAGGGCCAGCACGTCGACGTCGCGCTCCAGGCGGCCATGGTGATGCCGAGCATCGGCACGGCCGCGATGTTCAAGATGACCGGCCAGCGCGGCGCGCGGGTCGGAGCCTTCATGAGCGCCGGCCGGACCGTCCAGCGGGAGATCTGGCCCTGCCAGGACGGCTTCGTCTCCTTCGCGCTGCGCGGCGGGCCGGCGCGCGTGCCCGGCCTGATCGCCATGGTGGCCTACATGGACGAGCACGGGATGGCGTCGGAGCGCCTCAGGGCCGTCGACTGGAAGACCTACAACCACAACCTGCTCACCCAGGCCGAGGTGGACGCGCTCACCCGGGAGTTCGGCGCCTTCTTCGCCACCAAGACGATGGCCGAGCTCTACCGCGCGGCGTGCGAGCGGAACCTGATGCTCGCCCCGGTCAACACGGCGCGCGAGATCGTCGCCTCCGAGCAGCTCGCCGCGCGGCAGTTCCTCGTCGAGGTCGACAATCCCGGCCGCGGCCGCCTGCGCTATCCCGGCGCCTTCGCCGCCACCTCCGGCCAGACGGTGGCGATCCGCCGGCCTGCGCCGCGCCTCGGCGAGCACACGGTCGAGATCCTGGCCGAGCTCGGCCTCGGCGAGCGCGACGTCGAGCGGCTCCGCGCCGAGGGCGTCGTATGAGCGCGCTCTTCGCCGGCACGACGATCCTCGAGTTCGGCGGCGGTGCGGCCGGCCCGATCGCCACGCGCTACTTCGCCGACCACGGCGCGACCGTCATCCGGGTCGAGTCGCGACGCCGTCCCGACTTCCTGCGCATTCTGCGCCTCACCCCGACGACGCCGGGCGGCCTCGACGGCTCGGCGCACTTCGCCGTGCTGAACGTGAACAAGCTCTCCGTCGCGCTCGACCTCTCCCGTCCCGAAGGCGTCGCCGTGGCGCGCCGGCTCGCGCTCGCCGCCGACGCCGTCGCCGAGAACTTCGCGCCCGGGGCGATGGCGCGGTGGGGACTCGACTACGGCTCGCTGGTGCGCGACCGTCCGGATCTGGTGATGATCAGCACGTGCCTCAACGGGCAGACGGGCCCGCACCGGCACTACCCCGGCTTCGGCGGGCAGGGCTCGGCGCTCGCCGGCTTCAACCACCTGACCGGGTGGCCCGATCGCGAGCCGGTGGGTCCGTTCGGCACCATCACGGACTCGCTGTCGCCGCGCTACGCCGCGCTGCTGCTCGGCGCCGCCCTGCTCCACCGCCGCCGCACCGGCGAGGGGCAGCACATCGATCTCTCGCAGGTGGAGGCCGGGATCGTCTGTCTCGCGGAGTCGATCCTCACCTACACCGCCAACGGCGAGATCCTGACGCGCATGGGCAACCGCTCGCGCCACGCCGCGCCGCACGGCGTCTTCCGCTGTGCCGACGAGGCCGGGCGCGACCGCTGGGTGGCCGTCGCCGTGCACGACGACGAGGACTGGCAGCGGCTGGTCGACGTCCTCGGCCGCCCCGCGTGGGCCGTCGAGCCAGCGCTCGCGACTGCCGCCGGCCGCCAGGAGCGCGTCGGCGAGGTCGAGGCGCGGCTCGAGGAGTGGACCCGGACCGAGACCGCCGCCCACGTCGCCAGCCGCCTCCAGGGCGCGGGCATCGACGCCGCGCCGGTCGAGGACTTCGGCGACCTCCACGACGATCCGCAGCTCGCCCACCGGCGGCACTTCCGGACCGTCGAGCACGGCGTCCTCGGCTCCCACCCCGCCGAGACCCATGCCATCCGCTTCTCCGCGATGGAGCCGCAGCTCGATGCACCGGCCCCGCGCCTGGGCGAGCACACCGAGTACGTGCTCCGCGAGCTGCTCGGCATGGGGGCGGAGGAGATCGACCGGCTGCGTGCGGCCGCGGTGCTCGAGTAGCCCTGCGGCGCCCTAGCGGGTCCGCACCGGCACCGGCTGGCCGCGGATCCGGTACTTCACCTTGGTATCGTCCATGCCCGCGTTGAACGTATGGACGGTCCAGGTGTCCATGAGCTTCGCGGGATCGGGGAAGACGTTGTGGACCGCAACGGGGCCGTTGATGAGATCCACCGAGCCGCCGACCGGCACGACGATGGCCGGCGTCGCCAGGACCTGGATGCAGGTCTCGTCCTCCTTGCACGTGGGGCAGGCCGACTGCGCGCAGTCCGAGTCGTGCTGGCACGGCCGCGTGAGGGTCGCCGAGCAGTGCGACTGCGTGAGGCAGGTCTCGTCCTGTCCGCATGCCTGACAGAAGAGCGGGTTGCAGTCCGCGTCCCGGGTGCATCCCTGATTCGCGGTGCCCGAGCAGTGCTGGAGGTCGAACACGGTCTTCTTCGTCTGCTCCACGGTGCGGACGTTGGCGGCCTCGTCGCAGGTGAGCACCCCCTCGCCGATCAGCAGGATGCCGCTGCCGCCCACCCGCGGGCTCGCGTTCACCAGGCGCACGCGCAGGTTGACGGAGTCTCCGGATGCGAAGGTGGCGCGCTTCGGCGTCAGCTCGACGACCAGCCGCGGGATGATGGTGGCGCTCAGGATGCGAACGCCGACGCTGTCGCAGAGCGCGCTGCCGTCCATGAACTTCTCGGCGACGGTGGCGACGAACTTTCCCGCCTGCGTGTAGAGGAAGTCGGTCTTGCAGGCGGCGAAGAGCAGGTTCGAGCCCGGGGTCCGGCAGGCAGCCGGATCGACCGAGGACGACTCCCCCGTCCCCGTGCCGAACTCGAACTTGTTCGGCGCGGGCAGCGTCACGCCGTTCGGGTTCACGGCGGCGCCGAACTGCGGGTTGATGTCCGACGGGATACCGCCCCGATTGCCGACCCCGTCCTGGCCGTCGGCGTAGAGCGTGACCGAGGCGGTGTGCCCGTAGCCGATCTTGACCGACGCCCGCCCGAGCTTGCGCCGGCCCGTCTCGGCCACGACGAAAACCTGCGAGGTGCCGCCGCGGAAGGGCTTGAAGGGCGTCTTTGGCAGGATGTCGCAGGTGGGCGCGACCCAGAGGATGCTCGACCTCGTGTAGAACGGGAGCTTGTCGGGCGTGAGCACGCAGGCGTCGCCGAACTCGGCGCAGAGGCCGGCCACGGCCGCGGATTGCGCCGACGGGCCGATGTCGAGGTCGGCCACGAGCAGGCCGAAGTCCCTTCCCCGCATCGACCAGCGGAAGGTGGTCTGCGCGGCCGGGGCGCCGTCGGCCTGCGCCCGCAGCCGCACGACGCTGAGAGGCAGACCGTCGTCGGGCAGCTTGCTCAGCTTCGAGCAGTCCGGCATCGCGTCGGCCGCGTACAGCGTTTCCGCACGTGTCGCCGTGAGCTGGACCGCCGCCTCGAGAGGCGCCGCCAGGGACACCTGGAACAGAAGCACGACGAAGAGAAAACGGCGCGCCGAACCCATCCTCCACCTCCACCCGCGGCGCGCTATATCACGGCGGCCACTGGCGGGCCAGCAAGTGGCGCGGGCCCGTTGACACGCGCTCGGCCGTGCCGTTTAACTCTTTGTTTGCACATGACGGACAGTCGGCAGGAGGCGCGGCGCATCATCGGCGAGCTGGCGCGGGCCGTGGACCGGAAGCTCGCGGTCGAGGTGCGCGACGTGCCGGGCCAGGAGCGGCTCCAGGTGAATCTCACCCACGGCACCCACCAGGCCCACATCGAGCTGGCGATGCCCGCCGTGCTCGCCGCCGGCGAGGACGCCGTCGCCCGCAACGAGCTGCGCCTGCGGATCAAGCGCGCCAATGACACGATGCTGTTCCGGCCGATGCCCGACCATCGTCTGGCGGTGAAGCCGGTGGCCCCGCCGGGCGGCCAGACGACGTTCCGCGCGCCGCGCGGCCGCGGGCGGCGTTAGCCGCCGCGGGGTGGCGGGAAGGGGCGCCGCCGGCCCTGCGAGCGCGCGGTCCTAGCGCGAGCGCGCGGCGCGCGGCGGCTTCACGTCGAGTGGCGGGGCGGCGGCGCGGGCCTTGGCGACGAGGTAGTCCTCGTAGTTGCCGAGATAGCGCGCGGCGCGGCCGTCGCCCACCTCGATCACCTGCGTGGGCAGCCGGTCGAGCAGGTAGCGGTCGTGGGCGACGATCACCAGCGTCCCGCCGTAGGCGAGGAGCGCTCCGAGGAGGATCTCCTTCGCGGTCAGGTCGAGATGGTTGGTGGGCTCGTCCAGCAGGAGGCAGTTGGCCGGCTCGAGCAGAAGCTTGGCGAGTGCGAGACGGCTCCGTTCGCCGCCGGAGAGGACCCCGACGCGCTTCTCGACGGCATCGCCGGAGAAGAGGAAGGCGCCGAGCAGGCCGCGCACGTGTGCCGCCGCCTCGACCGACGCGGCGCCCATCACCTCCTCGAGGACGGTACGACCGGTGGTCCTGGGCGAAGTAGCCGAGGCGGACGTTGTGGCCGAGGGTGCGCGTCCCCCCGTCGAGCGGCAGGACGCCGGCGAGCAGCTTGAGCAGCGTCGTCTTCCCGGCGCCGTTCGGCCCGACCAGCGCGATGCGCTGCCCGCGCTCGATGAGCACGTCGGCGCCCTCGTAGACCTGCACCTCGCCATATCGCTTGCGCGCGCCCGCGAGCTCGACCACCGCGCGGCCGCCGCGCGGCGCCTCGGGCAGCCGGATCTTCAGGACGCGCTCGTGACCGTCGGGCGGCGGCAGACGCTCCACCTTCTCGAGCTGCTTCACGCGGCTCTGGACGAGCGCCGCCTTGGAGGCCTGGTAGCGGAAGCGGTGGACGAAGGCCTCGATGCGCTCGATCTCGGCCTTCTGCGTCTCGTACGCCTGGCGGGCGAGCTCGAGCCGTCGCTCCCGCTCCTCGAGGTAGCGGCTGTAGGCCATCGGATAGTCGGTGACCCGGCCGTGCAGCACCTCGGCGATGCGGTCGACCGTGACGTCGAGGAAGTAGCGGTCGTGGGCGACCATGATCACCGTCCCCGGGTAGGCGGTGAGGAAGGATTCGAGCCACGTCCGTGCCTCGAGGTCCAGGTAGTTCGTCGGCTCGTCGAGCAGCAGGATGTCCGGCCGCCGGAGCAGGAGCTGCGCGAGCGCGGCGCGCATCTGCCAGCCGCCCGAGAGCTCGCTGCAGTCGCGGTCGAGATCGCCGGCTTGAAACCCGAGCCCGCAGAGCACCCCCTCCGCCTCGGACTCGGTGTCGTACCGTCCGCGGTGGTCCCATTCCTCGCAGACCGCCATGTAGCGTTCCATGACGCGCGCGTACTCTTCACTGGCCGGATCCACGGTGGCGAGGGCGTGCTCGAGGGCGGCGCGCCGCGCTTCGAGCTCGTGCAGCTCGGCGAAGGCCGAGAGCGCATGCGCGCGGACGGTCACGCCGCGCACGCCGAGGATGTGCTGCGGAAGGTAGCCCACCGTGGCGCCGCGCGGCACCGCGATCGCACCCGCGTCGGGCTCGACCTCGCCCGCGATGATGCGCAGGAGAGTCGACTTGCCGGCACCGTTCGGGCCGGTGAGCCCGACCCGCGCGCCGTCGGGGACGCCCCAGGTGACGTCGGCGAGGACGATCTGCCCGCCGTATCGCTTGGCGATGCCGGAGAGGTTCAACACGAATCCTTCAGCATGCCCGGGGTGGTTCGGAGGGGCAAGCGGCGCGCTCAGTGGTCGCGCACGCTCGCCGTGAGCGAGTCGCTGACGGGGATCGTTGCCCCGGCGATCTCGACGTCGCGTGGACGAGGGCTCCCGCGACCAGCAGCAGGAGCAAGGGCTGCAGCGGCTCGCTGAGACGCTCCTCGGCGTGCGTCGCGGCGTGGAGGAGCGTGCAGTAGGCGAGCAGAACGTAGATCGGCAGGAGCTCGCGCCAGCGCCCGCGGAGAAGCAGGACGGCGGCCAACGCCACGGGCGGCAGGAGCAACCCGGGCGTGAACAGCACCGTCCAGCGAACGCCGAAGGCGAGCACGAGCACGTGGAAGTCGAACGGGTGCGAGCCGCCCCAGTTCGCCTCCGGATCTCCGACCCAGAAGGTCGCGAGCTTCTCGGCGGCGTAGCGAAGGTACAGGAACGGCTCGGCGGCGATCGACCGCACGGCGCGTGCGTTCCAGTACCGCTCGCCCTCCAGCGACGAGGGGTCGGGCACCGGCGAGCCGGGCGCGTAGAGCACGTCGGTCCACACCTGCATGTAGGAGTACCCGCGGTCGCGGACCAGGTGGTAGTACTCGGGGCTCCCCTGCCAGAGGAGTGCGTTGCTCAGGGCGAGGGGAAAGACGGCGTGATAGCGGTAGTAGTTCCGCACGATCCACGGCGTCACGACGAGCGCGGCCGCGAGCGCATAGACGAGGCCGTGTCGCGCCGCGCGGCGCCCGCGCTCGCGCGCGGCGAATGCGAGCGGCGCGACGAGCGGGAAGCAGAGCAGGGTCGGTCTGACGAGAGCCGAGGCGCCGACGACCGCGCCGGCGAGTGCGATTCGCGGTGCCGTCGGCTCTTGCGTCGCGTTCCAGAGGAGCAGCATGGCGAGCAGCACGACCGGCGTGAACAGCACCTCGCTCATCAGCGGCCGCACCTCGAGCACTAGCTGGCAGCTGAGCGCGACCCCGAGCGCGGTCAGCAGCCCGACCGCGTGGCCGAAGACGCGCCGCCCGAGCAGATAGGCGAGAGGGATCGCGGTCGCGCCGAGGAATGCCTGCGCGATCGGAACGGCGCGGTATGATCCGCCTGTCAGGGCGTACACCGCCGCGAGCCACAGCGGGTACAGCGGCACCCGGCCGGGCCAATCGATCCCGCGGCCGGCGAGGAGAGCCCGGGCCAGCCGATCATAGCCCGGCTCGTCGCCCTGGAGCCGCTCGGGACCGTCGGGCTGCGTCAGGTTCCAGCACCACGCCGCGTAGAGGCGGAGCGCGAGCCCGACGAGCGTGATCGCAGCGGTCGTCCACGCCGCCGAGCGCTCGTCGGAGACCAGACGGACGAGCGTTCGCCCCGGGACCGCCACGGGAGGATTCTATGGGCGATCCGTCCTACTGCACCAGCGGCGCCGGCCGCTTCCATCCGGCAGCCTGCGGCACGCGTACGGTCGTGTTGGGGAGACCGATCGTCGTGCGGAGGTCGCTCCGCGCGAGGCGAACGCGGTACTTGCCGTTGCGGGGCGAGAGCGTGATCGTCACCCGAGGAGTGACACCGGCGGGCGACCGATACCGTCCGCTGGCAGGCAGCGTCACGGTGGCGACGGGCACGCCGGCGTCGGCGACGTCCACGGCCGTGCCGCCCAGGGTCGCGGGCAACCCGGCCGGGTTGATGACGCCCGCGACGCTCACGTAGAGCTGCGCGTCGGTCACGGCGAGCGTTCCCTGCACCGTCCTGACCACCCGCACCGTGACCGGCTGCCCGATCAGTCGCCCCTCAGCCGGAGACCCCCGGGCAGCGCCTCGTCGAGCAGCCGCGCCTCCTCGCGCGCCTCCAGCGCCACCGGCTCGCGCACGATCCGGGCCGCCCGCTCGCCCTGCGGCGCGCTCTCGAGCCGGCGCGCCAGCCGCTCGCGCAGCTCCGGATCGAGGTCGCGCTCGCGGTCGCCCGTGGCGCGCGCCAGCTGCGCGAGCGCGAAGGCATAGGCCTCGGGCCGAGGCCACTCCGCGCCGACGAGACGCTTCACCCACCCCGCCGCCGCGTCGCGCGGCACGACACAGTTGAGCGGGCCGTAGACCGGCACGCGTGCACCCAGCCGGGCGAGCGCCCAGAGCTCGGGCTCGGTCGCGCGCCCGCGTTCCGCCTCGCCCGCGAGCGCGCCGGCGAGCTCGGCGCGTGTCGCGGCGGGCAGACGCTCGCAGGCGCCGATCGCCTGCCACATCTCGCGCAGCTCCTGCGGCCCGGGGCGTGGCCCGCGGGTCTTGCCACGCCGGAGGAGCGCCGGGCCCACGAGCTGCAGGAGGCGCTGCTGCTGGCGCGCGGTGAGCCCGCCCGCGATGCGCTTCCAGAGGTTCCACCACTCGGCGCGGCACTGGACGGCGCGCGCATGGCGCAGCTCGCCCGACAGCACGCGCCAGAGGCGGTTCACCCGCACCTCGTCGCCGGGGTCGCCGAAGCCGGGACGCAGCAGGAAGCCGGCCTGGTTCAGCCAGCGGGCTTCGTGCTCGGGTGAACGCGTGCGGGCCGGCTCGAGGGGCCAGAGCGTGTCCCACAGCGTGCGGATCGCGGCGAGCGGCCACGCGTCGCGGCCCGCGTCGAGCGCGGTCTCGAGGCGGCGCGCCAGCGTCACCGGGTCGTCGCTTCCTTCGAAGGTCGCGCCGAGCAGGACCGACGCCTCGTCGAGCCGGGCCGCCCCGACGACGAGCGCCGCCTCGCCGGCCGGCGCGGGCTCGGCGGCGGGATCCACGACGTCGCGCAGGCGGAACTCGAGGCGCCAGCGATGCTCGGTCTCGAGCGACCGGCACCAGAGCTCGAGCGTGCCGATCTCGGTGAGCCGGACCTCGAGATGCACCGGCAACGCGCGCTCGGCGAGCTTCCGTCCGAAGCGGACGACGGTGCGCAAAGGTGGTAACTTCGCAATTGTGCCGGGAAGAGCCGTCACCAGCTCACCCGGCCGCTCCCCACTCCGATCCGTCGCCGTGTAGAGCGGGAAGGCGACCGGCTGGTTGGTCAGGAGCTCGAGCTGGCGGTCGGCGATCTCGACCGACTCGCCCTCCTCCATGCCGCGCGGCACGATGCAGAGCGCGGTCGCCGGCTCGCCGCCGAGCCCGAGGTAGTACGTCCGTGCCGCACCGCCGCCGATGCGGACGCCGAGCCCGCGCCGGACGAGGCCGAAGTAGGCCGCCCCACGCGCCACGGCGAGCTGGAGCGACTCGGCCTCGAGCTCGGCCGGCCGCCAATCGCCGGCGGGGGCGTGCCAGCCGCCGACGACCGCGCGGAGACGCTGGCGCACGACCAGCGGCTCGAGCGCGCCCCCGTTGAACAGGATCGCATCGGGCCGTGCGAGCGCGAGGTCGGACTGGCCGGCCGGTCCGCGCTGCCGGGCGAGGAAGTCGGCCACGTGCCGCGTGACCTCGGGCTCCGGGGCGAACAGCAGGCCCCATTCGCCCGACGGAAGGCCCGCCGCCTGCCGCGGCCGGCCCTCCGCGCCGATCGGGGGAAAGAAGCCGTCGAGCACGATCGACTCGACCTCGCCGCGCGCGAGCGTCGTCGCGAGGGCACCGCCGATGACGCCCGCTCCCCGCCCCGGCACCGAGACGCGGACGTCGGCGAGCGACGGGTCGGCCAGCAGCTGCTCCTTGGCGGCCCGGCAGCGGGCGACGAGCGCGTGAAAGCGCGCGGCGTCGAGCGGCTGGCGGGCACTCAGGCGTGCCTCGACCGCCCGCGCGAGCGCGATGTCCATGTTGTCGCCGCCGAGCAGCAGGTGCTCGCCGACGGCCACGCGCTCGAGCCCCAGCTCGCCGCGGCTCGCCCGGGCCGCGATCAGCGAGAGGTCGGTCGTGCCGCCCCCCACGTCGATGACGAGCACGAGCGGATGCCCCGCCACCCGCGTCCGCCACTCGCCCTCGTGCGCCTCCAACCAGGCGTAGAAGGCGGCCTGCGGCTCCTCGAGCAGGACGACGTCGGGAAAGCCGGCCTCGTGTGCGGCGGCGAGCGTCAGCTCTCGGGCCACCTCGTCGAACGACGCGGGCACGGTGAGCACGACGTCCTGTGCGGCGAGCGGCTCGGGAAACGTCGCATCCCACGCTTCGCGCAGGTGACGGAGAATGCGCGCGGAGGCCTCGACCGGCGAGATGCGCGCGACCCCCTCGCCGGCGCCCCAGGGGAGGATCGCGGCCGTTCGGTCGACGCCGCCGTGGCAGAGCCACGACTTGGCCGAGGCGACGAGCCGGCCCGGCACGCGTCCGCCCTGCTCGCGCGCGAGCAGGCCCGTGCAGAAGTCCCGCCCGGCGGACCAGGGAAGGTCGAGGCTCCCCGGCGGCAGATCGTGCGCGCCGGCCAGGTAGACGAAGGACGGCAGGGTCGAGCGGGCAGCCAGCTCGCCGGGCGCGACGAGCTGCGGCACGTCGAAGACCCGGATCGTCCGGCCCGCCTGCGTATCGACCCACGCGCAGGCGGTGTTCGTCGTGCCGAGGTCGACGCCGACGACGAAGCGGGGCGCCGCCATGCGCGCTACGTGATCTCCACCTCCGCGGGAGCGATGACACGCGGGTCCTGTCCGCGGCGCACGGGCAGCGTCACGGTCTTCGCGCGCCAGCCGGCGTGGCGCAGCACGCCGCGGAACGGCGGCGAGCCCGTGACGTTGCCCGTCAGCCGGATCGCCGCCGGGTCGAAGCCGCCCTCGACCGTCACCGCGTCCCCCTCGGCGCCGGCGAGCACCGGCCCGAGCGTGACGCGCTCGCGGAGCGCGCGCTGGCAGCCCTGGTGAATGTCGCGCGCCGCGCCGCCCACCTGCTCGTCGCCGTACGCGGCGAGGTCCTCCTCGAGGAAGTCGACCAGACGACCGGCCGCCTGGAGCGCCGCGAGGAGGCCGAGCGCGCCCTGCTCGGCGACGTCCGCCACCGGCGCGGCGGCCACGGGACGCAGCGGCGCCGGCACGCGCGGCAGCGTGGCGAGCAGCAGGAGCGCCAGGACGAATGGGCCGGCGAGGAGCCACGCGTTGCAGGCGACGCACCCCGGCTGCGCGGCGACGAGGAAGTTGCCCGCCGCCAGCGCAGCCGCGGGTACGAGCGCGATCAAGACGTTCATGGGCATCCTGCTATCATACGGCTGCCCGGCGACAACCGGCGGTCAGTCCGACGCGGACGACCGGAGGCGCGGACCCGTTGCGAGCAGCGCGGCGCCGACGAGCGCCGCCGCCACCGCGGCGGCGGCGAGCGTCCGCGCGAGGCCGATCGTCGCGGTGCCGACGCCCAGCAGCGCGATCACCGCCGCGAGCGCGAGCCGCGCCACGAGGCTCTGCAACGACAGCATGGTGGCGCGCAGCCGCGAGTCGACCAGGCGGTTCATGTAGACGTTCAGCAGCGGCTGCCAGAGCCCGTCGAGCATGCCGCGGGTGAGGAGGAGCGCCGCGCCCTCGGGCCGGCCGACGACGCTCATGGCGCCGAGACCGAGCGCCGATGCGCCGGCCATGGCGGCCGTTGCGCCGCGGGCGCCGAGTCGCGCGTCCACGCGATGGGCCGCGTTCGCCGTCAGCGCGGTCACCGCCTTGGTGCCGGCGAAGACCACGCCGAAGAGACCGACGGGAAGTCCGATGGCGCGCATATACGGCTGCTGGAGGAAGTAGTAGACGTGCGACGTCACCACGGCGAAGGCCGCGAGCGCGAGCACCCAGCGCACCCGGGCGGTCCGGGCCGCGTGGCGGGCCGCGTCGAGCACGAGGCGCGGGGCGCTCGTTCCGTCGTGCGCCACCGCCTCCTCGCCGCCGAGGATCACCGTGACGACAAGAGCGCTCGCGATCGCCGCGATCCCCGTCGCGACGTACGGGAGACGGAGGTCGACGGCAGCGAGGAGGCCGCCGCCGATCGCGGTGGCGCCCGAGGAGAGCGACACGAGCGCCTGGCCGCGGCTCTCGGCGCGCGGGTAGAGGTGCAGCTCGCCTGCCGCCTGGAGCGCGTCGAAGAGGAACGCCGAGTCGGCGCCGCTCTTGAGCGCCGAGCCGACGGCGAAGAGCGTCTCGGCGGCCCACACGGTGCCGAGCGTGGGCCAGGCGAGGAGACCGGCCGAGCCCGCCGCGAGGACGAGGGCGCTCGCCACCAGGCACGCCCGTCGCGAGTAGCGGTCGGCCACCGCACCGAGGGGCAGGTCGAGCAGCGCGCGGACCGCCGTGTAGTACGACTGGATCAAGAGGATCTTCGCCAGGCTCAGGCCGACGTGCTCCTCGTAGTAGACGAAGAAGACCGGCGCGAAGAAGTTACAGCTCGCTGTCGCCTGGTAGAGGTAGTACGAGGCGAGGAGCGTCGCCGGCGGCGCGGCGGCGGTGGCGCGCCGATCGCTCACGCCGCGGCCAGCAGGCCGGCCAGGTCCTTGGCGTTCTCGACGCCGTAGTGACGGTAGCAGTTGTTCATCAGCGTGCAGACCCGGCGGCTCTGCCCGGCGAGGTCCCGGATCCTGCCGACCCACTCGCCGAGCTCCTCGGGACGGTAGAGATAGCGGAATCGTTCCGTGCTACTGACTCCGGGCCGGGTCCACGTCTCGACGCGCCGCCCGTGAAAACGGATCACCGACAGCGCCTCGGACGTCGCGGCCGCGACGGGCGGGACGCTTCCCGCCGTGCCCTGCGGCTCGTCGACGCTCACGTACACGAGCCCGGTCCGGCGAAGGAAATCCAGCGTGCGCGGCGTCCGGCGCTCGGTCATCCATCCCGCCTGCCGGAACTCGACCGCCACCGGGAGCTCCGGGAGTCGCTCCGCCACCCGCTCGAGGTAGGCGTCGGACTCCCGGTTCGGGACGAACCAGCGCGGCATCTGGAAGAGCACGTACCCGAGTTTCCCCGCGGTCACGAGCGGCGCCAGGGCGGTCGCGAAGCGCCGCCAGATCTCGTCGACCAGAGGGGATGGCATCTTCTCGGGCATCGCCTGCCGGAGATCCTTGTCGAGCCGGAGGGGCTCGATGGGATGCAGCGTGAGCGCGGCGTAGGCCTTCACACCGAAGACGAAGTCGGGCGGAGTGCGCTCGGCCCAGCGCCGCGCGTTCTCGAGCGACGGCAGCGCATAGTAGGTGGCATCGACCTCGACCACCGGGAAATGCCGTGCGTAGTAGCGCAGGCGCTGCTCGGCCGTGGTCACGCTCGGCGGATAGAAGGCCCGGCTCGCGAGCAGCGTCTTCTCCGTCCACGACGCGGTCCCGACGAGGACGTTGCCGATGCGGGCCGGCTCCGGACCACGACACAGCGCGGGCAGCGGCGGCGGCGCGGTGCGCCAGTCGCTCATGGCGACGCCGGAGGTCGCGCGTGAGGATCCTGTACGGCGTCTGCGCCTGGGGCCTCGGCCACGCGACTCGCTCGCTCCCCATCCTTCGCCGTCTGGTCGCCGACCACGAGGTGCTGGTCTACTCCGACGGTGCGGCGCTCGCCTATCTGCGGCGTGAGCTCGGCCAGCGCGCCGCCTTCCTGCCCGCCACCGTGCCCTATCCCAACATCTTCGGCGGCACCACGCTCGCGCTCCGCTTCTTCGCCTCCGCGCCGCGTCTCGTCCAGACGATGCGCGCCGAGTACCGGGAAACCCAGCGCCTCGTCGCGGCGCACGGGGTCGATCGCGTCGTCTCGGACAGCCGCTGGGGCGTGTCGTCGCCGCGCGTCCCGTCGCTCTTCATCACGCACCACCTGAAGCAGCTCGCCCCGCCGCGCCTCGGCGTCGCCGAGCGGCTGACAGAGTGGGTCACCTGGCGCGCGATCCATCGCCGCTACCGCCGCATCCTCGTGCCCGACGTGGCGGAGGACGACGGGCTCTCGGGCCGGCTCGCGCACGAGCTCCACTGCTACGCACCCTCGCAGCTCGTCTATCTCGGGCTGCTCTCCGACCTGACGCCGGGGCGACACGCGCCTGCGCATCCGGAGGTGCGCCTCGACACGCTCGTCGTCCTCGGCGGTCCGGAGCCGAGCCGCTCGCGACTGGAGGCGCGCCTGCTGCCGGATCTCGCCCGCCTTCCCGGACGCACCGTCGTGCTGCGCGGGCTCCCGGCCGGTGACGGACCGCCGTGGCCGACCGGTGCCGTCGAGGCCGTGCGGCACGCGAGCCGGGACGAGCGGGATCGCCTGTTCGGCGCCGCGCAGGTGGTCGTCGGTCGCTCGGGATACTCGACGCTCATGGACGTCGCTCAGGTCGGCGCGCGCGCGCTCCTGGTGCCGATGCGCGGCCAGACGGAGCAGGAGTACCTGGCGGTCCGCCTGGCTCGCAAGGGCCTCATCCACACCGTCAGCGAGCAGCAGGTGGACCTCGTCCGCGACGTGCCGCTCGCCCGCCTGCGCGCGGGGCTCGACGGCTTCATGCGTCCAGGGGACGGCGCCGCCGCGCGTGCCGTCGCGGAGATCCTCGCATGATCTCCGTCGTCATTCCGGCCCACGACGAGGAGCGCTACGTCGGGCGAACGCTCGCGACGCTGCGCGCGGCGACGCCGTTCGAGGTGCTGGTCGTGGCCAACGCCTGCCGCGACCGGACCGCCGACGTCGCGCGCGCGGCCGGCGCCGCGGTCCTGAGGACCTCCGTGCGCGGCGTGTCTCACGCGCGTAATCTCGGCGCGCGCGCCAGCCGCGGCGAGCTGCTCCTCTTCCTCGACGCCGACACCACGCTCGCGCCCGGCGCCCTCGACGCGATTGCCGCCGCGGTTCCGGCCCGCGCGGACTATGGCACCTGCCGCATCCGTTCGGATCGCACGACGCTCGCCGCCACCCTCACCACGACGCTCCTGGCCTGGGGCCACCGGCTGGCGGGCACGTCGCTCGGCGTCCTGTTCTGCGCGCGCTCCCTCTTCGACCGGTCGGGCGGCTTCGACGAGGACCTGCACGCCGGCGAGGACAACGACCTGAACGC
>VBLD01000473.1:0-1413 GCA_005879205.1 Deltaproteobacteria bacterium
GCCCGGGCCCGCGTGCGAGCCGCTCCGCATCCTCGTCGCCGACGACAACGAGGATGCTGCCGAGAGCCTTGCACTTCTCCTGTGGAACGCGGGGCACGAGGTGCACGCCGTATTCGACGGGCAAGCGGCGCTCAGCGCCGTCGAGAAGCTTCAGCCGCGCGTCGCGCTGCTCGACATCGGCATGCCGAACGCCAACGGCTACGAAGTGGCCCAACGCATTCGCGAGTACCCGTGGGGCAAGGGAATCTACCTGATCGCCGTCACGGGCTGGGGCCAGGAGCGCGACAAACGCCGCGCGCGCGAAGCGGGGTTCGACGCGCATCTCGTCAAACCGGTTCCCGCGGAGACCCTCGACCGGGTCCTCGCGAGCATCGGCGGATCGCTGGCATTCCCCTCCGTGCGCATGGGTGGGTAGCGGGCACCGGTGGCAACCGGTGATAAGTCTGGCAACTTTGAACTGACCAACCCGTGAGGGGCGATAGCTAGGGAGGCGTGGGCACGGAAACCGTACCGGCCCTTTTCGATCAGGTAGTCGGGGACATCCTGAAGGGCCGGGCCTGGCACCAGATGGCACGGAAGGCGACGAAGCCGCCCCAAGAAGCGCCAACCGACTTCTTTAAGAGTCGGAAGCGGGCCTACGGGGTAAAGCCGTCGTCGAATACGTCCAGCGGCAAGTCCACGGAGAGCTTACGGAGACGCCGGCTCGCCCCAGGGGCAGACCGTCGTCACGGGGCTGCGCCACTTGGGTTGATGCTGCGCGCCATTTCCCGGCAGATCCGTCAGGAACCAATAGTCGGTCAGACAAGCGGCGAGCTTGTTCGCAAGCGTGGCTGGGATATTTGGATCGCCCAGGTAATTCTTTACGCCATCCGGCAGGTTCAAGAGATCCACATTCTCATCGGGATCCCAGTTGAGGTCCCATGCCTTGGTGATGGTGGTCACGTTGCTGTTTACATCCGTGGTGCCCTCAACTCTGAGGACGATAGGCTGACATGGATGAACACTCGCTGGCAAGCAGTCCGTGCCCATATTCGCGGGGTTGCAGCTGCGCGACATCGGGTTGGGGTTTTGCGAGGTGATCGGTCGGGCCATGTCAGCAAATGATCCGTGAAGCAAATCATATTTGCATTTGTTTGTGGCAGGATCGCACCAGTCGGCCATCACGCAGTCGCTGTCGCTCGTGCACGGCGCCTTCCGGGGGTTATTTGTACAGCGCTTACCCAGTGGAATGCACGAATTCTGAACGTTATTGCAATCGATATCTGCTAAGCATGGCTTCATATGCGGGTTATTGCCGAGGCTGAGATTCCTGCTGATCGGGATAGCCGCTTTGGTGAGCCCGCCGGACTGTTCGTTGCCGCAGACACCCAAGGTTCCCGCCCTTAGCGTCAGGTAGTGTTGACGGCTGTCCCC
>VBLD01000473.1:1468-3545 GCA_005879205.1 Deltaproteobacteria bacterium
CGTTGAGGGAGGACTCTGTGGCGAATGCGCGTAGGCCCGGAGGTTACGGGAAAACGGGTAACGTGGTTGGCCCGCCGCGCCACCGTTCCAAGTGGGGTCTACTGGATCGTATGGATACACTGGATCGTTTGGAGCCTGTACGTCCGCATAGCCGGGATCCGCGTTCGTTCCGACAATGGTTCTCAGAACGTCGATAGAGGTAACCTGCTCGTCAGCGAGGGGGTACGGCACGGGGAGCGTGGTGGTGGGACTGGCGCTGCTCCGCTTTGCGGGCTCGCTGATGATAATCGGTGTCCGATGATTGTCCTCGGTCGGTCTGCTCTTGGCGTTCACGGAGTAATATCCCTGATCGGCGAGAAAGATTATGACCGTGCGGTCGAGTAACGACTCCCACACGGGGGTCGTCCCCGACCCGAGGTTGCAAACGCACGTTCCCGCCAACTCGTCCAGCAGGGCCCCAATTCCCAGATCGAGCTGTGTAACCCTGCCGAAGTGCTCATATGTTTTCTTTGCAAGCTCTGACGTACTATGCGTGCAAGGCAAGCCGTTACAGTATAAGGACTGCATGTCGAGCCCTGTATTACCGCGTGTGTGCGGGATGTTTGGCGCGTACCACACAAAGAATGGCTGATTGAGCACTGGCTCGTTTTGGCTCGCGGCGTTGGGTATCGTCCTTATGACGCCATCATCAATCGCTTTGACCACTTCGCCGATACCGAAACCCGCGCCGCCTCCTGTCGTCGCTCCGGCGCGCGCCGCATCCGGAATATACGGGAATAGGCTGGTTGCTGCGTCGCTGGTTTCTGCGTCTCGACAATCGAGGGCGCTTCCCGATGGGTCGTTCGAACACTTGAAGGTGCCAGTAGGAAGCTCCGCTTCCTGGCCGTGACCGTTGAAGCCCGGCCCGCCCTCGTTAATGACCTCTCCCTTACCCCAGAGGATTGACCAATATGGTGCATTCACCGTCGGACCGGCGCTCAGGTGGAAGGCAATTGAATCAGAGTGGTTGGTGTTCTGATAAATCTCCCTTAGGTGACGCTGGAACTTCCCGAATACGATCGTAGAACGGGATGCCGTGCAGTTGTCACCGCTGACGTGGCCGCGCGGAAAGAGAGCGGCCTGGGTCGCCAGGCGGTCCAGGTGGGGGGTAAGGGGAAAAGGTCTGGTGATGGGTTGTGGCAACGCGGTGCCCGTGCAAGGAAAGTTGCTTCGGTTAAAAGGGAAGGCTCCCTGCGGCCCGGATCCCGTCCCCGTCTTATCGGGATTGTCCTGGCACCAACGGGTACCCTCGGGTCCCGGCGGTTGACGATAGCGGCAGGTCTCGTCGGCCAACCGCAGGACCGGAATCGTGGTATCGCCAGTCGGTGTGTGAAACGGAATTTGGGCATAACCGGCTACGCAATTGGCGCCTGAACAATCGACGTTGGACCGGCACGTCTTGTTACTGCCGTCGTCGCAAACGCCCCCCATGAAGCCGTACTGACAATACGCTTGGTCGTCCGAGACGATCAGCAGTATATGGGGCTGTGTGACCGACGGGGTTGTGACGGGACACTTCATGTAATTTGGGTCAAGGGGGTCCGTATTCCGTTTCGCGCAACAGTCAGGCGGAGAGTACAGGCTCATCGTGGGGCGGCCTGAAATGCTACGGTCCTTACTGCAAAACGTCGAGGACGGAAGAGTCACCGCACGTGCGCTTTGAAGGCAGAGCACGAGAGTGACGACGAAGCCGACGGCCGTTCCGGCTATGTTCGGACGCATTCGGGAACTCTGCATGATCGCCTCCGTGGTACTCAACTGCCGGTGCAACCGCTTGTGTCAAACGTGCAGGTCGAACTGCACTTGAGAGTGCCGCTCGGAAGGCCACGCGACGCGCATGTCTGGCCGTTAAGATCGCTTCCATCGCAATCTTCTACGCCAAGACGTACGATGCCGTCCCCGCATGCGGGACTCAGGGAGGCATCTTGAATAGTATCGCAAGGACAGACGACGCCCGTTCCTATCGTCGGCGTTGTGGCTCGGTAGATAAGAGTCACCGGACCGCCGGTATTGGCTCGTAGTGTCCCGGCGAGCGTCA
>VBLD01000066.1:0-330 GCA_005879205.1 Deltaproteobacteria bacterium
AGCGCCTGTACCGCCAGATCGCTGCCGTCGTGCTGGCCGCCGCGAGCGCGGCCCGCGCCGGCTCGCTGCCGAGCGTCTCGAGCGGTGCCCGCCCGGGTCCCGACGTCCTGTATGCGCCGGCGCCTGCCGCCCCCCAGCTCGAGAACCGGAACGCGCGCTTCTCGGCGCCGCCGCTGCTGGTCTCGGGACAGGAGGCGTACGTCGCCGGCGAGTACCTCTACCAGGACTTCCTCTACGACGATTACGGCAGCGACACGGACGGGCAGGGCGCCACCGGCCTCAGCCCGCGCGTCGGCGACATCAAGTATCCGACCAACGCCGCGCGCTACG
>VBLD01000066.1:367-8249 GCA_005879205.1 Deltaproteobacteria bacterium
ACTCCGTCGCCTACCGCATCACGCTCAACACCCTGCTCGAGGCCGACAGTACGATCGTCGCGATCGCCTTCGACACGGACCACAACGCCGTCACCGGCACGGCGACGCTGCCGCGCGACCCGGGCGCGCCCTTCCCGGGCACCGACGAGGCGATCACGATCTGGGGCACGGGCGCGGAGCACACCCGCTTTCCGCTGGTCGGCCTGCCGGTCACGACCCCGCTCACCGACCTGACGACGGATCTCGAGGCGAACCAGATCACCGTCATCGTCCCCCGGACGGTCTCGAACCCGAGCGGGACCTGGCGCGCGACGGTGGCCGTCGGCCTCTACGACTCCACGACTGGCGGCTGGCTCCGACCGGGGATGTCGGCGACCGCCACGACGCCGGGCGGCGCCGGTCCCCTCGATCCAACCCCGTGCGGCATCTTCAACCTCGCCTTCCGTTTCGGCGAGGCCGTCGCCCATTGCGTGAACCCACCCAACACTCTCCAGTGCGACGTCCCGCCGGACACCAACCAGTCGGTATCCATTCGCAACAAGACGCCGACGGACTTCGCCCACGACATCGACTTCGACAAGCTCGACGCGGCCGTCACCGAGTCCACGGTGCCGGCGACGGGCCTTCAGATCCGCCTCTTCCCGAGCCGCCTCGACCTCGGCGAGGGCCGCGGCGACATCCCGCAGGAGCCGAACTTCGGCACCTTCCCGCAGTACCACGGCCAGCTCCAGCCGTACTCGCTGTACGTCCCGAGCACGTACTCGCCCGCCACGCCGGCCGGCCTCACCCTCCAGCTCCACTCGCTCGGCGACCACTACTGGCAGTACCACGGTGCGACGATCGTGCAGCAGATCGGCGAGGCACGCGGCAACCTGGTGGCGACGGCCCTCGGCCGCGGGCCCGACGGCTGGTGCATTCACGAGGCCGAGTACGACGCCTTCGAGATGTGGAGCGACGTCGCGGCGCACTTCAATCTCGATCCGGACCGCATGGCGTCGAGCGGCTACTCGATGGGCGGCTACTGCACCTATCGCCTGCCGACGCTCTACCCCGATCTGTTCGGCAAGGCGTTCACGCAGGTCGGCCCGCCGGGCGACGGCATCTGGGTGCCGCCCGCGCCGCCGTCGGGCGGGATCGAGACGCTCACCAACCTGTGGCTCGAGAACGCGCGCAACATCCCCTATCTCAACGTGGTCGCCAGCTCGGACGAGCTCGTGCCCATCGCCGGCACCCGCGCCCAGAACCTGGGCGCCCCCGAGCAGGGCATCCGCGGCTTCGACCAGCTCGGCTACCGCTTCCGCTTCCTCATCTTCAGCCCCTCGGACCACCTCGCGCAGGCGATCAACGGCTACAACTACCCGTTCTCGACGAGCTTCCTCGACACCGCCGCGGTCGACCGCAACCCGCCGCACGTGACCTTCGCCTACGTCCCGGCCGCCGATGCCGCCGCGCTCGAATTGGTCCACGACCACGCGTACTGGATCTCCGAGGTGCGCCTGACCAGCACGACGGGCGGGACGACACCGGCGAAGGGGGTCATCGATGCGCTGAGCCACGGCTTCGGCCTGGGCGATCCACCGAGCACGGCAGGCGCGACCGCCGGAGCAGTGCCGCCGTTCACCTACACCGAGTCGAACCGGACGTGGGGTGCCGCGCCGGCCATTCCCGTCGAGAACCGCCTCGACCTGACGCTCCGGAACCTCGGCTCCGCCCGTCTCGACCTGGCCCGCGCGAGCCTCGACCCGACGCACTCGCTGACGCTCGCCACCGACGCCGACACCGACGCCGTCCTCCGGCTCGACGGGGCCTTCCCGTCGTGCAGCCGCGTCCTCGAGGACGGTGCGGTGGTAGGCCCCCCGACGGATGCGCCGGGCGGTGTTCTCCTCGACGTGGCGGCGGGAACGCACAGCTACGCGATCGCCTGCCTCTCCGACTTCGACCTCCGGCGGCTGGTCCTCGTCCGGCGGGGGGCCGGGAGCGACCGGCTGATGCTCCGGGCACGGATGCCCTCGAGCCTCGCCGCGCTCGGGCTTCCGGGGGCCGCCATCACCGTCAAGCTCGCCAACACCGGCGGGACGTTCTTCACGGCCACCGTGCCTGCTGCGCTACTGATACCGAACGCAAACGGGAGCCGGCTCCGCTTCCACGACGCGTCGGGCACGGTCGCGGGCGGCATCACCACCCTCTCGATCGGCGGCCGCAGCCCGGTTACGCTCGTCGTGCGGGCGGCGAGGCTGAATCTCGCGGGGGCGGCGCCCGGCGCGTTCGACGCCGAGGTCGACATCGGGAGCTTCGAGTTCACGCACGCCGGCAACCTGCGCGCGCGCGGCGTGAGGCTCGTGTTCCCCTGATCTCGCATGCGGGTGACGCTCGACTGGCTCGGCGTCGCGACGTTCCGCCTGACGGTCGGCGAGCGCGTCATCTTCCTCGACGCCTACATGGACCGCGTACCCGGGGCGCCACCGGTCGGCCTCGGCGCCGCGGAGGTCGCGCGCGCCGACTACGTGCTGGTCGGCCACTCGCACTTCGACCATCTCTGGGGCGCCGAGCGCATCGCGGCGCGCACCGGTGCCACCGTGATCGGCTCGCACGAGACGGTCCGGCTGCTGCACGACGCCGACGGCATCGCCGAGGAGCAGCTCGTCGCGGTGGCCGGCGGCGAGCCGCTCGACCTCGGCGGCGGCGTGCGGGTCCGCGTCTACCCGAGCCTCCACTCGTGCATCTGGGCGCAGATGGGGGCGACGGCCGACGAGGCCTGCCTCGGCGATCTCGGCGTCGCGTACCAGGAGCGGGCTTCGCGGGTGACACGCAGCTTCGAGATGCTGCACGGCGGCGCCCTCGGCGAGGACGTGGCGGCGCACATGAAGGCAAGCGACCGCCATCCACGGAGCGAAGGCGGCTCGCTCGCCTACCTGATCGAGACGCCGGCCGGGTCGATCCTCTGGAAGGACACGTCGGGACACTGGACGGGAATCCTGCGCGACCTGCGGCCCGACGTCGCGCTGCTGGCGGCGGTCGGGCGGGGAAACGTCGACGGCGAGCCGGTCCAGGGGACCCTCGCGGACTTCGTCGCCTCCGAGGTCGAGCTCCTGCGTCCGCGGACCGTCGTCCTCTGTCACCACGACGACTGGATGCCGCCGCTCACGCGGCCGACCGACGTCGCGCCGCTCCGCCGGGCCCTGGCCGATCGGGCGCCTGGAGCCCGGCTCGTGGAGATGGACTACCTCGCGGCGTACCCGATCCTCGGCTGATTCACCCGGAGCGCCGGGGTGATCCGGCGCGCGCCCGCCTTCGATCCGGCGACGCGCGACCGCGTGTCCCGGCCTCGACGCCGGATCTGAATGGGCGAGGTGGACGGGCGCGCCATCGTGGAAGTAAGGTCGAGCATCATTCCAGAGACCGTGAACCGAGAGTTCCGCCTCCGCCGCCGTCCCGTCGGCCGCATCGCGCCGGACGACTTCGAGCTCGTCCGCGCCCCCGTGCCGAAGGCCGGTCCCGGCGAGGCCCTGGTGCGCAACCTCTATCTCAGCCTCGACCCGACGAATCGCATCTGGGTGGAGGATGTCGAGCAGTACATGCCGCCCGTCCAGCTGGGTGAGGTGATGCGGGGCAGCGGCCTCGGACAGGTCGTCGAGTCGAACGATCCCGCGCTCCCGCCCGGCACGATCGTGAACGGGCTGCTCGGCTGGCAGGACTACGCGGTCCTCGGAGGCACGCGAGGCGTCATGGCGCAGGCCGTGCCTGCCGGTCTGCCGGTGCCGCTCCCGACGCTGCTCGGCGCCCTCGGCGTCACCGGCGTCACGGCGTACTTCGGGCTGCTCGACATCGGGCAGCCCAAGGCGGGCGAGACCGTGGTCGTGTCGGCGGCGGCGGGGGCGACGGGATCGGTCGTGGGTCAGATCGCCAGGATCAAGGGATGCCGGGTGGTCGGGATCGCGGGTGGCCCCGAGAAGTGCGGCTGGATCACCCGCGAGCTCGGCTTCGACGCGGCCGTCGATTACAAGGCGGCCGACTGGCGCGACCGCCTCCGCGCCGCGACGCCGGCGGGCGTGGACCTCGACTTCGAGAACGTCGGCGGCGAGATCATGGACGAGGTCATGGGGCGGATGAACCTCGGGGGCCGCGTCGTCCTCTGCGGCATGATCTCCGGCTACAACGAAGGCAAGCCGATGCACGGCCGCTTCGACACGATCCTCATGAAGCGGCTGCGCGTCCAGGGCTTCATCGTGATCGACTACCTGCCGCGCTTCCCGGAGGCGATCATGCAGCTCGCGCAGTGGATGGCGGAGGGGAAGCTCAAGCACCGTGACACGATCGTCGACGGCCTCGAGCGCGCACCCGAGGCGCTCAACCTGCTCTTCGACGGCGGCAACGTGGGCAAGCTGATCGTGAAGATCGCCGATCCGCCGCTGAAGCTCTGATCAGCTCCCCGGGACGATCTTGTAGATCTCCCCGTCGTAGTCCGCGATGTAGAGCTCGCCGCGGGCGTCCTCGCCGAAGCTGCTGACGTTGTTGATCGCGAGCGCGCCGGCCGGATCGAGGTCGGCGGTGTGGTTCTGGAGGTTCTGCGCGTTCCCGCCGCTCACTCCCATGAACGACCGGATGAAGGCGGTGTAGAAGTCGGAGTAGAAGTAGCGCCCGTGCAGGTCGGGCATGGCGCAGCCGCGGTAGACGAAGCCGCCCGTGACCGCCTGGCCCTTCTCCGGCTGGAAGGTGCTGCACGCGGCCTCGGAATGCGCACTGTTGCAGTACTCGAGAACGGGTAGCGTTCGCCCGGCCGTCAGGCAGCCGGTCGACGGCTCGAAGCAGTGGCGACCCTCCATGTCGTCCCAGCCGTAGTTGACGCCCGACGGGTTCCCCGCGCCGTAGTCGATCTCTTCCCAGCTGCTCTGGCCGACGTCCCCGATGTAGATGTCGCCGTTCGCGCGGTCGAAGCTGAAGCGGAAGGGGTTCCGCAGCCCCTTCGCCCAGTTGGTGGTCGCGCCGGTGGTCGGGTCGATGCGCAGGAGCTTGCCGAGCATGACCGCGTCGTTCTGCGCGTTCTCGGCCGGGTCTCCGCCGCCGCCGCCGTCTCCGGTCCCGGCGTAGAGGAAGCCGTCGGGGCCGAAGTTCAGATTGCCGCCGTTGTGGTTGTTGAAGGTGGTGTGCGGGACGGTGACGAGGATCGTCTCGCTCGTCGGGTCGCCCAGGTCGGCGCTGGTCGCGTGGTAGCGCGCGATGATCAGGTCGCCGTCGGGCTGCGGGTCCGGGGCGTTCTGCGTGTAATAGACGTAGAAGTTGCCGTTCGTCTCGTAGTCCGGATGGAAGGCGACGCTCAGGAGCCCGCGCTCGCCGCAGCACGCGACCTTGCCCGTGATATCGAGGAACGTCGTCGTGACGCCGCCCTTCACCATCTTGATGCGGCCTTCCTGCTCGACGACGAACACGCGGTTCGGATCGAGGCGCGGCGCCGCCACGTGGACCGGCATGACGAATCCGGACTGGAAGAGCACGGCGTCGAGCGTGGCGCCGGATCCCGTCGGGACGCCGGCGCAGAGCGCCGGGTTCACGCTTTCGAGCTCGCAGGTGGGCGAGCACCCGTCCCCCGCGCTCAGATTGCCGTCGTCGCACTCCTCGGTGCCCTCGGCGACGCCGTTGCCGCACGACGGCACGATGGTCGTGCTCGTCGTCGTGGTGGTGGTCGTCGTCGTGGTCGTGGTCGACGGCTGGACGTCCGCGGCGACGTCGGCCACGAACGCGTCGACCTTCGTCTCGATCGTTCCAGCGTCGGCGCTCGTGGTGCAGCCGCCCTTGCCCTCGGCCTTGGAGAAGGCCGCCGCGAACGGGCTCTCGCACCGCTGCAGGCAGAGCGGGCTGACGGCGACGCCTCGTCTGGCGGCCGCCGACTGGCACCGGAGCTTGCAGGAACACTTCCTCCCCGCCGCCCGGAGCTTCGCCGCAGCGCAGTCGTTCTCGGCCGGCTCGTCGGTCCACAGGTCGTCGCGCACGTCCTGGACGTGCGCGTCGACCTTGCCCTCGATCGTCGCCGCGTCGCCGCTGGTGGAGCAGGTGCCCTTGGCGTCGGCCTTCGCGAATGCCGACGCGAAGTTCGTCTCGGCCCTGGTGAGGCACTGGCCATCGACCGCGCCGCCCTTCGCGGCGGCGACCCCCACGCACCTGACCTTCGCGTAGCACTTCTTGCCCGTCGCCGAGAGCTTCGAGGCGTTGCAGCCGTTCGCTTGCGCGGCGGCGGGCGCCGCCGTGATCGCCAGCAGGAAGAGTGTGACGACGATGGAGCGTCCGCATGCTCTCACCATGATCATGGCGTCCCCCCGGGTGCCGCTGCTCAGCGACGCTCGCGCGGCCGTCCTCCTCCTAGCTCGCTCCCACAGCTGCCGTCCAGCCCTCCGCGCCATTTTCTTCCGCGCCATTTTCTTCTTGACGGCCCCGGAACGCATGGGATTGACTGGCCGGATGCGCAAACTCGCTCTGGCTATCGTCGTCGCCATCGCGCTCGCCGCGCCCGCGCGGGCGGCGGGCCCCTGCCTCGCCGGTGCGTCCGCCGCCTCCGACGCGAGCGACATCGCGGGTCTTCGCGGGCGCATCGAGGCGGCGTGCGCGTGTGCCACCTTCGACGGCTCGAGTCCGGCGAAGAACCACGCGAGCTACGTGCGCTGCGCGCTCGCGCTCGTGCACGACGCGAGCGACGGGACGCCCGTCCTCGGTCTCTTCGGGCTGCGTCCCGAGTGCCGCGCGACGGTGAAGCGCATCCTCCAGCAATCGGATTGCGGCTACCCGGCCGCAGAGGACCGCCATCCCTGCTGCCGCTTCGTGGCGGCGAGCGGCCGGAAGAGCGGGGCGATCCGCCGGGCCATCCACTGTGTCACGAGGACGGCCACCCAGCAGCATCTCTGCGCCGCCTCGCATGCGGTCGTCGACGCCTGCAGCGGCGACGCCACCAACAGTTGCCTTCCGGCGTGCGGCGACGGGGTCGCCAACGGCGGCGAGCAGTGCGACGGCACGGACGCCGCGGCCTGCCCGGGCCTCTGCGGCACGGACTGTACCTGCCCGCACGTCGTGCAGACGACCGTCCTCACGCCGAGCGGCGCCGCGCCGCCGCACACGCCCGGCAGCCCCGGCGTGACGGTCACAAACGCGAAGCTGCTCGCGGAGTTCGGCGGGTCGTCCTTCAGCCTGAACAATGCCACCTACACGCGCTTCGCGATGAACCGTCCGGCGGCCACGCCGGACGCGATCCTCGTCCTCGTGCCCGGCTTCGAGGGCGGCGCCGGGAGCTTCAGGATCCTCGCCGAGAACCTGATCACGCGTGCCCTCGGCGACGGACTGGTCCTCGAGGTGTGGGGCTTCGACCGCCGCGGCCATCAGCTCGAGGATCGGGCCGGTCTCGACGTCGCCGAGACGTTTCTCGCGTCCCAGGTCGCGCTCGATTGGCTCTACGGCGCCGAGCTCGGGCTCCCGCTCCATCCGGCGCTGGTCGCGGGTCCGAATCGTCGCGCCGTCTTCTACGATGCGCAGGCCGACGTGCCCTTCATGGCGACGTGGACGAGCCTCGTCTTCTCGCGCGACATCGACGCCGTGGTCGCCGGCGCCGACGCGGCGGTCCGCAACCACAACGTCTTCCTCGGCGGCCATTCGGCGGGAACCGGCTTCACGGCGCGCTACGCGTCCACCGACTTCGACCTGACCGGGTCGGGCCCGCCCGAGCCCGGGTACGGCCGGCTTCGGGGCCTCGTTCTCCTCGAAGGGCCCGGCGGCTCGACCGCCGGCGCACCGCTCACCGCCGACTCGCTCGATCGGATGATCGCCAAGTTCGACGGCGGTCTCTACGGCGCCGTGCGCGACAACGCCGGCCGTTGCGTCGACGGCACCACCGCCTGCACCC
>VBLD01000475.1 GCA_005879205.1 Deltaproteobacteria bacterium
TCGTGAACCCGGAATGGGCTCCGATCGTCAATGGGCCGATCGTCAGCTCCGACCCCGTGCTCGTCCACGGCGTCGTCGACGGGATGCACGGCGACACCAGTGGGGACTTCCCGTCGACTCACCTGCGCGCCGACGTGAACCACTTCGTGTTGCTCGATCCCGCGGACGCCAACCGCCTGGCGACCGGGAACGACGACGGGCTCATCCACTTCGAGTGGGAGGCGGGGGTCTACCCGGCGTGGGCGTGGGCGGGGACGGGAGATCGGATCGTCGGCCTCGGACGCTGGATCTTCGACTGCGGCCATCCCGGCACCGTGCCGGGGAACTGCTCGGCGACCATGTCGCAGCAGTGCGACATCGACGGCGACTGCCCCTCCGGCGAGAGCTGCGTCGGCGTCCATTACAACTACAGCGCCGAGATGCATCCCCCGCAGGCGACGGCGGCGATCCGGCTCGGCCGGGGCGCCGTCTTGCTGAAGCGGGCCGGCGCTCCCGCGGTGCCCGCGACCCGCGCCGACATCTACGTGAGTCCCGACGCCGGCGGCGCCGGCGACAGCTGCGTTCTCACCCACCATGCGAACCCCGTGGACCTCCTCAGCGTGGAGTGCTTCCCCCTCGCGCAACCCGTGGCGATGCAGGGACCGGTCGTCGTCTTCAACTCGCAGGACTTCCGTTTCGACGTCCCGCTTCCTCCCCGTCCGCCGGGCGGCGCGGCCAAGGCTCGCCTGGTCACGTACCCCGCGCCGGGTGGGGTCCCGGCGAGGATCAAGGTGCGACCCCGCATCGTCGATCCGGCTCCGCACATGGAGGTGACGGTGAAGATGAGGCGGCGGGTCAGGGGCCAATTCCCGACCGGTTTCGCCGGGACGCTCTTTGCCGGATGGGTGCGTGACAAGACTCCGCTCACCCACGTGCGCGTGACCATCGACACGCTGGAGGTCAGCAACGCGCTTCAGCTGGTGACCCCGGTGGCGCCGAAGACGTGCTCGCCCGAGCACAACCCTCCGCTCGCGTGCGACACCACGGCGGACTGCCGGCCGCCCGCCTGTCCGAGCTGCGCGAACAACGAGACCTGTCTCGGCGTGGGCCCCGTGAAGGCGTGGCAGATGCAGGCGGCCGTCAACGGCGAATGGCAGGAGTTCAGCGGGCTCGCCAGCGTCAACCAGGGCGACATTATTCCCCAGGCGCTGGTCTACGATCAGTACCTGCCCGCGACGGGCGGCGTGCACCTCGAGGTCACCGGTGTGGCGCGGGAGTGCGTCGATACGCTCTACGCGAAGTCGCTGGCGACCAACGTGTCCCAGCTCGGCTTCGTGAAGGGGCTTCTCTGCCTCGCCTCGAATGCGCATTCCGCCGGCACCATCGACCTCACCTACGCGGGACCCGATTTCGGCGCGGGGGGCGGCTCGATCGGCGGCGAAGGCGGCCACTGCTCAGGCGACACGGGGATGCTCTGCGTCATCGACGACGATTGCCCGTCGGGAGAGACCTGCGTGACGACGGGCGGCGCCATCACCCTGCACTACACGGTGGAGCGCCTGCCGTAGCCGCCTCGTGCCCGCTTCGCGCACGCCACCCGCCGCCGACGTCATGTCGTTCCGCGCGGGCGAGGAGCTCGACGCGGGCACGCTCGGCCCTTACCTGGCGGGGCACCTCCCGGGGGCGGAGGGTCTCCCCGAGATCTGGCAGTTCGGCGGCGGCAACGCCAACCTCACCTATCTCCTGCGCTACCCCGCCGGCGTCGAGTACGTGCTCCGCCGTCCCCCCCACGGGCCGGTGGCGCCCACGTCGCACGACATGGCGCGCGAGCATCGCGTGCTGTCCGTGCTCTACCAGGCGTTTCCACCCGCCCCGCGCGCCTATCTCTACTGCGACGATCCCTCGGTCATCGGGTCGCCCTTCTTCATCATGGAGCGGCGCCGGGGCGTCGTGGTGCGCGGCTTCGTCCCACCCGAGTTCGGCGGCGGCGGCGACCCCGTCGCCAACCGCAAGCTATCCGAGGTGCTGATCGACACCCTCGTCGAGTTCCAGGCCGTCGACCCGAGGCGGGTGGGTCTCGAGACCCTGGGTAAGCCGGACGGCTTCCTCGCGCGCCAGGTGCGCGGCTGGACCGAGCGGTGGGAGCGGGCCCGGACCGAGGACGTCGCGGCGGCGACCGAGCTCGCCGCCTGGCTCGCCGACCGCCTGCCGGCGTCGCCGGCGCCGACCCTCATCCACAACGACTGGCGGCTCGACAACATGGCGGTCGCCTTCGATGACCCGGCACGCTGCGTCGCGGTCTACGACTGGGACATGTGCACGCTCGGCGACCCGCTCGCGGACCTCGGCACGCTCCTCTCGCAGTGGATCGAGGAGGGCGAGGACCAGCCGCCCGTCTCGCCCATGCCGTCGCGCGAGCCTGGGTTCATGACGCGCGCCGAGGCCGCCCGCCGCTACGCGGAGCGGAGCGGGCGCGACGTCTCCCGGCTCCCCTGGTACTACGTCTTCGGGATGTTCAAGATCGCGGTCATCGTGCAGCAGATCTACGTCCGCTATCACCGCGGCCAGACGCAGGACGCGCGCTTCGGGCCGATGGGCGAGATCGCCGAGCGGTTGATGGTCCTCGCCTGGAGACACGCGGCAGCGCTCGGCTGAGCCCCGCGAGGAGGCACAGGATGGCGATCGACTTCACGCTCCCGCCCGACGTGCTGCGGGTCCGCGAGCGGGTGCAGGATTTCATGCGGAACGAGGTGGCGCCGGCCGAGGCGCGCTTCACGCGCGACGGCGGGTGGCGGAAGGGCCTCGCCGCGCTCCGCGAGCAGGCGCGGGCGGCGGGCCTCTGGGCGCCGCACATGCCACCGGACTACGGCGGCATGGGGCTCGGACCGCTCGCCATGGCGTTCGTCTCCGCCGAGTGCGGGCGGACGCTGATGGGGGCCTACGTCCTCAACTGCCACGCTCCCGACGAGGGCAACATGCACACGCTCCTCCACCACGCCACCGAGGAGCAGAAGACGCGCTACCTCCGCCCGCTGGTCGACGGCCGGGTCCGCTCGTGCTTCGCGATGACCGAGCCCGAGGTCGCGGGATCTGATCCGACCGGCATCCGCACGACCGCCGTCCGGGACGGCGACCACTGGATCCTCGACGGCCACAAGTGGTTCATCTCGGGGGCGCGCGGCGCCGCCTTCGCGATCGTGATCGCCAAGACCGACCCCGACGCGCAGCCGCCGCAGGCACGGAACACGGCCTTCCTGGTCGACACCGACGCGGCAGGCTTCACGATCGTGCGCGACGTCGAGACCATGGCCGGACACGGCAATCACTGCGAGATCCGGCTCGAGGGGGTGCGCGTGCCGGACGGGGCCATCCTGCCTCGGACCCGCGCGTCTCGCGCACTGCATGCGCTGGATCGGGAGCGCCGAGACGGCGCTCGAGCTGCTCGTCGGCCGCGCCGTCACGCGCCAGCTCCACGGCGGCGTCCTCGCCGACAAGCAGCTCATCCAGGCGATGATGGCGGAGTCGGCGATGGAGCTCTACGCCGCCAAGCTCATGGTGCTCCACGCCGCGTACCTGATCGAGAAGGGCCTGCCCTTCCGCCAGGAGGTCTCGATCGCCAAGCACCACGTGGCGAACATGCTCTGGCGGATCACCGACCGGGCGGTCCAGGTGCACGGCGCGCTCGGCTACTCGACCGACGCCCCCCTCGAGCGGATGCTGCGCCACGCGCGCTCCGCCCGCCTCGTCGATGGCGCGGACGAGGTGCACCTCTCGCAGATCGCGGCGCACGTCATCGAGGCCTTCCGCGGAGACGGCACTACGCGCCGCGCGACCGGTCTCGACCTGCTGTAGCGGCCGGCGCGGGGGGCCGCTCCCCGTACCGGCCGCTGCCCCGACCGATCGTCAGGCGCGCGCGGCGAGCTGTCGCAGGGCGATCATGACGGCGGCCTCGCGCGTCATCTCCTGCGCGCGGCCATCGCCGTTCACCACCCGCACGCGCAGCCCGGGCACGTCCTCGACCCGGCAGCCCGTGTGCTCGAGAAACTCACGCGCCATCCGGACATCGCCGGCCGACACCAGGATCTGGCCGGCCTCGAGCCAGCGCTCCACCATGCGCCATGCGGCCAGCTCGAAGCGCGTCTCCACCGGACGTGCACGCTCATCCAGGACGTTCTGTTCCAATGCGCTCGCCTCCCTCTGCGGGCATCAGAGACCACCCGCTCCATTCTGCGCTGAGACGAGGGTAGCAAGGATGCTGCCGTCGGTTGGCGCCCGTAGTTCGCAGCGTCGCGCGGCACGAGTGTGCCGTCCGTGGCACGGTTGTGCCACCGCGTGGGTGACACGCCTGTGTCAGGCTGGACCGCTCAGGAGGCGGGACGCCGGGCGTCGAACTCCTCGGCGATGCGCTCGTCGTTCCTGGTGAGCTCCTCGGTGTCGACCTCGGCGTAGCCCATGATGCCCATGTTGGCGTAGGCGCGCCGGATCTTCGGGCCCCAGAGGCCGATGTCCTTGATGGTCGGCACGATGCGGCTGAAGAGCGTCGACCGGAACTGGCGCATCATCTCCGATCGTTCGACGTAGGCGACGCACTCCTCGACCGGCAGGCCGAGCGTCTCCCACACCTCCTCGGAGAGGAAGCGGTCGCGCATGAGATAGCAGGCCTCGACGGCGAACTCCTCGCGCTCGTCGCGCTCGGCCTGCGTGAGCTGCGGATAGTAGTCGCGCAGCGCGAGGCGTCCGAAGGCGACGT
>VBLD01000472.1 GCA_005879205.1 Deltaproteobacteria bacterium
CGTCTGCGCAGGCGCCGAGGCCGCCGTTCGCGAACGGCGCCGGCGCCGCGAGCAGCCCCGCCGTATCCGCTGCTTGCAGCGTGGCGACCCATGCACTCGCGGCCGCCGGCACGATGTTGACCTCCATCCCGCCGCCGTCGCTCGGGCCGTTGGACACCTGCTTGGCCGCGTCGTGCTCGCCGCTGTCGAGGTTGTCGTCGGCGCCGAAGTACACGTGCACTCCGGTCGTCAGGTCCCCCGGCGTGCTCACCGTCACCGTCGGCATCTGATCGACGGAGCCGGCGGTCAGATCGAAGTTCCAGGTGTAGCGAGATCCCGCGCCCGGGTCGAGCCAGACCTCACCGCTGTGCACCACCGTTCCGTCGGGCGTCTGGTCCAATCCCCACCCTGCGTACTGATGCCCGGTGCCGTCGGCCACGAACGCGATCATGTTGTGGCAACCAGCTTCGATGCGGTTACCTGCGTTCGAATTGTCCGCGTTGCCTTGGCAATTTTGGTTGGCCGGCAGATACTGGCCGTCACTCACGGCGAACGCAGTGTCGCCTGCCAAGACGGTTACGGCCGAGAATACGATGACGAGGTGTCGCATTGATGGGTTCTCCTTCCTCTCGGGCCGGCATTCGACGAACCCGGAGTGTTCCCCCCTCCGCGCGCGGCCGCTCTAATGGTTCAAGAGGCAAGGTTTGATGACGCTAGACCCAAGACCCAACCCCGCATCCCCGCGGGCCGGCGGAACCCTGATCATGCGCCCCGTTGACGCACCGACTAACAGGGCAACCGCGAATTGCCTATCTGCCAACCCGGTATGGGCAACCCAGACGAGCCATGACGTTCATCCTAAAAATGGGGGGACAGACGGCGATTCAAAGGAGGTATGACCAGAAGTTGTGAATCGTGGAGCCCGTGACCCCGGTGGCGTATCCTTCCCGCCTGATCGACCGCCGCCGCTAAAGGGTGCTGGGACAACCAGCTCGGCTGGGTCTTGCGTGTACCACCCCACAACCATCCGGTGCATCGGAGGGTGAACACGAGCTTCCTTTCGGCTGATCCTTCCCGAGCGCAAGAGCCCGCTTTCATCCGCATCGTCATGGGGTCCACCAACCCACGAACTCCGAAGCGGCGACCGGGGTGAGCTACGCGTCGTCGTCCGGGACGGCCGCCGGGCCGCGCCCCGCGATCTCGAGCCGTACGGCGGCGGCAACATCGTCGATCTCCCGGCGCTCAAATGGCTCGCCAGGCAAGCTGCCCCGCGCGTGTGGATCTCCGACGGCCACGTGACCGGCTGCGGCGACATCTCTACCGCTGCCATCGAGAAGCGGTGCAAGGAGATCTGCGCGGAGGCGGGCATCGTTCGCGTGCCCGACGCGGCCGGGGCGGTGAAGGCGCTCTCGGCCGCGCGTTAGCTGTACCGTCAGCTCGCGGCGGCCGACGCGACGTCGGGGACGAGGGTCAGCACCGCGATCTCCCGCGGCACCCCGACACGTACCGGCTGCACGCTGGTGCCGAGCCCGCGGCTCACGTGGAGCCACGACCCGCCCTCGCGGAAGAGTCCGGCATCGAAGCGGGTCATCAGGAACCGGGCGGCGTTGATCCCTGTCCGCCGTGCGTATGTCCGGCGAGGACGAGCGGCACGCCGGCCGCCGCGGCAGGTGTAAACACGTTCGGGCGGTGTACGAGCAGGATCGCGGGCGCCGCGCTGCCGAGCGTCGCCAGGAGCCGTGGGAGGCCGTCCGCCGCCTGGACGCGGGGCCGGTCCTCCAGACCGAGCACGTGAAGCTGCGCACCGCCGACCTCGACGACCGCCCTCTCGTCGCGCAGCACCCGCCACGGGGTCCATCGGCGGAGCGCGGCTGCGATCTTGTCCGCGTCCGCATGGCGGTCGTGGTTGCCGAGGACGGCGAACACGCCGTACCGCGCGGTGACCGCGGCGAGCTCCGGGACCCACGACGCCAGGTCGGCCACCGGCGTGTCGATGATGTCTCCGGTCACGCACACCAGGTCGGGCTCGAGGGCCGTGACGCGCGCGAGTGCCTCCCGGAGCGCGCTGCGGTCCGCCAGCGGGCCCAGATGGAAATCGCTCAGGTGGACGACCCGCAGTCCGGCGAGCGGCGCGGGCAGGCCCGGGATCGGCACGTCGAGCCGCGTGACGACCAGGCGACGGTAGCCGCGCAGGTAGCCATGCGCGACGGATCCCATCGCGAGCGCGACGACGGGCAGCGCGAGGATCTGGAATCCCGGAGGCAGCGCGAAGGGCTCGCGTGCCACCGCGACCACGCCGGCCTCGGCCGGCAGGCCGCCCAGGATGCCGATCACGATCCACGCTCCGGCGAGCACGAGGAACGCGCCGGCGCCGGCGCAGGCGGCGAACCCGCCCGCCATGATCACCCGTGCCGGCCGGTCGATGAGCGCGGGCAGCCGCGACTCACGCTCGAAGACGCTGGCGGCGAGCCGGTTGAGGGCGGCCATCGCGGGCAGCGCGAGCAGTTGGAGCGCAGGCGGGAGAGCCCGGAACGAGGGGACCAGCCAGCAGGCGAGGATCCACTCGCCTACGGCCCAGGCGATCGCCAGGCTCACGAAGAACTGGCTGAAGAGGAGGCGATCGATCATCTCAGCTCAGCGGTCATCGCAACCCCAGCCGGGCATGCCGAAGGTCATGGCGCCCATGCAAATCTCGGACACACGGAGACCGCATCGGCCCACCATACAGAAGGGCCCACGGGCGTGGAAGCAGGTCGTGTTTTTGACTCGCGGGGGGGCTTTGGTATCTCTGCCCTGATGCGCCTCGCGAAGAGCTACGAACCGGCGGCGGCGGAGGCCAGGTGGTACGCGGCCTGGGAGGAAGGGGGCTATTTCCGCCCCGAGAGCGCCCGCGACCCGGCGTCCACGCCGTTCGTCATGGTCATCCCACCGCCCAACATCACCGGGTCGCTCCACATGGGGCACGCCCTCAACTGCACCCTCCAGGACGTTCTTGCCCGGTACCACCGCATGAGCGGCCGGCCGACGCTCTGGGTGCCCGGCACCGATCATGCCGGTATCGCGACGCAGGTGTCGTCGAGCGGCAGCTCGGCGGCGCCGAGGCTCGGCGCGCCCTCGGGCGCGAGGCCTTCGAGCGCCGTGTCTGGGAGTGGCGGGAAGCCTCCGGTCGCACCATCGTGCATCAGCTCCGCCGTCTCGGCGTCTCGTGCGACTGGTC
>VBLD01000067.1:0-4767 GCA_005879205.1 Deltaproteobacteria bacterium
CGGCCGACGGCTCGAAGCGGACGGTCGCCTCGTCGTGCGTCACCACGACGGCCCAGGCGGGGAGATCGAGCGTCGCGAGCCGCCGGCCGGCCGACGACAGCACGACGACCAGCGCGAGCCCGGCGACCGCGGCAGCCCAGCGTGCGCCCTGGGCGGCCACCGGCACGAAGAGCGCGACCGCGAGCAGCGCCATCATCGCGACGTAGACGGCGCTCGCCGCAGCGAGCAACTCGTCCGTCGTCCCGTGGCCGGCGAGCGGGAAGACGAGACGCGCCCAGACGGTGTCCTCTCCGGTGTTTCCGGTCAGCTCGCGGGCGTAGCTCAGGTTGGCGTGCAGGTCCGGATCTCGCGGGATGAGGCGGCGCGCGCGCTCGTAGTCGAGCACCGCCCGGCCGACGTCGCCGGCGCGGAACCACGCGTTGCCGAGGTTGAAGTAGAGGTTGCCGCTCTCCCACCCGACGGCGAGGACGCGCTCGTACTCCGCCGCCGCCTCGGCCCACCGCTCCTCGCCGTACAGTGCGTTCGCGTGGAAGAAGATCGTGTTCGGAGTCTCCGCCGGCGCCATCGCGTGGGTGGCCCGCGCGAGCGTGATGAGCAGGAGCGAGGCCGCGATGAGCGAGCGCCCGAGCCGCCGCTCGCGCTCGAGCGCCCGGACGATCGCGTCGGCACGCTCGAGCGTGCGCTGCATGTCGGCGCCGTCGGCGCCCGCGGGCGCGAAGCGGGCCTGCTCGCACGCCGTGAAGAACGCTTCCAGCTCGGCGGCCACGTCGGTGGCGAGGCCGGCGCCGCGGAGGCGGGCCGCTGCGCTCTGGGCCGTGACGGCTCCCGGCGGCAGGTCGAGCTTGGCGGCGAGATAATCGTGCACGGCGCCGGCCACCATGTCGTGGAAGGTCGCGCGATCGCCGGCGCGGAGCGCAGCGCGCGCGCGGGCGATCGCAGCACGCGCATCGCGCCCGGCACGCGTGTAGCGCGCATAGCGCACGTCGCCCGAAAGCCGCTGGCGCCGGCGCTGGACGGCGAGCGCGCCGAGCCAGACGGCCAGCGGTACGAGCTGGAAGAGCCAGAAGACGGGACTCCGCCAGCGGCGCGCGCCGATCGGGCGGAGCTGGCCGGGCGCGTCCTTGATGAAGACGATGTCCCGGCCGAGCCGCTCGGGCTTCGAGCCGGGCGCGGCGACGCCGCCCGTGATCTGCGGCGCCGCATGGGCCGCGGCCGACTCGTGCACGGTGAGCACGATCGGCGGCCGGTCGACGGTCTGGTAGCTCCGCGTCCCGGGATCGAAGTAGCTGAAGCGGAGATCGGGGAGCGCGACCGTGCCCGCCGCGAGGGGGATCACCACCTGCTCGAAGACCTTCTCGCCCGCATTCGCGGCGGGCTGGTTCGCGACCTGCACCGGATAGACCCGCAGCCGGTCGCTCGCCGCGATCGCGGGCGGCCTCAGGGCGTCGAGCGCCCCGTCGCCACTGATCGTCGACGTGATGGTGACCGGATCGCCCACCGCCACCTCCGCGGGCGCCGCCTTCACGTCGAACTGGAAGTGGCCGATGGCGCCGGAGAAGTCCGCGGGCCTGCCGGCCTCGGGCAGCGGCAGCACGGCGAGCGCGACCGGCTCGGAGTGGAGCTCCATCGGCCGGCGCTGGTCACCGAAGAAGCTGCCGAAGAAGGGATCGGCAGAGCGCGAGTGCACGAGGAGGCTGAGGCTCATGGTCGCGGGCCCGATCGTGAGGGCGCCGCTGCGCATCGGGACCAGCGTGGTGCGAAACTCGACCACCTGGGCGGCTCCCTCGCGGCGCTGACTGGGCTCGGGCAGCTTGTCGAGCGCGAAGCCGTCGCCGGCAATGGTGGGGTACTGGAGGTCGGTGACCCGCACCTGACCGATGGTGAGCGTGAGCGCGATCGGCACCCGCTCTCCGACGTAAACCTCCGTCCGCGGCGCGGAGAGCGCGAGGCGGAGCTGGTCGCCGGCCGGCGCTGCCGCCTGGCCGCCCCCGGCGGGCGCACCCGCCGCGGCCACCTCGAGCGCGACGCTGCCCGCGTCGTAGGTCTTGCCGTTGTACTCCACGGTGATGGGACCGATGGTGAAGCGGCCGGGCTGGCTGGCGACCACCGAGTAGCGGTGCGTGATCGATGCGGTCATCCGGCCGTTGACGATCGAGACCTGCGTGGAGGGGCCGACCGCGTTCTGCGCCCCGTCGACCTCCACCGAGAGGTCGCTCGCCTCGCCGACGCGCACCTGCGTCGGGTCGAGCGTCGCACGCACCGAGACGTCGGCGGCCGCCAGGGCGGGGACGAGCAGCGTGACGGCCAGGATCCGGACGATCACCAGTCCTCCGGCGCCTCGACGACGCCGGCGCCCTGGAGCTTCTTCACGACCTCGTCGGGCCGCACTTCCTGGTCGCGCTGCGCGTCGAGCAGAGCGGCCGCCTCCGCCTTCGACATCTCGCCGTCCTTCTTCTCGCCGGCTTGCCCTGCGGCGGCCTGCTGCTGCTGTTGTTGCTGCTGCTGCTGCTCCCCGGCCTGCTGCTGTTGCTGGTCCTGCTGCTGATTCTGTCGATCGCCCTCCGGCTCGGGCTTCTGCTGCTGGCTCGGCTGATCCTGCTGTGCCTCGTCCTGCTTGTCCTGGTTCTCCTGCTGTTGCTGCTGCTTTTTCTGCTGCTCCTCGAGCTTCTTCTTGAGGTCGGCCATCTTCTTCTCCACGAACTCGTGGTTGAACTTCGCGTCGGCGTCGTCCGGCGCCGCCCCCATCGCCCGCCGGTATGCCGCGAGGGCCTCGGCGTAGAGGCCGAGGGCAGCCTTCGGATCCGAGGACTCGGCGGCCTGGCCGAGGCGGTACTTCGCGTTGCCGATGTTGTATGCGACGCGCGCCGTGCGGCCGGTGTCGGCGTCGCTCCCGGGAACCTGCTGGAGCGCGTTCACCGCCTCCGTGAACTTGCCCTGCCGGTAGAGGGTGTCGCCCAGGTTGAAGTGGAGGACGGGAGAGTCCGGCTGGTCGACGAGCGCCTCGTTGTATTTACCGGCGGCGTCGTCGAACTTGCCCGCCGTGTAGAGGCGGCTCGCCTCGCGTCCGGTGGCGTGCGGGTCGAGCCAGCCGACGGACACCGCGGCCAGCGCGACGGCGGCGATCGTGCGCCCGGTCATGTCGGCTCCGGCGCGCGCCGGCGCCAGCCGAGGCGCCGCCGAGCGGCGACGCGGGTCTCGCCGACGAGCCGATCGCAAGCGGGATCTGGAAGCGGTGCTCGAAGCGGCGCTCGAGCGTCGAGGCGAGCGCGCGCTTCTCCATGAGGCCGATGTAGTCGCGGTAGAGCTCGCCGAGCCCGAAGGATGCGCCCTCGGCGTGCAGGTAGACGCCGCCCGTGTCGCTCGCGATCTGCTTGAGCGTCTCCTCGTCGAGCCGCGACTTCACCACCTGCCCCTTGCGGTCCTTCACGTACCCGCCGGTCTCCGCCGGCACCAGCTCACCCTCGGTGGTACCGATGCCCACCGTGTACACCTTGACGCCACGCTCCTGCGCCCGCTTGCTGGCCTCCTTGACGTCGCCCTCGTGGCTCTCGCCGTCGGTGATGAGGACGAGCGCCTGGTGGTTTCCCTGCCGGCCCTCGAACGCCTCGAGGCTCGCGTCGATCGCGGCGCCGAGGTTGGTGCCGCCGCGCGGGATGATGCCGACGTCGATAGCGTCGAGGCTCTCGCGGAAGGCGCCCTGGTCGAGCGTCAGCGGGCACTGGATGAAGGCGCTGCCGGCGAAGGCGACCAGGCCGGCGCGGTCGCCCTGGAGCTGCGCCAGCAGGTCCTCGACGGCGAGCTTCGCGCGTCCGAGCCGGTTCGGCTTCACGTCGGTCGCGAGCATGCTGCGCGAGGTGTCGAGCGCAACCATGAGATCGATCCCCTCGCGGCGCACCTCCTCCCAGCGAAAGCCCCACATCGGTCCCCCGAGCGCGAAGGCGAGGCAGAGTATCGCGCCGCAGACGACCACTGCGCGCGTCGTGCGCCGCCGGCGGTCGACGTCGGGCGCCACGGCCGGCAGGAGCGACGCGGCGACGAAGGCACCGAGGGCGCGCTCGCGCCGCCGCCGCGCCCAGAGAAAGAACGCTGCCAGTGCCGGCACGAGCAGGAGCGTCAGGAGGCTGGTCGTGTCGCGCCAGAGAATCATGGGAGCTTCCGGAGGACCGTCTCGCCGAGCGCGACCTCGGCGAGCACGAGGCCGAGCGCCGGCCACACGAGCCAGGGATACAGCTCGCGGTAGTCGATGAACTGCGGCGCCTCGAAGGGCGTCTTCTCGGCGCGGTCGATCTCCGCGTAGATGTCGCGGAGGCTCTTCGTGTCCGTGGCCCGGAAGTAGCGCGCGTGCGTCGCCAGCGCGACCTTCTCGAGCGTCTTCTCGTCGATGTCCACCTGCACCGGGCGGTAGACCCGGTTGCCGAACATGTCCTGCATGGGGAACGGCGCCAGGCCGCGCGTCCCGGCGCCGACGGTGTACACCTTGATCCCGAGCGTCGCGGCCGCCTCGGCGGCGGTCTCGGGCGTGATCCGGCCGGCGTTCTGCTGGCCGTCGGTCAGGAGGACGACGAACTTGCTCTTCGCGGTCGACGCGCGCAGCCGGTTCACGGCGGTGGCGAGGCCCGAGCCGATCGCCGTGCCGTCCTCGATCATCCCCACCTTGGCCCGGTCGAGGTTCTGCAGGAGCCAGCCGTGGTCGAGCGTGAGCGGGCACTGCGTGTACGGCCGCGCCGCGAACAGCACGAGCCCGACGCGGTCCTCCGGCCGCGCCGT
>VBLD01000067.1:4776-12825 GCA_005879205.1 Deltaproteobacteria bacterium
GAACTCCTTGACGACCGCCTTGACGGCGTCGAGCCGGCTCGCGCGGCCCGAGGCGAGCGTGAAGTCCTCCGACAGCATGCTGCCCGAGACGTCGACCGCGAGCACGACGTCGACGCCCTCGCGATGCACTCTGGTGGCGGCGGTGCCGGCCTGCGGTCGGGCGAGGGCGACGACCAGGAGCCCGAGCGCCACGAGCCGCAGCCCGGCGAGGATGATCCGCCGGCGCGCGGCGCCCGCGGGGGCCACGGCGCGCAGCCCGGCCAGCGTGGGGAAGCGCAGCGCCGCCGTGCGCGGCGCACGCCGGCGCCACGGCCACACGAGCGGCAGCAGGGCGGCGAGCGCGAGCAGCCACGGGCTACCCAGCTGCACGCAGCGTCTCCTGCGGCGCGGCCGCGGTCTCGTCGACGAACCGGCGCGCCGCCGTCCAGGCCCGCTCGCTGTCGGCGATGGTGGGCAGGTGGCGCGCGAACTTGACCAGGTCCGACTCGGTCATGAACTCGCCGAGGAGCCGGCGATGCCCGGGTGCGAGCCGGCCGTCGCGCGCGGCCGCGATCAGGAACTCCTCGGTCGTCATCTCCGGCGCGCGCAGCTTGAAGCGACTCTCGAGATAGCGGCGGACGACGTCGGACAGCTCCGAGTAGTATTCCTTGAACGCGCCCTGCTCGATGAGACGGCGGGCACGGAGCCGGTCGAGCTCGGCGGCGGCGACGACGTGGGGCGGCCGCGGCGGGGCGGCGGCAGCGGGGCGCTTCGGACGGTTGAGCGTGCGGTAGAGGACGAAGGCGATGAGCACCGCCGCGAGCAGGCCGCCGCCCAGGAGCCAGTACGGGCGCCAGTCGACGGGGATCGGCTCGGGCGCCTTGATGTCGCGGATGTCGGCGGCGCCCGGCTCCTTCTCGAGCAGGCTTTCGACGGTGACGCCGAGCGCGTCGCCGGGCGCGTCCTGCTTCTCCTCGCCCGCCGTCCGGTACTGGACGGGCGGCGACTCGAGGAGGTGGTGCCCCGGTTCCCAGCACACGAGCTGGTACCACCGCGAGAGGATGGTCTCGCCGTCGCGCTGGACAGACGGATCGATCCCGAAGTCGACAATGTCGCAGTCGCCGATGCGGTCGGCCGGCTGGGTGACGAACACCTCGGCGTCCTTCGCGGAGGCGACCTCGAGCATGTAGCGGAAGCGCGCGCCGATGGTGACCGTGCTAGGCTCGGCGCGCGCATGGACGGTGACCGGCGACGGCTCGCCGGCCCGAGCCACGGACCAGAGCAGCAAGAGCGCCGTCCCGCATCGGACCAACCTGTCGTTGATCGACACCACGGCGATGCCCATCGAATCTACCTCGATAGCCGCGGCGGGCACGGAACGCAACGTCGCGAGCCGCGGCCGCCAGAACTCGTCGATGGTGCCTGCGGCGCGGCCGACAGCGGGCAGCGGCCGCTGGACCCGCGCCGGCAGGCCGGCCGGTGCCGCGCGCCGAGGTCAGGTCGAGGAGTGAAGGCTGCCCACAGCGACGGTCTTCTGGGAGACGACGCCGGTCGAGTAGCTCGTCGAGCCGGGGAGCGGTTTGAACCGACCGGCGCGCTCAGCGCCGTCCGCGCGAGCCCCCGCCGCTCCGGCCGAAGCCGAAGTGCATCCCGCCCGGCGCCGGCGCCATCGCGATGTGCTTGGGCAGAGGACTCGGGGGCGC
Source organism: Deltaproteobacteria bacterium (assembly GCA_005879205.1). Taxonomy (GTDB): domain Bacteria; phylum Desulfobacterota; class Binatia; order DP-6; family DP-6; genus DP-3. Next base: position 6,459 of record VBLD01000067.1, read on the forward strand.
CTGGAAGAGCATCCGGTCGCGCCGGCCCTTGATGCGAACACGGATGGCTTCCCGGGCGCTGAGATCCTCGACGGCCTGCATGAGCAGGGCCCCCGGGATCTCCATCACGACCTGACGACGACGCTCGCGCAGGATCAGGCCGACGTTCGGCCCATCCACGCCCGGAAGCTCCGAGAACTCGGTCTCCAGCGCACTCGAGATCCGGTTGGTGACGTCGCGAAGCAGGCGCTGGTGAGACGCGGTGACGTCCTTGAACCGCACTTGACGGCGCCTAGTAGTTGCGGCGGCCGCTGAAGCCACCGCGCGGGCGATCGGCGCCGCCGGAAGAGCGCTCCTTCGCCTCGCTCACGTTCAACGCGCGGCCCTGCAGCTCCCGGCCGTTCAGCGTGTTGATCGCTTGCTGCGCCTCCGCGACCGAGCTCATCTCGACGAAGCCGAACCCACGCGACCGTCCGGTGGCGCGATCCGTGATCACCGATGCGGATTCGCATTGCCCCACCTCGGAGAACAGCGACTCCAACTCGGCGCTGGTGGTGTCGAAGGAAAGGTTACCGACGAAGATCTTCTTGCCCATATTGGCCTCCCTGGCCCGCGGCGGGCCTCACGTAGTTTGTCGCGGTTTGCTTGGGCGAAGAGACCGATCGTCCGGATGTCGAGAGGGCGGAGGGTCACGCACAAACAAAGGACGTCATGGGGGATAGCAGTCATGCGCGAGTGGCGCAACCCAGCGGTGAAACGAGGAGCAGCGGACGCCCTGCGTTTGACAGCGTCGTGAAAGGCGCGGAGAGTCGAGATCCGTACAACCGGGCCGTGTTGCCTCGCTCCTCGAGCGCATTACCCAGAGGAGGTTCGTTGGCGTTCTTCCCATCCCGCAACCGGTCCGTCCCCCGGCTACCCTCGCGCAAGACTCCCGTGATCGCGGTTGGGCAGCACGTCTTCGGGAATTGCCCGACCAGCCCGTCGGGGTCGGTGCTCCTAGCGAGCGAGAGTGGCGAGGTCCGCACGGCCACGCAGCTGCCCGACGGAGTCGAAGTGGAAGTGGTCGCATGGCGACCACGTGTCGCGGGCGACGCGTTCTATCGCGTCCGGGCGCCATCCAACGGCGCCGACGGCTGGCTCCCGGCCGGCAACCTGCGCAGAACACTCGTCCCGCTTCCCACACCGGAGCCTCCCACGGCGCAGCCGATGCCCGTCGCCGACGGGAGACGGTTCGGACAACGGTCCCAGACCGAACGCCCTCCGGTGGTCGGGGCTCCCAGCCCGGCGGAGCCGTCACCCGGCGCCGATTCCCGTGGGCGACGATTCGGGCAACGCTTCTGAAGCGGATACCGACTCACTTTCGCTTGACGAGCGCACGCGCCTTGTACGCCATCGAGAGTCGCGAGTGATCTGCGGCCAGGAACGTGGCGCGTGAGACGCTGATCACCACGTGGCAGGACGGACACTTGGGACTCATGTTACTGCCGGTCACGCCCTCGAGGTATGAGAGCGAGACGTTGCAGTGAGGACACGGACCAAACCACGCTGATGGCATGAGACCTCCTTGACGCGCTGGAGCCTCCAGGGCTCCATCGACACGGTTGCTGTTCGCTCCCTCGCCGTCACCGACTTCCCTTCTTCGCGCTCCTCGGTGCGCGTCTGACGACCTTGGTCGCCACGCGCGAGGCCAAGGGCGGCGTCCGGATCTCGGGAGCTGCGTCTTTCGGTCCGCGGACGGGTATCTTCACATGGGCGGACGGCGCCGCCGCCTCGGTGCCTGCCGACGAGGGAGGACCCGGGCGGGACTTGAGGCTCGCGGCGCCGACCCAGCCCTCCACCCCACCGTCCGTGGATCGCACGCGATAGCGGGTTCCTTTGGCGCTCGGGTGCCACGCGAGAATCTCGACCTCGGCTCCCGCGGCGACGGTGTCCAGCGCGGAGGTGGCCTCTCTGTCCGTGAGCGCCACACGCTTGGACCCGCCACCCGGATGGGTCACGACGACCCGCCAACCGACCGCGTGGATCGGACCGTCGTTGCCAGACCGGGACGCCCGGGCCTGGGAAAACGGATGCCACCCAGAACCCCGCGGAACGGACATCGGTACCCCCTTTTGGTCGCAGCCTGAATCAGGCGCCAACCGCGCGGAGGCCATGGCCGCGAGGCGGTGGGGCCGCCTCTGGGGGCCCCGATCGACTCATCATCGATCCGGGGCACGGAGACAACTTGAGTTCAAGCTACGCCCACGCGTCGCCGCTGTCAAATCGCGACGCGTCAAATGGTTGCGCGCCACGCGGCGCGCAACCATTTCTCGTTCGCTCAGTAGCTGCGGCGATCCGAGTATCCGCCGCGTCCTCCCGCGCCGCTCCGGCGCTCCTGATCGCGCGCCTCGCTGACGTTGATCTGCCGGCCACCGACCTCGCGACCGTTCAGCTCCGTGATGGCCTTGCCCGCCTCGCCCGATGAGCTCATCTCGACAAAGCCGAAGCCACGCGACTGGCCGGTGCCGCGGTCGGTGACGACGGTGGCCGACTCGCACGTCCCCATCTGGGAGAACAGCGACTCAAGCTCCGCGCTGGTGGTCGAAAAGGATAGGTTCCCGACGAAGATCTTCTTGCCCATGGCAACTCTCCTGCCCCTCCGGGGCGGCTGTGGTTTGGTCGCAGTTGCCTGAGCGAGAAGCCGAGATCGTCGCGAGAGCGACGGGCGCGCATCACGCGCAAACAAGAGGACGTGGTGGGTTATGCGCTCATTCCCGCAGCCACGCAATGCGGCGTGCAATTCTCGCGTCGTCCGGACGTCCGATCTGTAGGTGGGTCCGCGTCTCGTCGACGATGTTGCGGGTCACCGGGGATGACCCACGTGGGTCAAGGGAGGCTCTGCACCAGCGGCCGCGACCTCGTGTCGCTCGACCAGGCGGATTGGACGGGCGGCTCGTGGGGCCGATCGTCGCGCCGGACGATCACCTGAATGCCGCGCGTATCGAGCCCGGCGAATTGCTGCTGCACTCGGGCGAAGCCAGCCATGCTGCTCGCCGCGACGGTCACCTCGAGCCGTGCCCCACGACCCGCCCGCAGCGCGTCCTCGGCGACCGTCTCGGCGCTGTACGGACTGAACCAGCCCGTCCGCTCGAGGGTGCCGGCCAATCCACCCGCACGCGGCGTGATACGCGCGCTGATGCGGAGGGGCGGCTCCGTCCTGCGCGCTTCCGCCTCGCCGCGCGTGCGGACGAGGACGCCGGTGGCGTGGACGAGATCGCCGTAGGTCCGCACCCGATCGAGGATGGCCTCCGTCACGACGATCGCAAACTCCGCCTCGAGCGCCATCGCCAGCTCGACGAGATCGAGCGAATCGGCAGCCAGGTCGTCACGCAGCGAGACCTCGGAGACCAGTTCCTCGATACCGACTCCAAGACAGTGTGCGACGAGGCGCCGAACATCCGCCTCCACGAACTCCTCCATGCCCCACCTTCCCAAGACCGGCGGCACGCGCCGCGGTGAATGCTCGCTACCCATTTCCGCTGATCCCACCTCGGTCACCTCGAACGCTGGCTGACGCGACGCCTGGAATCCCCGGGTTCGGTCCGTGGCCGCACCGAAGAGCCCGTGGCCAACCGCGGGGGCACCGCCGGGGCCGGCGACACGGCAGATCGTGCGCCACGCAGGTTCGCGACGGCGATCCAGCCCTCGAGGCCGTTGCGCACGGACCGAACGCGGTAGCGGGTGCCGGCGGACCCACGCGGCCGCCAGGCGAGAATCTCGACCTCGGTGCCGTCGGCGACGGTCGCGACGGCATTCTCGCCGGCATCGTCGGTCAACGCCACCCGGCCGTCGAGGGCCCCCGAGCCAGCCACGTATACGCGCCGCCCGACCGCGAAGATGGAACCGTGGGGACGGGCGGACGAGAACCGGCGAACCGGTCCCTGGGCGAAATGCATAGCACCTCCCTTGGTGCGGCCTGAATTGACGCCGACCGCGCGGAGGCCTTTGAGCGCGAGGCGGTCTCGCACTGAGACCCAGGAGGCAGAAAGTCGCCGCGGTGACCCGAGCGAGAAGCCGGCAACCGTAGTCGCAATCGGGTCGTCTGTCAAGTTTTCGAGCGTGAAGGTCATTTCTCCAGTTGGTGCCCCTCTCAGGGTGCGGCCCTACACTCGACTCTTTCCGTCCCGCGTCTTGCGGCACCATCACTAAGTCCGATACGGTTGCATCCGAGCCCGTTCAGAGCCCCGCAGCGCGTTTGTGCAGGGCGGCATCCCTACCCACGTGTGCTCGGCGCGGACTCCGGAAGGAGCATCGTGCCATGGCCACGTACGACGTCGATGACCTCGTGACGTTCCGGGACGTCACGGTCATCAAAGCAACGGTTCCAGCCCTGCTCTGCCGGATCGGGAAGCGGAGCGTCTGGCTCCCGCGCTGGCACGTCAGTGGCAAGCTCTGGTGCAGCGGCGATCGCGGCACGCTGCTCGTCCGGCGCTGGGTCGCTCGCGAACGGCATCTCATCGACCTCCACGGGGCTCCGATCGCATCGCCGGTGCTGCCGATTCTGCGGCCACGGACGCCGTCCCAGCTACGCCTGGTGCGGAGACATCACGACGCGCCTCATACGAAGTGAGCCGTGACCGCGCGAACGTCGATCACGCCGGGAGCTTCGCGAATGCGGCGGGTGCCGGCGAGACGAAGCGCATGCGGGCGGCGGTCCCCGGGTGCTCGAAGCCCAGCACGTGCGCGTGAAGCGCGAGCCGGCCGAACGGATCCGTCCGACTGCCGTACGCGACGTCGCCGGCGATCGGGTGCCCGAGCCGGGCGAGGTGGACGCGGATCTGGTTGCGCCGCCCGGTCTCGAGCCGCACCTCTAGCAGGGTGTGGCGCGTGGCCGCGCGGACCACGCGCCAGTGCGTGACCGCCTGGCGACCACGCTGCGGGTCGCGCGTCTGACGCACCGGTCCCGGCGCATCGTCGAGCAGCCGGCTGACGACGGTGCCCGCGGGCCGCGCGACCCGGCCTTCCACCACCGCCAGGTACGCCCGCTCGACGGTATGCGCGGCGAACTGCGCCTGGAGCGTTCGCTTCGCGCCGGGAGACGTGGCGAAGACGAGCAGTCCGGATGCGAGCCGATCGAGCCGGTGGACGACGAAGACCCGGGCCGGCGGCTGCCGGGAGCGCGCGAGGGCCGTCAGATGCGCGTACACGGTCCGGCGGCGCTCGTGCTCCGTCGCGATCGTGAGGAGGCCGGCAGGCTTGTCGACCACGATCAGCTCGTCGTCCTCGTGCCGTAGCTGGAGACCGGGTGGCAGCGCCGCACGGGGCCCTCGTGTCGCGAGCTCCACGACGTCGCCAGCGGCGAGCGCGACGTCCGCGCGCCGCGCCGTCGCCCCGTTCACCCGCACCCGGCCGCTGGCGAGCAACTGCTTCCGCGTGCGGCCCGATGCCTCCGCGAGCAGGCGGCCGAGACACTCGCCGAGCGAGCCGGGCGCGCGTACGGTGTAGCGCACCGACGTTCAGCTGCCCGGGGATCCCGAGTCCGCGCCGGGTTCGCGGTCCAACAGCGCGAGCCAGCTCCGTCCATACGTGCGGCGCTCGCGCTCCACGAGTCCGCTCGACGTCTCGGGCAGGTCAGCGCCACGCTCGCCCCGGATGATCAGCCGTCCGGCGGGCGAGAGGGTTCCGGCGCCGAGGCGAAGCAGCTCGGCGATCCGCGTGGCGCCAGCGCGATACCACGGAAACGGCGGGTCGGCGAAGACGAGATCGACCCCGCGGAGCCGTGGCAGGACCGTCTCGAGCGGGAGTGCATGCACGACGAGACCCGGCGGGTTGCCGAGCTTCGCCGCGTTGACCCGCAGGGCCGGCAGCGCGTGCCGGCCGGGCTCGATCGCGTCCACCCGGCCGGCACCCCGGCTGAGCGCTTCGAACGCGAACGCGCCGGACCCGGCACAGCAATCGACGACGTGGAGCCCGTCCAGGCGCTGCCCGAGCCAGTCGAAGAGCGACTGCTTGACGCGGTCGGGCAGCGGCCGGGTCTCCAGGCCCGGCGGGGCGACGAGTCGTCGCCCCTTGAACGCGCCGCCGATGATCCTGAGGCCGGTCATGGACGACTTCCCACTATGCTAACGCATGCGCCGATTGGGGTTCTAGCGTCGGATCGGGCGCCGGATCCGAGACCGCCTTGAAACCGGCCGCACGGCTCCGCTAGACGCCGCGCGAGGAGGGACGATCATGCCGAACCACGTCTACAAGTCGATCGAGATCACCGGCTCCTCGAGCAAGACGGTCGAGGACGCGATCAACGGCGCCATCGCCAAGGCGGCGAATACGCTCCACAACCTCCGCTGGTTCCAGGTGAGCGAGGTGCGCGGCGCCATCGAGGCGAACAAGGTTTCCCACTGGCAGGTGA